>NZ_JBVYOJ010000003.1:0-63112 GCF_056120465.1 Paenibacillus sp. sgz302148
TCCTCCTCTGAATGGGTCTCGACAACTACATTCTAAACGAGGATTCTGCCTATGGCTCCCCCTTTTTTAGAGAACCTAGCATTTTACACAATTATATAGACTCAACTCCAATAGCGGAATATACCCGGAAAATAGATGTATTTTCGCAGCTATTCGAGTTACTTCAAAGTCTGCGTGGGAAATAAATGTAGAATTGTAGTTATTTCGATTTGCTCGAGCCTAACTCATATCGCACCATGCACAAAGACTACTCAAACCTACCTCTTTCCACATCAACATCACGATTACTTAAGCCCATCCCCGCACATCATGCACCACTTCAGTATTACGGCACCTCCTTGCACAAAATAAAAAAAACGCCGTGGTGCATTGGGACCTGCTGATGCAAGTCCGTGTTTGCGCCGCGGCGGCTCGATTCGGTTTATTTGAGCGGAAGCCAAGCCAATACGTCTTGAATATGTTCGTCCCAATATTCCCAGGTATGGTCGCCCGGACCTTCCTTGTACGTTAACGGTATGCTCGTGCGCTTGCACGCATCCCGGAACGTCAAGTTTTCCTGATACAAGAAATCCTCGGTACCGCAGATCTGGTACAGCATCGGCTTCGGAACGTCCTTCTTGTCCAGCTCTCCAAGCACATGCAGCAGATCGTCGTCCGACCCCGCCACTTGGCGGTTGCCGAAGATCAACCGGTAATCCGAAGGAAATCGTTCAATGGCGTTCGAATATGCCAAATCCAGCGCCCCGGATAAGCTGGCGGCCGCTGCGAATTTGTCCGGGCAACGCAGCCCCAGCTTGAATGCGCCGTACCCGCCCATCGACAGTCCTGCGACGAAATTATGCTCGCGCTCGGACGAAAGCGGGAAAAACGAACGGGCCGCGTGCGGCAGCTCTTCGCTAATAAACGTCCAGTAGTTGTAGCCGTGCTCCATATCCGTATAGAAGCTGCGATGCACCTGCGGCATGACGACCGCGATGCCGTAAGCCGCCGCGTAGCGCTCGATCGAGGTGCGGCGAAGCCAGATCGAATCGTCGTCCGACAACCCGTGCAGCAAGTACAACGTGGGATGCAGTTTGCCGCGCTTGCGGTTTTCCATCCCGATTTGCGTTGTCGTGTGCTCCGGCAAAATGACCGTCATTTGCGTGCTTAACCCTAATGCTTCGGAATAAAACTTGCATTGAATAAGTGCCATACCACAGTTCCTCCTTGGAAGTTTGCGAGCCCGAAACCGATACTCCCCTCGGACCCATTCGACGATCGCAACAAACGGATTCGAATCGCTCCTCTTGTTCTTCAGTTACGTTGTATTCAATGGCCTGTCATTGGAATACATAATAGATGGCTTGAAGCATCCGAATGTGCAGGTCCGCTGGTTTCGCACCAGCAAAATCAACGAGATTGAATACGCTGTCAATTACGCTGACCTAGCTGTTGATTGCGCCAAAGGCTGACCGGCCTGCTTAACCGCGATTGCCGATTCACTCCATGTCGTATTCTTCACGACGATGGCTTTTTCCTCTTCCGATCCTGCTTTTTCTAAGCTTTCGTCGCGCCGGACAAACCGTGCAGCATAATACGACCGCTTCGGTATACCCGAATCGGACTTACAGCCACTATGCGGCCGTCTACAGCTCCGACGTCTCCGGATGACGTTAACAGCCGCCTCCATAGCGGCGAGAAATCGCATCGTATAGAAAATAAGCGGCCATCGCTCCGACAGAGTTCAAAATGAGGTCGTCCACGTCAAAGCTGCCCACATGAAGCAGCATTTGCAGCAGCTCCAATACGAGCAAGCCGCTAATGAACGCGGCGTAGAACCGGTACCATCGGCGCGCCCGCCGGAACAAGGCAGGCAGCAGCACGCCGAAGGGCATGAACACCCCGATATTGCCGAACACATTGATAACCCAAGTCGATAAATGGAAATGATGAAAGTTGACGAAATAGTTCTTGATCGTTCGGAGCGGCACAAGATTGTACCGCAGCCCGCCCGTTTCGTGCCTGACCCGGCCGAAGCCGGCAAACATCCAATAGACGAGCAGCGCCGTATAGCCGATAAACACGATCCAGAGTATGCCTTGCACGATCCGCTTGCTTTTTCCCGTCATGTCCTTCATATCTGTCATGTCCTTCATATCTGTCATGTCGCTTGCAACCTTTATCCCGCCGCCTCTTCGCCTTCCAGCGCTATTACAATATCCATCGGATCAGCCGCCCGTCGATAATCGCTTCCGATCGTTGCGTTAAACCATACCGCGTGGACGACGCGCAGTCCTGCGCCAAAGGCGCCGTTCAATTCGTCCGATCCGCCGTCGCCGACGAATAACGCTTCCTCCGGAGCAACCGACAACCGTTCGCAGCCAAGCCGATAAATACGCGGGTCGGGTTTGGCCAAGCCAACTTTATAGGAGAAAATGACGTCGTCAAAATACGGCGACAGCTCGCTCTTCTCCCAATAGGTAACCTCTTCTTCCGTACAGTTGCTGATCAGGCCGAGGCGAATGCCCCGCTGCCGAAGCTCCTTCAGCATGGCCATAACATCCGGGCGGATTTGAAGGAACGGCAGCACCTTGTCCTTCACCCGCTCCTCCAGCAAATGTCGGACCGACTCGTCCCTTGGAGGCAATCCGCGCAAGCGTAATATATCCTCGATCACCGCGGGGAAGTTCGGTAGCTCGCCGGTCATCCGTCTCTGCTGGCGGCTTCCCCACTCCGCCTTGAAATCCTTCCATTCGATCCCGAGCAGCTCCCGGTAATCATAGTGCCTTTTCGAAATTCGCTGCCCGTCCGCAAACTCCGAAATGAGCGTCTCGAACAAATCGAAATAGACCGCTTTAACTCCCAATCTACACCGGCTCCCCATCCAGAAATTGTAGATCCGTCCTTCCGTACCCATCATACCATATCGTCAAATCATATAGTACGGATGATCAAAATGTTTAAAAACATGCCCTGCGGAAACAAAGACGAAACGCAAACGGCGCTCTACAATAGGCTTGTAACGTTACGACGAACGACAAAGGACAACCAAAAACAATAAAGGAGCCGGAAATCGATGAGCACACCAAGTCACTTGATGCCTACGGGAGAAGATATTGCATTTTTCAAGGAAAACGGATATTGGGTTTCGCAAAAAATATTCAGCGACGAGGAACTAGCCGGCATTATCGAGCATATGGAGCTTATTTACGACGAAAAATTCGAGACCGGCCGCAAGCCGTGGGGCGGCTACTGGAAAAACGGCGACAACCCTCGCGCGCTCCGCAAAACCGATAATTCGCATTGGTCCGACCTGACGCTGCGCGGCGTCGCCACAAGCCCGGCCATCGGCGAAATCGCCGGCGCGTTAATGAATGCGGACTGCATCAGATTGTGGCACGACCAGCTGCTGTATAAACCCGGCCGCAATACGAAAAAAGAAACGGCGAATGTCGGCTGGCATCAGGATTATTCCTACTGGCAGTGCTGTGCCGAACCTTCGTTGGTCACCGCTTGGGTGGCGTTCACTGACGTCGACTTGTCCAACGGATGCATGCAAGCCGTGCCGCGCAGCCATAAATGGGGGCTGCTGAAAGTAAACGACTTCTTCGAGCAAAATATCGAGAAGCAGCAAGAAGAAATGGACCTGCCGGAAGGCGAACGGTTCACCACCGTTCCGTTCATCATGAAAGCCGGACAAGTCAGCTTCCATCACGCGCTGACGATTCACGGCAGCGGGCCGAACACGACCGACCAGCCGCGCCGTTCGATGGCGGTCCACTTGATGACGGGCGATACCCGGTACAAAAAAGGCACCGTCGGCGAAGGCCACATGAACGTCGGTTTGCTGAACGGCCAAGACGGCGATTTGTTTGCGGGCGACCCGTTCCCCGTGCTCTGGCAAAAATAAGGTCATAAAAATATTTCCATCCCCCCCTTGCAAAATGAACCGCGTGTCATTATTATAAATGACATACGGTTCATTTATTTTTTCGGTCACCCAGGAAAGGAGCGATCACATGTCGCCTAAAGTAACGGAGGAGCACAAGGAACAACGAAGGAAGCAAATATTGGACGCTGCCGTTCGCGTATTCATACGTAAAGGCTACGAACCGGCGACGATGAAGGATATCGTCGAGGAAGCGGAGATGAGCCGCGGCTGGATTTACCTCTATTTTCAATCCAAGGAGGAAATTTTCGAAGCGCTTGTCGCCCAGAACGATCAGCAGAACGTCAACGAGATGAACGATCAGCTTGCCGGCGCCGCCACCGTGTGGGAAGCGCTGGAGGCGAATTTGGCCCAGCATATGATGGAACTTGCACAGGCCCGGGACGGCGTCGCTCCCGCTTTTTTCGAATATTATACGTCGGGCTGGCGCGACGAAAACCGCAGAGCCATCTTTGAGCGCAGGTATAACAGCTCCATCGCCAGCGTCGTCGCCATATTGAACATCGGCGTCGAACGCGGCGAATTCGCCCCCGCCGTTCCGCTTACGGCCATCGCCAAATTCATGGCCTCGCATTTGGACGGCATCCTGATGCACTCGCTTGCCGGCGATCCGGATCAATTGGATATCCCGCTGCAAATCGATATGCTGGCAGCCCATCTCAAGCAGCTGCTCGGCGTCCGCATAGAAGGAGGAACCCAACCATGAGCTTGTTCAAAAACGCAAACTTCTCGAAACTGTTTATCGCCAACTTCGCGTCGCAGCTCGGCACCGTCATCGGCAACATGGCTTTCGCCTTCTACCTGCTCGATCGTTTCAGCTCGCAGCCTTATTACGCCACCTTGGCGGAGCTGATGTATTCGCTGCCGACGCTGCTCGTCTTCCTGTTCGTCGGCGTGCTCGCCGATCGGTTCGACCGCAAGAAAATCGCCGCGAACAGCGATTGGATACGCGCCGGGTTAACCGCCCTGCTATTCTTTACGATACACTATGACTGGATTATCGCGACGTTCGCGATATTGTTTCTGCGCAGCGCCGTTTCGAAGTTTTTCGCCCCTGCCGAGGCAAGCTTGCTTCAAGGCATCATGCAGCCCGAGCAATACGTGCAGGCGGCAGGCTTGAATCAGACGGTCATGGGATTGTTCATGCTGTTCGGCACCGGCTTGGGCGCGATCGCCTACCACTGGATCGGCATGGAGGGGGCGGTCCTCATCGACGGCGTCAGCTTTATCCTCTCCGGCATATGCGTATCGCTCTGTCGCTTCTCGATGGACGTGCGGCTGCCGAACGGCAAGTCCCGGCTTGGAAGCCTGCGCCTTCGGGCCGTGACGGCCGATTTCGGGGAAGGCTTCGCCTATATTCGCAGCAATAAACTGCTGCTGGCCATCATCACCGGTTTTTTTATGTTCGGCTTCGTCAACGGCGGATTTGCCGTGCTGCCGATGTTCACGATGAAATATAAGCTTAGCCCTGAGCACTACCAGGAATATTCTTCGCTTATTACCGTATTTCTTGGCATCGGGTTCCTTATCGGCAGCGCGCTAGGCGCCCCGCTCGTCAAGAAATTTTCGGAACCTGCCGTCGTCATCGCGGGACTGCTGCTGTCCGGGGCTTCGACCGTCGTGCTGGCGTTTGCCGAGGACGTCTGGGTCTACTTGGCAGTCGTTCTGATCGTCGGCATGATTCTCGCCCCGGTCAACGTCGCACTTGGCGGCTGGATCCCACAGTTGGTCGATCCCGGCAAGATGGGCCGCGTCAACGCCTGGATCGAACCGCTCATGATGCTGGCGCAGTCCGCCGCATTAGGACTGATCGCCTTGGCCTTCCCTTCCCTGCTGACCATCGGTATGATGTATATCCTGCTTGGGGCTTGCATCCTCATCGCAAGCTTGTATTACTTGCTTGTCCTGCCTGCGCTAAACCGCAAGCACAAGCAAACCGCCACGGAGGCAGCTCCTTTGTAACAGGCCGATCGGACTCGCGTTGTCTCCCGTACGCCTGGCCCACAGTTTCGCCGTACTCCATCTGCATCGGAGTATGGAAGTACGGCTGCATCAGCCCTGCCCCGCAGAACCTGTGCCTTGATGAGCAATTGGATCATTCCCGGGTGGCAACAGATCCGTTATCAACGGCAGCAGGGCCGATTCCGATCGGGTGCATGAGCTCGCTATCTTGCAATGCATCGCAATCGATAAAGCCAACGTTACCGGACGCGTCCCTCCGCCCCCGTCTGCTTGATCCACTCTCCGTAGTTGCGCGCAAACGGCACCTGAGAGTCTATCGGGCCGGAGATATACTTCATCGCATGGGACGTATTGAACAGCACGACGCGGTCGCTCCGGCGCACCGTACCGCTGTCGCATAGCCGCTGCAAACCGGCCAGCGTCGCCGCGCCCTCCGGCGAAGACGAAATGCCGTGGCATCCGAATAAGCGCTGTGCCTCCTCGATTTCCCGCCGGCTTACCGCGACGGCCGATCCGCCCGTCTGCCGCAAGATCCGGACGATCAGCTCGCCGTCCGGCGGGCTGGGTACCCTGAGGCCCGTCGGCGCAGCCGATACGGTTCCTTCCGTTTCCGCAACCGGGCCGCCGCTTGCCATCGCGTCGACGATCGGCTGACATCCTTCCTCCTGCACGCTTATAATCCTCGGCAAGTCGCCTTCCACCATGCCAAGCGCCTTCAATTCGTTGAACGCCTTCCACAAACCGACGACACCCGAACCTCCGCCCGTCGGGTATACGATGACGTCAGGCAGCTTCCAGCCGAACTGCTCCGCAAGCTCGAGGCCCATCGTTTTTTTCCCTTCGACCCGTCCGGGTTCCTTCAGCGTTCCGACGTTACGCCAGCCTTGCTCTATTTTCCCGTCTTCGACGATTTTCCCCGCATCATGAATATATCCGTCAACCAAACAAACCGACGCGCCGTAATGAATGCACTCCTCCACGATGGCAGGCGGGCAATCCTTCGGCATGAACACGAAGGCGCTCATGCCCGCTCGCGCGGCATAAGCGGCGAGTGCCGATGCGGCATTGCCGTTGGATGGAACGGCGGCTTTGTCCGCTCCGTCCTCCGCCAGCAGCGAAACCGCAACCGAAAAACCGCGGGCTTTGAAGCTGCCCGTCGGGTTCTGCTCTTCTCTTTTGACATAAAGCGATTGAACCGGAAGTTTCGCTTCGAGCGCCGAAAGCCGGACTAGCGGCGTCCACCCTTCGCCCAAGCTGACGACCGATCTCTGCGCTTCGACGGGCAGCAATTCGAAATAACGCCACATCGTCGTTTCCCGGTCGCGCAAGGCCCCACGGTTAAACGTATATTTAACCTCGTCCATATCGTATTCGACCAGCAGCGTCCCGCCGCAGGTACATTTTCCGATAAGACTGAACGGTTGCTTCCCGGCGCACTTCAAACAAACCAACCAGCGCGTTTTCATGGTTCGCCTCCTTCAAAAGCTGTCTTATCCACGGTACGCCATAAGCACAAATATGGAACGGCTCCCACCTACGATTCATCCGGTTTGGGCGGATACCGGAAGCAAACGTATAACAGCCGTCATACATTGAACCATATCGTCCGATAAGGGAGGATCCGTCTCACGATGCAGCGAATGATGTGCAAGGGCAAAATCCATCGCGCCACGGTTACCGAGGCCGACTTGAACTATGTGGGCAGCATCACGATTGATGCTGCTTTAATGAAGCATGCTAATATCAAACCGTATGAAATGGTGCAAATTACGAGCCTTCGCAACGCAACTCGCTGGAAGACCTATGCGCTTCCTGGGCCCGAATTATCCGGGAAAATATGCTTAAACGGACCGCCCGCGCACTTGTTCCAGCCCGGCGATCTGGTCATTATCCTCAGCATGGGGTTGTTTACGGAGGAAGAAATCGAACAATTGAAGCCGCAGGTCGTTTTTGTGGATGAACGGAACCAAGTTCAGCGTGTAGAATCCCACGACATCGTCGTGGAGCAACAAGAAGGTGGAGCGATTGTCTAACCCGGGACATGGGAAGCTCAGCAAGCATCGCATCATGAGTCTATCTCCCGCCTTATCGCAGGCGCTGCCGGAAACGCACGTGATGAATCTGGACGTATTCTGGCAAATGCTCGGCAAATACGGCAATGTTATTGTCAAGCCGTCGGGCAGTTATGGCGGCAGCGGGGTCATTCAAGTGGCGCAGCGCGGAAAAGGGAAATATACGGTCCGTTTCGAAAGCGTGGTCAAGCATTTCAACAGCAAACCGGCGCTCGGCGACTTTATCCAAGGACGGGCAGCAAAAGGCTGCATCGTACAGCGCCGTATCGCACTTGCGCGGGTGGACGGGCGTCCATTCGATTTGAGGGTTATGGTCCAACGCAAAAATACGAGTTCAGCCTGGATCGTCACCGGGAAGCTTGCCAAAGTAGCCGGCAAGGGCTTTATCGTAACGAATATCAAGCGGAGCCACGGCAAGGTCACAACGGTAGAATCGGCGATCGCAAGGGCGAAAATAACCGCTAAGAAAGCCGATCTGGTCGGCAAGATCGATAAGCTCGCTCTTCAGACTGCGGCTCATCTGGGCCAACATTACAGCAATTTGCGCACGGTCGGACTCGATTTGGGAATCGACCGCAACGGCAAGGTATGGATTATCGAGGCCAACTTTTTGCCGATGCTGGCGCTGTTCAATTATTTGAAGGACAAAACGATGTACCGCCGTATTTGCTCTTACAAAAAAGCGAAGCTGTCCGCGCAAACCACGCCAGTCGCGGAGGCCGAGCAACCTCAGCGCGTTCAGCGTCATGTCGAGACGGAGCGGCCTCAGCGCATTCAGCGCAATGGAGCAGCGCCACCCGCTGCGCAGAAGCAGCCTGTCAGGCGGGTCGTCATTCGCGATCCTTCGCTGATCCAACGCATCAACAAACAAGTGATCGATCCATCCAAAATAAGGCGTACAGTACAAAGGCCTCTTAAGCCAAAGCAGGCGGAAGAACAACAAGCCTTGAAGCCGGTCCAACCGATCAATCAGGCGAGCAGGTCAATCAACGAGACGTTGAAGCCCGAACACGAAGCAGCCAAACCGCAGGCGGAGCGGCTGTCGAAGTCGGTCCTCCCCGAATTCCGACAGGCCGAGCACCTATCGAGCAAGCAAACGGAGCATGCCCAAATGGCTGCCGAGCACAGATCAAGACTGTGGAACAAAAGCGTAGGCCAGCCCGCCAAATCGACCGATACTTCTGCGAAGTCCTCCGGTGCTCCCGCTAAATCCACCGGTGCTCCTGCGAAATCCACAGGTGCTCCCGCTAAATCCACCGGCGCCCCTGCGAAGTCCTCCGGTGTCCCTGCTAAATCCGCCGGCGCTCCTGCCGGATCGGCCGATTCAACTGCGGCCTCGGAGTCATGAGCTTCTAGGATATTTCTTGCGTCATAAAGATTTGCGTCGTTCATGGGCTGTCCCAAAAGTCAATCTATGATTTTTAGCGCCCAATTAGAGTTAAATTTTGCCAGAAAAAAGGACCTCATTCTCCGCTGTGCAGTGGAATTTGAGGTCCTTTCGTTCATGATTCTGGTCGTTCCTATTCAATACGAACACTTTTGGGACAGCCCCTATCGCTCCAACCGATCAAAGCTGCTTATCCATAATATCGCTTTCAGCACCTCCGCGCTTTCGGATGGACATTCCGCTATGTTGATCAAAAAAATGCGCTTTATTCATGTTGAATGCAACCTTTACATGATCGCCTGCCACGACCGGAGTATGGGCTTCCGCCCTGGATATGACGCTGTAATCGCCGATTTTGACATAAACGTAGGTGTCCGCCCCCATGAGCTCCTTCATTTCTACCGATGCCGGGAGGCTCCATCCTTCCTTATCATCCGACGGTTCCAGCGCGATATGCTCTGGCCTCAACCCCATGATGATCTGACGCCAATTGCCTGCTCCGCTTTGCAATTGTTTTGCAACATGTTCGGGAATGCTGAGCTTCATTCTTCGGTTCTCAAAGTAATAGCTTCCGTTCTCCAACACAATGCCGCCTTCGATAAAATTCATCTGCGGAGATCCGATAAACCCGGCCACGAATAGGTTGGCCGGCTCGTCATATAACTGATGCGGGGGAGCCACTTGCTGGATGATGCCGTCCTTCATGACGACAATCCGCGTTCCCATTGTCATGGCTTCCACCTGATCGTGCGTCACATAGACCATGGTCGTTTGCAATGCGCCGTGCAGCTTGCTGATTTCCGCCCTCGTCTGAGCTCTAAGCTTCGCATCCAAGTTGGACAAAGGTTCATCCATGAGAAACACCTGCGGCTCTCTGACGATCGCCCTGCCGAGAGCGACACGCTGCTTCTGTCCTCCCGACAGTTGATTCGGTTTTTTGTCCAGCAGGTGGGATATTTCCAATATTTTCGCCGCCCGGCCCACTCGCAGTTCGATCTCATGCTTGGCGGTTTTACGAAGCTTCAAGCCAAGCGCCATGTTTTCGTATACGGACAAATTCGGATAAAGCGCATAGTTTTGAAATACCATCGCGATATCTCTATTTTTGGGCGATACGTAATTCATGAACTTGTCGTTGATGTAAATTTCGCCCTCCGATACTTCCTCCAATCCCGCCAACATGCGAAGCGTCGTCGATTTGCCGCAGCCGGACGGGCCGACCAAAACGAGAAACTCTCCTTTTTCAATCGATAAGTGAAAATCTTTGACGGCAGGTTTCGCTTCGTCCTTATAATGTTTATACACATGGTGAAATGTAATGTTGCCCATGGATCCCCCTCCTTATTAATCGACGATGCCGGTTCTTTCGATTCCTTCCACAAACCACCTCTGCATGATCATATAGAGCAGCAAGGGAGGGGACACAATGAGGAACGCGCCCGCCATCTTCGTTCCTTCCGTTACGGGATTGGCCAACATTTCGCTCATCGAAGGATGCGTCACGGAACCGTACAGCACAACCTCCAACATTTGCAGCCGGATCGACAGCGGCGTAAAACCGCCTGATAAAAACATGGACGGCTCGTAATACTGATTCCAGTACCAAATAAACGAAAACAGAAACACGACAAGACATGCCGATTTCGATAAAGGCAAAAAGATGCGGAAAAACATCCGGAACATGGAAGCTCCGTCGATTTTGGCCGCTTCTTCCAGCGCCATCGGGAGTGTCTTGAAATATTGCCTGAAAATAATAATAAACAAAGCGCTTTTAATTCCTTGGCCGAACAAAGCCGGAACAAGAAAAACGAGAGGCGTGTTCAGCCAGTCGAACGTACTGAATATGACATACCGCGGAATAATGACGATTTGCGGAGGAATTAAAAATGTAAGGAATACAAGAAAAAAAATGAGTCCCTTGCCGGGAAACCTCAATCTTGCCAAACCGTAACCGGTAACGGCGCAAATTATGACTTGAAAAATCGAACCGATAAGCGCGATCGCGAGCGTATTGGAAAACGACCCGGGATACTGAAGACCTTCCCATGCACGGGACAAATTGTTCCAGTCGATCGTTCGCGGAATCCATTGTACCGTCGGATCCAGCAAATCGCTCAAATTTTTCAGCATCGTCGTAACCATGTACAAAAAAGGCTGGAGGTACAAGTAGGCTACAATGGAGAGCATGTATAATATGAACAGTTTCGCTAACCAACCGTCGTTAACGTTCCTTCCGAGTACGACCAGCTTTACTTTTTGGGCTCTTTTGCCCGCCAGTAGCAACCCGAAGCGATTCATCCTTTGTCGAATCGAAACTCCGTTCTTCACTCCGTTACCCCCTTTTCCGGTTGGTTCTTCCCAGAAACCATAAAATAAGCGCAATAAACACGATCGCGATCATAAAGTAAATCCATGCCATTGCGCTGGCGTACCCATACCCCGTGTCTGCCTTGAACATGTTGGATTTGATATGTTCCATCACTTTATTGAATGGGAACGTAAACAAATCGACCATCGTATACAGCATATTTAACCCGATAAACGGCATGATTCCGGGCAGCGTTATTTTCCAGAAGCTTTCCCACGGCGATGCGCCGTCGATTCTAACCGCTTCGTATACGGATTTGGGGATCGTTTGGAACCCTGCAATAAAAATTAAGATTTGAACCCCTGAGGACCATAAAATGATGATGATCAGGCCGAGTATTCTCATGACCGGCTCGGCAACCGAACTGCTGAAGTTGGCGTATACGAACGTATCGATGCCATACTGCGAAATAAAGGGGAGTTTCCCCGCCCCTTGCTGGAACAATTCCGTCAAAACTTGCCCTGTCGAAAAAATAACCGGAAGAAAGAAAATCGCCCGATATACGAATCGGCCCGGAAAATTCTGGTTCAACAAAATGCTGACGAACAGCGAAAAAATGATAATAATCGGCATAATGATGAGCAGATCCTGAAAAAAACCGATCAGCTCCACATAATAAATGTTGTCTTTCAAAAAAGCGTCCTTAAAATTTTGCAAACCGGTCCATTCGTAGCGAAACCCTTCCGGCCCCATTCGGACTTTATGAAAGGACAAGAAAAACGACCATCCGATCGGAAATGCCATGAATACGCCAAATCCGATCAACCACGGCAGCATGAATAAATAGCCGCCTCCGTATTCCTTCCATCTGTAAATGAATCTTCCCGCTTTTTGTTTGTTCGGAGATATGAAGCCCATCACTCTCTCCCCTTCGTCAGCCGGAATTGCTTGTTATTGTAGTTTACCGTCACCTGATCTCCATTCTCATACTCCGTGACGTATACGCCTTCCGCTTTCTTCCAGTGATTCGTAATCGTTTGATGGTAAGTGGAGGCCAGTTGGTCAAAGCTTCCGTATTCTTCAAGCGCGGCCTTCTTCCACACCGCGTATTGGCTGCTGAATATGCCTTTTGTCGAACTGTCCATCAATTTTCGGCTCGATTCATACGTGAATAAGAAGGCGGGAATGGCACCGTATTCAACCGCTCTCAGAAATTCATTCTCGTAATGGTTTCTCAGATTGCCGGGTGTCATCGAATAAGCCACATAGCCGTGAAGAGCGATCGGATAAAAAGGGACCACCTCGTCGACGACGTAATCTTGATTCGTTTCGCTAGGGAAATTTTGAATCCTATCCGTATTTTTTAGCGCATAACTGTTTCCATAAACGATTCCGCTTGATCCGAGCTCTTGTTTGGCACGGGCGGTCATTTTTTGAAAGTAATAGGCGGTTTCCTCCCTCTGAAACCTATAATCGGGATTATAGTCCCGATACACCGATTCGCCGATCCGGTCAAAGACGATGCCATCGACTCCGAGCGGCTTCGCATCGGATGCCATCTCGTCCGTTAACCACAAAGAAGTCGCCGGACTCAAAATAAACTGATTGTCAAAGGTCAGCACGTCGCCTTCGATACTGCGTATCCCATATGTTTTGGGCGATAAGTCGCTATACTTTTTGTTCACGAAAGACAGGTCGGCCTTTAGAAACAGCTTGTATCCGAGATCGTGAATTTTCTGCGCCAGCGATTGCAACGACGATTTCCCGCCCAGTTTATGTTCCGCCGAAAACGATTTGTTCTTGGATAAGTTGCCTCCCTCCTGCCATCCCCAATACGTAATCGACATGTTCGAAACGCCCGATTGCGACAAGTCCGTCACGATTTCCTCCGCCTGTTGAAACGTGGTTGCCGGGACGTATTCTTTGCGCCCAAACGCTACTCTGGAGTCGCCTCCGACAATGGACAAGTCGAGCGGCGTATGCTCGACCGGTTGAAGCCGCTGAAGCAGCTGTCCGCCTGATAGCAAATATTTCCTGTATTCCTTAGCCATCCCTACATAACCGGCGTCTTGTCCGTGCAGGAAACGGTATTCGATGACTCCGTCCTGCTCGGTCATTCGGTCTTGGAACACGCGCACTGACTTCCCGCTCAAGTTCAGCCGCCGGTTGTACTCTTCCCGGTAAAGGAACTGCGCGTTCACGGAATGGAACGTATTCGCGACACCGGCTGGAATCGCGCGAATATTGGATGACTCCGCCCCTTTCAGAATAATGGCGACGTAACCGCGATCGCCCTGCTTCATTCCGAACACCGGCATGGCGATCGGCATCCTATCGTTGTCGAATGTTTTTCCGCTCGTCATTTCCCGCCCGTACACCGGCTGCACGTACCCTTTGCCTACGAGTTCCCGCTTCTGCGGAAACCGGATAATCCCGCCGGGACCGTCGGGAACGAACAAATAACCTTCCTCCGACTCTGCAGAGGCTGCTCCCATAAAAGGTAGCACTTCGATCGAGACCAGTTTGTAATTTTCTTTCTCCTCGATGCTTTTGTAAGGAACGGAAACTTTCAGCCCGTTGTCCGTCAGCTCATACTGGATGCTGAATTTCATGCTCAATTTCACGAATTCGTAATTGACCTGTATTCCCGAGGGCAGTCGGGAATAGGTTTTCTGCAAGCTCGGGTCTTTGGCATTCGCAATCAGACGCTGCGTTCTTGTTTTTTCGAAATATTCCATAATAAAAGGAGACTCCAAGTTGGCCAGCAATGTCCCTCTTACGGTTTCGTTCTTCATCTGTTCCTGCGTCGGATTGCTGCTCCACACGTACCCGGCATGTTTATCCGATAACCGGATTTGGCTGGACTGCGGATGAACGCTCAAAGCCCATTTATCGTTCTCGTTTACCGCGACGAATCCTTCTTTATCCCCTCCGGATTGATCCCATGGTATCGCAGCAGGCGTGAAATCGATGAATGCGGGTCGATACGGTTCGATCGGAAGGTTTTCCGATTCGGACATTCGGAAGATGATCCATGACATGATACATAAACAAACGATAAGCAAACCGAGTCCCGCAACAATCCATTGCTTTTTTGTCGTATGGATGACATTAGCCAAGCAAAGTCACCTCCTTGAACAGTTGATAGATGAAGTCGTATAAATTAAACGTCAATCCCATGCTTACCATGGAAAATATCCAGATAATGCCGATCGTAAATAAAGTGATTAGCACATTTTTCAAATTTTCGACGAATTCGAAATTATGAGTGACTTGGGTTTTGACGATAAACAGGACGCAAATCCATAACCACATGACGGTGGATAACGACTGAGTCAAAATCGCCTCGTCCAGAACAAGGATGTTCGACAAGCCGACAATCGGGATCGTAAAAACAATGTAAGGAAATAACGCGTATATGCTTGCCTGGAATATTTCCCTGAAATGCCCTTCCCCATGCTTGACCGTGCTGACCAAATAGTTGGCGATCACCCACGTAAGCCACGGCACATAAAAAAAGGCCAGATCATACAACAGGTTGATCTTGCTCAAATCGACAGGATGAAAAATGAATCCTCTACAATAAATGGACAATAGATTGGCCAGAAAAACGAACATAAGGATCGTAATCAAGCTGAGGAATGAAACCTTTTTCCCTTTTAATTTATAAAACCCCTCATACGGATGGAACATGACATACGCGCATTCCTTCAGATCGTGAATGAAACCGAGCAATCGGGGAGGAGCTTTCCGCACATATCGACCGGCTCTTCTTCCTAGAATCCGATACAGGACCATAACGATAACGATGCCCGAAGCGACTGCGAAGACATGATCTTCAAGCCACTGCGTACGGTACGTCCAGAACGTATCCGAGTAACCCTCCGCATCATAGGCCGTCATATAATATTGCATGGCATCGTCGACCTTGCCCTCGCGTTGTGCCGACTTGCCCAATCCCATGTAAGAAATGCCGATAATTTCATTCAATGAAATGACCTTTTCCCAATCAGCTTTGCTCCGTTCATAATCGCCTTTATAATAATTGGCGGCGGCCGCAAGAACGGTTTCTCCGAAATCGGTTCTTTTATATACCTGGATCAAATTCAGCGCGTTGTCGAGCACCCACAATTGTTTCTGCGAATCCACCGCTATGCTTGTCGGGTAGGATAACACCCCTCGCTGTTCGGGAAGATTGCTTACTTTGCCGAATCGGAACAATTCGGTCGCCCCCGGGCTATAAATGGATACCATTCCCCGGGAGGAGCCGGAATCTTGCTCGCTGCGATCCAACACGTAGAAAAACAAATTCCCGTCGACGGCAACGTCGACGATTTGCGTAGACCCGGAAAATTTCGCGGTTCGGAGTTGATCGAACCGGTTGATTCCGCCGGCATTCATTTTTTTAATTTGGCCTTGCCCGATTCCGAGCGTGGTCGTAAATATGAAACCGTCCTTATCGAGCGTCACGTTGGAAATCTCTTGCGGTCTGATCGCTTTCTCCTGTTCGCGTTGTTCCCGCGTGAAAAACAGTTTTTTGAACCGGTCCATGAGCCCGGCGCTTGCTTTATTCGCGGCAAAAAAACCGGTAAACTCGCCGCGTTGATTCATTCGGAGCAGCCCTTGGTAAGAGCCTTTGGAAGTAATATACATGACGCCCCGTGCGTCTACGATAAGTTTGACCGGAACCATATAATAGTCCGCGGGCAAATAAGACGATTCGGGTTTGCGATATTCCCGCACAAAGTTGCCCTCCGGGCTATAAACGGCAACGCGCTGGTTCCCCGTATCGGCCGCATAGATCGTGCCGTTCTTGGCGACAAAGACGCCCTCGGGCGACTTTAGCTTGCCCGGTCCGTCCGTATTCCCGATTTCCCGCAAGTATGTCCCTTTGCCGTCGAGCTCGACAATCCGGTCATTCCCGGTATCGGCCACAAACACATGATCGCGATCAGTAATAAACAGATCGCTCGGTTGACTGAATGCGGTTTGTCCGGAGCCGACAATCGTAGTCGATGTCGCATATACATCCTGTATGATATAAGCCTCATCCCCGGCACGGTGGTCTATATAGGTTGAACGGTAAGATTGTTCGGCAAATACCGGAGCCGAAGGCATTAAACATACCGCAAGCATGACAGTGATCGCGATTCTCGTGATCTTAAGCATATCGGCCCCCCCCTTATCCACGCCGTTTATTTCACCCCGGAGTGAATCATCGTTTCCATAATCCTTCGTTGAAACAGCAAAAATATAATCAGATTTGGCAAAAATAAGAGCAAACCCGCGGCAGCCGCCATCCCTTGACCGGAAACGCTGTTTGCCGCCCCGCTGGTCAGCGCCGTTACATAGTAGGGAAGCGTCTTCATCGTTTCGTCCTGCATAAATAACGTCGAAGCTTGCGTATCTCCCCAAACCCCTTGAAACGTTAAAATGGATATGGTCGCGATGGCGGGAAAACTTAGCGGCATCACGATATGAAACAATAGGCGGAACTCGGACGAGCCGTCCATCTTGGCCGCTTCCAATATTTCGTTCGGCACTTGATCGATAAATTGTTTCATCAGGAACACGCCGACCGTCGATGCGACGAATGGCAAAATATGGCCAAAATACGTATTGTTCAATCCCAGGCCGCTAATAATCAAATATCTTGGAATCGCCACCGTCTCCGGCGCAAACATGAGCGCGAGCATAATGCAGCCCATAATGATCTTTTTAAGCGAAAAGGTATGTTTGGACAGGACATAGGCTGCAAAACAGCTGGAAAAAATAACGGCTGCAAGCGTTAAACCGGCAACAACGAGACTGTTGAACAAATAACGCGTGAACGGAACGACCCCGCCGGAAGAATTCAGAAACAATTCATAGAAGTTGGACAAGGTCGGTTCCTTTACGATAAACGTAGGCGGGAACAAAAATAATTCGTTAAAAGGTTTAAAGGCATGATTCACGATGAAAACGATCGGCAAAAGCAGGAATGCCGCCAGCAATAGCAACGAGGCCAACAAACCGATATTTGTAATGTTCATCGTCTTCAACTGCTTGAACATCGGTTACTCACCGTCCTTCGGCGCAAACAATCGGTAGCTCAGCTTCAATGCGGCATAGGAGAGCAGCAGGAGCACAACGGAAACCATCGAAGCATAGCCTAACTCGAATCGGATAAAAGCGTAATCGTCGATATGATTCAAGATCAGATGACCCGAGTAACTCGGCGTAATCGGCATTCCGGACAGCTGCACCGAAATGGCTCCGGCCTTCAACGTTCCGACGATCGTCATGACGGCACCGAATAACATTTGCGGTTTCATGGAAGGAACCGTAATGTAATACACTTCCTGAAGCCGGTTTTTAATTCCGTCAATCCGCCCCGCTTCATACAACTCTTTGTTCACCGTGTCCAGACCGGCCAGCAAAGCAAGGAATCCGACCCCAAAACCCATCCACAACGTAACGACGATCATGATATTCAACAAGTACTGCGGATCCTGCAGCCATAATACCGGCGTTTTAATCATGCCAAGCTCCATCAAAAAATGATTGATGTATCCGACGTAATCGCCGCTGAACGCCGCCTTCCAAACGACCGTAAGCGCAACTCCGCCCGCCATGGAAGGTGCGTAACAAGCCATTGTGACGTAGTCCCGGACATTTTTGGGCAATTGATAAATGAGCCAAGCGAGAAAAAACGACAACAAATATCCGATCGGTCCGACAAAAAACGCAAATTTCAACGTGTTCGGCAGCGCATATTTCATGAAGACTTCATCTTGCGTAATCAATTTCACATAGTTGCTTATATTGTTGAAATGAGGAAACCTGAACCCGTCAAATGAGGTGAAACTTAAGAAAACGGCCATGATCACCGGAAGAAGAATAAAGACAATAAAACATACCAGGAACGGCGCCAGAAGTAAATAGGAGATCCGCTCTTTCCATAGGGAAGCGATCATCGCGATTCCCCCCTCCAATCATATGGCATTTCCACCGACGGAATATTGAATTGATCCGAGGGCGACAAATTCAAATTCGCTTGTTTCCTCTTCATTTCTCGCTCCAGCGAGATGAACGACTTTTCGAGCGATTCATTGGCCGGCACTCCCCCGAGGACCGTTTGATTCCATGCAAAGTCCAACTCGCGGGATAAATAATAGGAACCCGGGACAACGGGAATGTTTTTGCTCCATCGATTTTGCTCGCGAATGACCTTCAGATGGTCGGCTGGCCATGACAAAGACGTTAATGCTTGCAGGTTGGCCGTGTTCCATCTATATTCGATCCCGTAGAAGGATTCAATATTATTTCCGAACTGAATCTGCGTATCGGTAGAAGTCCACCAGTTCAAAAACTTCCATGCCTCTTCTTTCTTATCGCTCTTGGACATGATCATCCCTGCCGTCAATTCGTTCGGTATCCATCGGGCGATTGTTCCGTCCGTTTGCTTCACTCCGGGTATCGGAGCGATCCCCCAATCGTCCCGGATCTCCGGGGCGGCGGCAAGCAATTGGATATACGTGTTGAAGTCGGCGATGCCGATCGGAATGTCCCCTAATTTAAAATGATGGAAAAATGCAGGGACTTCTTTGGGCAAATCGTATTTGGCGAATAAATCCGTCCATTGCTCGAATGCGGCATATGATTTCTCCTCGTTTAAAGCAGGCTTTAAACCGTCGGACGTATAAAACTCGGCTCCGTTTTGATAGAAAAACGGCGCGAACTCTTTGGCCGGGTAATAAAATGCCATCCCTTTCTCCTGCAGCGAAGGGAGCAGAGCATATACCTCCTCCCATGTTTGCGGTACTTCCGTTTCCAACTGCTCCAATATGCTTTTGCGATAAAACAGCATCTTGTACGACTGTGTCTCCGGAAGCGCGTAAACGCCTTTTTTGTAGGAAAAGGATCGCAGCACCCCGGGGTGAAACCGCGAAGCCGCTTCGCCGAAATTATCAAATCGCGTCAGATCGACCACCGCTTCTCTCATCGCATAATCTACGGGAGCGTCTTGCCCGACCCCGAGCGCTACATCGGGATGATCACCTGCAGCGTTGCCCAGAATAAGGGCGTTCGGATCCGGCATCAGATTGACGTTGACTTGAATTCCTGTCGCCGGCGTAAATTGCTGATCGATCATTTCCTGCAGCAAATTGACATAATCCCTACCGCGGCCTACCCATACTTTCAACGTATGATCCGTCGCAAACTTCCCCAGATTATAATCCATAAAAAACGTCCGGACGAAATTGCCCATGGCATACGGAATCTTCGCGGACACGGTCGACTGCTTCAAATCCGGTTTGGCCGAGGGGGTTCGGACAACGAGATAATCCAGCATCAAAGCTTGTTCCGACAAGGAATCGAGCTGTCCGCTCAATCTGCTTTGCAAATCGGCAAATTTGTTCATTTTATTCGGAATTTCATTGACATCGTCGATAAAATCCGATAATTCGCGGATACAGATCGATAACGCGGAAGTTGCGTCCGTCGAATGTTGATTCATGCCGTTTAAATAGTCCCTAACAATCGTTAGATTTGACTTTATATGTTGGAGTTGATCGCTAATATTAGGTATATATGTATCTATATCCCATGTCCGATTCGTATCGCCAATGCCTTCTCCGTAATTTCCCGTAATTTGCCGAACGGACTGTTCGAGTTTTCTTAGATCTCGAATGGCCGTGCTTAACGATTGCAATGCCGGATCGAGAGGAGACGCATCGGCGATCGCACGCAGCACATGTTTGCCTTTGTTCAAATAGAAGCGGTACGGCTTGCCTTGTTCATTGCGCAACGGTTGAATCTCAAGCTGATTGTTATACGGAAACGTGTAATGCAGCATTTCTATAAAAGGTACTTTCCCGTCGATCATGATCGTACGGTATACGTTCGACTTCCCTTGATATCTTTGGAAATATTTCATATCGATTTCATACGAGCCGGTCTCGGGCACTTCAAACGCCCATTCGATCCACTGTCCGGCTTTTTTCCAACGGCTTCCGTCAATGACGTTGTAGACAAGCCTTCCTTGCGGATCGGGGGAAACATAAGGCTCCTGGACGTTTCCCGTCTGAATGGAAGGATGTGATTTTTGCAAATACTGCTCCGCTTCGATCATCTGAAACCACATCTTCTCATTTGCCGCTGCGGCATGGCTTTGGACGTACTCTTCATAAGTCGGGATCGATTTCGGGGACTGAATGCGAATTTCCGCCAAATCAAGCGGTTCATTCAAGCCTGACAGCTTGATCGAGTGGCTTCCTTTCTTCAGATGAAACATTAACGGTTCGGACGATACGGCGTAGTCCGTAACAAATTCCGTTTTCCATGAATCGATTTCTTCCTGTTCCGAGCGAATTTCGTCGCCTAATGCGTTTCGGGCATACGGAAATTTAAGGTCTTTCCAATTTCTAACGAGCTCTATGGATTTCGCTTCGCGAAAAGGGGATTTCCCATCGATCTCCAGTCCGATGTTGATGGACGTAAACCCTTTCTTTAACGACTTATATTGAAGACGAAGCTGGTAAGGTCCGTCTGCCGGAATGTCGACTTCCCATTCCATCCATCCATTCCCGTTACTCCAGGAAAGCACCTCTTTCCCTATCTCCCGATCCGGCTTTTTTTTGACGACGGCGTCCGCCGATCGATTGCTATAGGAAACGGCATCTACGATTATGGCTGGGTGACCGGCCGCCCGAGGAACGTCGTTGATCCCGTCGTTTCGAACCGCCATATAGCTTGGTATTCCCGAATGATCTTTGGAATTGCCTTGAAGGCTTTGAACAATCGCTTCCGCCGATACGGAAGAGTATTGCTCTTCCTCGTTCGTGAAAGCTTTGACGGCATAAAATCCGATCACCGCGATGAAGAGGATCAAGGAAATATACAATTTATGATATTTGGCAAATCTCATGCCTCATCCCCCTACGATGAATGCCCGAACCCGGATGAAGAAGGTCCATCCAGGTCCGGAATAAAGAAAACTTGAATTACAGTCCCAATTCCTCGCGTAATTGCTTCATCTTTTTGTTATACGTTTCCCCGGCCGTTTGCAGGCTTCCGCTCAAATCTTCTTCATTGCGTATTTTAGGTACGAATTCTCCCAGAAACCAAGTCGTTACTTCGCTCCACGCCGGGATGGTCGCTCCCGGATCGGTGCAGCAAGACTTTTTCGAAGCAATTGCATTTTTCCCTTTCCAAATATCCGATTCCTCCAAAGCCTTCCATACATCCTCGTCCTCCGTGAGCGGGAAGTCGCCTTGTGACAACATATATAGCTGCGCTTCTTTGGAGAAGTGGAAAGCTAGAAGTTTAAGCGCTTCTTCCTTGTGCTTCGATCCGCTGAACATGGCCATCGGGGCGACCTCGTTAATTCCAACCTGATCTGCGGTGCCGGAAGGCAGCGGCAGCACGTCCCAATCGAATTTTGCCGCTTCTTTTCTAGTTTTTCCTTCCCATACCCCCATGACGTCGAACAACACTTTGCCGTTCGTCCACAAGCCGTCCACCTGTTTGTCTTTTTCTTCTTTGGTGCTTGGTAGAGAGCGGTCCTTCGTCACAAGCTCCTTATACCATTCGATGTCGCTTCTTACACCCGGGTCATTAAGCATCATTTCGGTAAAATCTTCGTTAAAAAAGTATACGTTCGGGGTATGCCCGTTGTCCTTGCTGAGCGCCATCAACGGGAACGCGATATTAAACCAGCTCGTGCCAATCCCGTATTCACCGACTTTCGGATCGGTCGCTTTTTTCGCCATTTCGCGGAATTGCTGCCATGTCCAATCGTTCCCCGGCATTTCCATCCCGTATTTGCTCAGCAAATCTTTATTTACGAATACGAAGAGCGGATTAATCGCTCTGGGTACGCCGTATTGCTTCCCTTTGATTTGCATGGATTCCAAAGCTTCCTTCGGAATCGCAGCGTTCCTCAATACCGGATCCGACTCGAAGTAAGGCGTCAGGTCTTCAAGCATTCCGTCCTTATATAAGTCGGTCAATACATTCGTCCAGGCAAGATCGGCGGGAGTTCCCGCTGCGGCAAGAGCCGTCGCTTTTTGCATCGTTTCAGGGCCCGGCGATGCGAACTCGACCTTCACTTTAATATTCGGGTTTTGCTGCATGAACAGATCGTACAGCTTCAGCTGTTCAGGCGAATCGTTCCAAGTCAGAATGCGGAGCGTAACTTCCTCCTCTTTTCCTGCTTCCGCCTTATTATCGTCTTTTGGCTGTGTTTGATCATCTTTCGGCTGTGTTTGATCGTCTTTCGCCGGTTGGGTCGCCGTCCCCTCGCCACTCGGTTCTTTGGTTGTTTCCTTGTTCCCTTCCCCTCTCGAACATGCGGACAAAACCAATACGAACAACATCGTGATAGCTAGTAACATAACGGACATTTTTTTAAGGCTTTTCATTGTAGAATCCTCCATTTTTCGTTTCTGTAGACCTGAGACATTCGAAGCGTATTCCTTTCAAGGAGCTACCAATTGAATATCATCGGCATAAGACGACGCTGTACCCCCACTTTTCCATATATAAATGAGTGCCGTCGTGTTCGTGGAGCCTGTCGTAAAGGTTATCGACGCCTGAGCATACGATGAACCCGCAATCGCCTGGTTCGTTTCCGGTCCGCCGTAATTTTTCACGCCCAAATAAGCGGCATCCCCGGCGTTCGCATTTTTGATCCAACCGGTTAACGTATACGTCGTATTCGGCTGTAATTCAGTAACGACTTGCTCTGCGCCCGTATTGTTCGCTCCGGTTTGCAGCGCGTAAGAACCGCTATGCGCGTTCGTACCGACAACGCTTACGGCGTTGGAGTTCGTCCAAGGGCTCAGGCTTCCCGTTTCGAAGCCGGCATTGCGCACGATGCTCTTGACGAGTTGAATATCGTCGGCGAACGACGGCGCCGTGCCCGCGTTTTTCCATACGTAAATCGTTGCCGTCGTATTGGCGGGGCCCGTGGTGAACGTTACCGCCGCCCGGGAGTACGACGAACTCGTAATCGTCTGGTTCGTTTCCGGCCCGCCGTAATGCTTCACTCCCAAATAGGTGACGTCTCCGGCATTCGTGTTCTTGATCCATCCCGTTAAGGTGTACGTCGTATTCGGCTGCAATCCGATAATGGCCTGCTCCACGCCGCTATCCGACGCGTCGGTCTGCAGAGCATAGGAACCGCTATGGGCATTTGAACCAACGACGCTGACAATCGCAGATTTTGTCCACGGGCTCAAGTGTCCGGTTTCAAAGCCTGCATTCCGGACGAAGTCCTTCCCCATAACGAGCTTGATATCATCGCCATATGACGACGCAGTGCCGGCATCTTTCCGTATATACACGGTTGCCGTTGTATCGGTAGGCCCCGTAGTGAAAGTCACTGCTGTCTGAGAATACGATGTACCGGTTACCGCCTGGTTCGTTTCCGGCCCGCCAAAGTCCTTCACCCCCAAATAAGCCGCATCTCCGGCATTGGCGTTTTTGATCCATCCGGTCAGCGCATACGTCGTATTCGGCTGCAATCCGGTGATGGCCTGCTCGGCGGCGCTGTTCAATGCTCCGGTTCGCAGCGCGTAAGAACCGCTGTGCGCATTGGAACTGACAACACTTGCACCGTTTACCGTTGTCCATGGACTCAGGCTTCCCGTTTCAAAACCGTCATTCTGAATGACATTCTTGACGAGTTGAATGTCGTCGGCATAAGACGAGGATGTGCCGCTGCCTTTCCAGATATACACGGTGGCGGTCGTATTGGCGGAGCCCGTCGTGAAGGTAATTGCCGCTTGCGAATACGATGAGCCGGTTACCGCCTGGTTCGTTTCCGGTCCGCCGTGATTTTTCACCCCCAAATAAGTGGCGTCCCCGGCGTTCGCGTTTTTGATCCAACCGGTCAGCGCATACGTCGTATTCGGCTGCAATCCGGTGATGACTTGCTCGGCCCCCGTAACCGACGCGCCGATTTGCAGCGCGTAAGAACCGCTGTGCACATTGGAACCGACAATGCTGGCAGCGTTCGAATTTGTCCAAGGACTCAGGCTCCCCGATTCAAAATCCGCGTTTAAAACAACGGCTGCGCTTGCCACTCCCGATCCGTTGTAAGCCCCGCGATTCGGAGCAGCTGTCTGCGATACGGGATTCCCCCAATAATCCTTTCCGCCATTGCCTGAAATCAACGCACCGGAAAGAAGTGCCGGCGAATTGTTCAAGAGCTTATATCCATCTACCGAATTCAAGCCGATTCCTCCGCTTCCCGGATTGGCCAGCAAAGGATTGGATGTCAGCTTATTGGCGTCGCTCGGTTCATTCGGCGGATGATTGCCGTAAAACACGTTGTGATCGAATACGCCGCCGGTTCCCGGATAGGAATAGTCGGCTGTCCCCAAGTTATAGAAGATGTTATTCGTAAAATAATAAGGTACGCTGCCGGCAATTCCCCCGTAATTGTCGATTATTTTTCCGCTTTGGCCGGGAGCGAAATAAAACGTATTGTTATACACTTGCACGTTCGTCGTCATATTGCAGCCGAACGATACTGCCCCGTGACCGGCATCATTCTGGGAAATGTTGTATCTAACGATCGCCGTATCGCTGCTTTGACCGCATAACAACAAAAATCCCCCCACGTTGTCGTGGCTGTAATTATATTGAATCGTTGTATTGATCGTATTTAAATCCGAGTCGAATCCTTGGCCGTCGCATGATGCCACACTGCTGTAGGATTCATTGAACTGCATGATCGTGTTGAACGCCCGGGTAGGCCAGATGCCCGCATTGCAGCCGTAGGATAGTCCGCTGAAACTGGCTACATTGCGTTCAATCCATGCTCCGTCCGTCCCGAATAAGAGAATGGAATCGCCATCCGTGTTCGTAACGGCGTTGCCTT
Organism: Paenibacillus sp. sgz302148; assembly: GCF_056120465.1. Classification (NCBI taxonomy): domain Bacteria; kingdom Bacillati; phylum Bacillota; class Bacilli; order Caryophanales; family Paenibacillaceae; genus Paenibacillus; species Paenibacillus sp. sgz302148. The sequence goes on from NZ_JBVYOJ010000003.1 coordinate 25,528, forward strand.
TCACGACGACATTCGTGGAAGCATTCGTTTGCAGGCTCCAGGATTCGTCCCAGACTACAATGCCCGTCTTGCTAACGTTGGTCACCGTATTCCCTTGCACGATAACGTCGTGCAACGAATCGTTCGTTTGCTGGGCATGAACGGAAATGCCACCGTTAATATGAGGATCCGTCGGCGTACCGGCGTAAGCCCCGGAAACGTCATGCACGAAGTTATCCATAATATGGATACCGCTTATCGTCCCCCCGTTATTGCTTTCGGCATAAATCCCGTATCGGAGCACGTTCGTGTTGCTCGTATCGATGTTGGTCACTTCCAAATTTTGAATGACCCAATACGATTGATTCGACAAATGCACGGTCGCCCCGGCGATTCCCCCGCCGTTTATGATCGGCCGGTTCCCGGAACCATAGGCATCGATCGTAATCGGATTGCCGCTGCTGCCCGACCCGAGCGGATGAAGCTGCCCGTTCCATATTCCACCTTTGCTAAATAATAGTTGATCCCCCGGCTGAAACGTCGTGCTGTTGATTTTCGATAACGATTGCCAAGCATTGCTTGGACTGGTACCGCTATTCATGTCATTGCCGTTCGCTGAATCGACATAATAACTTGTACCGGCTGCAAACGCTTTCGGACTGCCCCCATTCCAATACACTGAAATAACCATAAGTAAAAACATTACAAAAGTTGCCCCCAGGAAACCGTAAAACCTTGACATTGATCTTGACTTTGCTTTTGCCGCCCTGTTTACAATCATGACCATCACCCTTTCCGTAGTGGGTAGAGAACCGATGACCAATATGTATCCGCATCATTAGGGTCTACATGTGACTCACCTCCGTTTCGTATATTTATCACTGCGATCCGCCCAATTTTAGCGCATCATATTGCTGTTGTATCACATCCATCTTGGCCGACTTCACTTGAGCCGCAATCAACTTCTTATAGGATCGATCGACGTAATCTTGCAAAACTTTATTTTCCACCTCTTCGTACGGCCTGTAACCGTTATCCTCCCTGGCGGTGCACTGTATGAGATAGAACACCCCATTCATCTCGAAAATCTCGCTTACTTCCCCCACCCGTAATTGTTGAGCCTGTAAAAGCAGGTTATCGTTTATTTTGCGCGTATTCCCAAGTGTGTTGCCGCCCAAAGTCTGTTCGCCGTCTCCATCGTTTGTTTCCGCATGTTCCCGATACACATCGTCAAATGTTCGCCCCGCATCGATCTCCTCTTTGAGCTTTGTCATATTCGTTTCAACCGAATCGACTATTTTTTTGATACGTACGGTGTCTTCCCTCTTGAATTGATCTTCTTTGATCGTTTCATAATGATGCTTAAGGTTTGCTTCGGACAGGTCAAACTGCTTCCGGGCTAACGTTTCTTTTAAACGAATGACCAAATTGAAGTGGACATAGTTGTAGTAATTCATTTCATCGTATTGGATGGGTCCGTATAAAATCTCATTTTGGGCAGCCGCGTCCTCTCGGGTTTTATTTTCCTCATTCCATGCATGCACAAAAGATCGATAACTGATATCATCGACAAGCTTATGCTGCATGGCCAGCAGTTTTTCCGTTTTGATCTCCTTTATTTTCTGAAAAGCCCGCTCTTTCAATATTTCGCCCGGAATCTCCCCTTGGAACGATGTTTCCCAAAACCCTTTCTTATCTTCCGCCCCGTATTTTTTCTTGAAGTAATCATATACGTTGCTTCTTAGTTGATTGGCCTGGAGTTCAATTTCCCGCTTCACGATTTCCTCGCCGTTTATGGAAGCAATGACCGTATCGTCTCCTGCATGAGCCTTGAGTCGCTCTTGAGTGACAATATACAAGAGCGACAACAACGCAATTCCGATTGCCGAATACAATGCAGCCCTTCTCTTCAAACCCATATTCGTCACCCCTATAGCGACTTTATTGTCCCGCCTTCCATTGTTCCACTTCTTTCGTAATGGCGGCACCGCCGAGCTTGCTCCAGTTTGTTACAAACTCGTCGAACGCATCGATCGAAGTTTCACCCATAATGATTTTCGTAAATGTTTCGAACTCCATCTTGGTTAAGGCAATTCCTTTTTCTGCTATGGTCGGGGTAGGAGATCCTATAAATTCCGTTATTTTGAATTGATTATTATTTTTGTAATTCTCATATAACGATTGCGCACCCTCCGCGCCGAATATCCTTTCATAGCTCCATCCACTCTGATCGCCGTTCAAATAAGCTTTCACGGCTTTATAGATGGCAGGTTCTCCGGTATTCGGATCCAATATGGATTCATCATGTTTTTGCAGCGCTTCGTTTACTTTTTTGTAGGCATCGAGATTTTGGGTCGGATTGGCGTTGAATAACAGCGCATACCGCCATTTTTCAACTTGGCCGTTGACGCTTAGCATCGATTGGGGATATCGGTTCCGATCCCAGCGATGAAGGAAGGCGTTCAACATCTTGACCGCAGCTTCGGGATGCTCCATTCCTTTACGAACCGCATAATATTGGCTTACGTCGTATCGCGCTTGCGGCTGAGCCGGCTGATCGTCAATCGACGCAAGGCGATACGGTTTCCACTGCATGTTCGTATCCCAGTTTTTCCCGTCTTGCAGAAAGAGCGGTACCCAATGGGCGCCGTACATCATGCCCAATTTGCCGGCGTTCATGTCTTGCCCGACCTTCTCCGGGTCTTTCACGGCGAAATGATGATCGATCCATCCCGACTTGTACATTTGCTGCAATTTGGCCAGAGCCGCTTTCATTTCCGGCTGAACGCTCCCGTATACCGTTTTCCCCGCGGAATCTTTGATCCATATGTTCGGATAGGCGTGATAGCTGTTGAAAAATCCTTCCAATCCCGCAAGACTGTTGTATATTTCCTTGCTTACCCCAAGTCCGTACGTATCCTTCACATGATTGCCGTCCGGATCCCGGTTAACGAAAGCTTCGGCGATTGTGAACACATCGTCCATCGTTTTCGGTTCGGGCAAGTTCAGCTTTTCCAGCCAGTCGGTACGAATCCATAACAGCGGAGCGCTATCCGTATAACTCACCAAGACGGGAAGAGCCAGCAATTTATCGCCGAAGGTCGCAGACGCTTGCGCCATGCCGCCGTCTTTGTTCAAAATATTTTTCAATTGCCGGGATCCGTAGTTTTCAAGAGCTTCCGTCAAGTCGGCAAGCTGGTCCGCTTCCGCCAATTGTCTTAATTGAATGCCGTTAAGCGGCATGATGTCGGGCAAGTTCCCCGAAGCCATCGTTACATTCATCCTGTGCTCGTATTGACCGGAAATCCACAAATATCTCAGTTTGATTCCGAGCTCGTTTTCGTATAACTGCGTCCAACCGTTCTTCTCGATCGTTTCGCCGTTTTCGAACTTCATTGTGGCATCGGCAGGACGGACGGCCGTCACTTCGATGGGCGGGTCATATTTGCCTAACGGGTCGAAATTTTCTTTCGTCGCTTGCATCGTCTGTCCCGTATCCCCCGCTGCAGCCCGATCCTTTTCATCCGTGCCGGATGTCCAGCTGCAAGCCGTGGCGAGTATGACAATTGACAGGATTGACGCCGCTTTCGCAAAAGATATCCATTTCATCCGCCTCATCACTGACCCTTCTGATTTGATTATAGATGGCTATGAAAACGTTAACTACGGGCTCATCTTGCCTTTCCTTGTTATGTATTGCTCATTTCATGAAGTAGGATGATTAAAGGTATCCCGGTATTCTTGAGGAGTCATCATAAACGTTTTTTTGAAAGTACGGGTAAAATGGGGGGCCGTCTCGTAACCGACAACCGCCGCAATTTCATGCACTTTCATGTACGTCCCGGCAAGAAGTTCCTTTGCTTTTGTCATCCTCCGCTCGGTAATGTATTCGAACAGCATGACCCCGGTAAGCCGTTTATACAGACGGGACAAGTAAGTCGGACTATGGTTTACCAATGCCGACAGCTCCGTAAGCGATATCGCCTGATCCAAATGATTGTCGATATATTCATGAATAAAATGGATCATCCGCTGCGTCCGCGCCTCGGGTTGATTCTGGTTGTGTCTTGCATCGAGCAACAACCCGGCGAATTCCTTGAAATATCGCACGACGTCATCCCAACTGTCATGGGCGTCGAATCGAGTCATCTTCCCTACGTTCATCTTTAAAGAAATCTCATGGAATAACCCGGCCCGGTTGCAATAAGAAAGCAAGCAAAGCGAGACCGAATAAAATAGCTCCAACATGTACGTTTGGCCGCCTAAAGGTCCTCTGCTCATCAATTGTTCATATTGCTTGAGAAATTCCTCCCTATGCCCGCTCTCCAAATACTCCTCCCATAATCCCAGCTGCTTCCTAAGCTGCTGCGACCCGGAGTAAAGATGCCTCCGGTTCGATTCCGTAAAAGGTTCGAACATCCCCTTATCCCTTATGAGCAATTCCTGCTCTCCCTCCAAGCCTTGGCCAAGAAGTATTTTCAAATAATGAAACTGCGCCCCGAGACGTTCCCAGGCGCAAGGCTCGCGGCTAAGCGCGCAGGAAACCGATATTTTGAGCAATCTCCTGCACGTTTCTTGCGCGGCCTCCATAATCCCGTCGACCATGGAGATCAAGTTGCTCCATTGCTGTTCATCTTCCGGCGCATCGTTGCCCATGGAATCGCCCAGCTGCATTAACCAAAGGAACTTATACGTATCGAACACAACGGAAACGGATACCGCCGCAGACGACAAATATTCCTCCACAATGTTCTGTACGGCGTAAATTAACAATGTCCGGTCCGTTTCGTTCAAATCCGCGTTCCATCCGTCTACTCGACCGATGACCATATAAACTTGCTTTGCTGCATGAAGTGGAATATCCAGCTGTGCGAATTTGTTTTCCATCATTTCCAGCGGCGGGACGGAACCCTGCATCAAATCGAACAAATAATTTTTTTGCATGGCCGGAATCGCCCTTTGGAGCTTCTCCTTGGCCTTATGCAAGTAATCTTCCGCCCTTTCGTGCTTTTCAATTTCCGCCACCGCTTTTTCCATCGCTTTGACAATCATGTCTTCGTTTTCGTTTTTCAACAAATAGTCGACGACTCCCCCGTTGCGGATCGCCTGCCTGGCATATTCGAAATCGTCGTACCCGGTAAGAAAAATAACCCGGCATCGCGGCCAGCTGGCCATAATTTGCTTGTGCAGGTCAATACCGCTCATCCCCGGCATCCGAATGTCGGTGATGACCAGATCGATCCTCGTTTTATGAAGATGATCAAGCGCCTCGTACACGTTATAAGCACGGTAAACCTCGAGATCAAGGTGTACCGCATCCCGGAACAATTGATACAAGCTTTTCACGATGATCGGTTCGTCATCCACAATCAACATTCGATGCATGGCTATTCCCCTCTTTCAAGTTGTATGAAAATGTGAACCAGCAGCCCTCCCATTGTTCCCCGGGCAATCTCGATCCCTCCGTTTAAACCGTATTTTAACTGCAGGCGCCGATGAACATTGATCAATCCCGTGCTCTCTCCGTCGTCCCACTCCGGATTCAATCGTCGGTTGAGCTTCTCCATTTGGCTCTCGTTCAAGCCCGGGCCGTTATCCTCTATCGCAATGCAGAGCTTGTCTCCTTCCGTGCAGTATCGAATATGCAGCTGTCCGCCAAACACCTTTTCCCCCAATCCATGGTGGTATGCGTTTTCAATAACGGGCTGCAAAATAAGCCGCGGCACCGGAATTTGCCGGTATTGCTCCGGGAGATCTTCAAACACGGTTTCAATCCGGTTGGAAAAACGGATGTTTTGAATTTCGATATAAGAACGGATATGGTTGATTTCCGTTTCGAGGGGAACCACTTCTTTCGCGTTGCGGGTAATATACTGAAAATAGTCCCCTAAATTTTTGGAAACCAATTCCGCGACATCATTTTCATTCATCTTGATCAACTGGTGGAGGGTAAAATAACTGTTATACAGAAAATGGGGATTGATTTGCGCCTGCAGCTGCTTTAATTCCGCTTGCTGCCTCCTGATTTTTTGCACGTAAAGCTCGTCGATCGAAATTTTCAAATTGCGGACCATCTTATCGAATTGGCTGTATAAATAGCCGAACTCGTCCTTTTTCTTAGGCAGCATGGAAACTTGAAAGTTGCCTTCCTCCACGTTTTTGAACAATTTGATCAGCATTCTCATCGGACGATGAATGAGCAAATAGATGCCATACGAAAACAAGATAACAATAATGACCGCGCTGCAAACAAGCAGCCAAAACCACGTTCTGTACGAATTCAGCGTTCCGAGCATCGTTTCCTCGGGGATGAATACCATAAGCACGGCATTGAGCGATTGCGATTTTTCCAAAGTGACGACATAGTCCACCTTGCCGACGGATACGGTTTGCGTAACAGGCTCTTGAAGTTTGCGGTGATCATATCCAATAAGATTTCTGATTTTCGGGAAGTATTCCAACCCTTTATCGTTAGCAATGCTCCAATTGTCGCTGAACAACACCGCTCCCCCGTCTTTATGAAACGTATCCAGCACATTTTTCATCGCATCGACCGATATTTCGACGTTTTGAATAAACAAAGGAGGCTTATTCACATGTTGCGCGTTCAAATAGTTCGGATAAGTCAAGTTTAGAAAAAAACGATTATTCCAAAAAGTCAAAGGAAATCCTTCTTTATAAATAGCTTGGGCGATGTCTTGCATTTCTTCCTTCATCACCGCGGGGTCCGCGGATTCCAAAGTAGAAACTACGCCATCGACAGACGGGATATAGATGCTTGCGTCCTGGATGTAAGCGTTTGATTCTTTAAACAGCTTAAGTTTCCTGTAGAGGCTGTTGATTGCCTTCGATCGTTGGTAATCCGTCATGATCTCGGCCAGACTGCTTAAATTTTGCAGTTCCTCGTCATTTACCATTTCCTGCTGCGCTTTAATGATTTGCTGTACTTCCCTCTCCAGCAGCAAAAAATAATAGTGAATTTGCGCCGTCACTGTATTGGAATTCTGTTTCCGCACTTCCTGTTCGCCCAATACATTCAAGGTAAGACTAAGCGCAAACATAGGGGTTGTAATCAAAAGAAATGTTAGAATCAATTTAGGAAAAATAGATTTGCTGTTGATCTTCAGCTTATTCAACATTCTGCTTGATCCCACCGCCCGTTTCGTCACCATCGTCAACCTAATCCGGGGATCCCCGCCGGTTCACCGGTTGCTTGTAAAGTCAAGTTCGACAAAAAGTGCCGATCTCCTTGTCGGGTCCCGCAGATCGGCTGCACGGCTGTAGTACTCGAAAGCCCCTTTGTCGCAGTCGAGCTGTATTCAACAGCTTAACGCAGCAAAGAGGCTTTTTGGATCTTACGGCAGCAAATGCGGCCTGCCGCTTACCGGATACATCGGCAAGCTGCGGAATGCCTCGGCATATTTAGCGCCGATAGCCATCCCTCGCATGGACGCCAGTTTGCTCATGAAAGCGACATAATCCATGCCGTCGTATAGGTGACGCAGCCATTCGTCCTGACTTGCATGGCATTTCAGCATCCGGCTTTTTATTTCGAACGTATCCGAGATGTCGACGTACACCTCGGGTTCGAAGCCGATCCCGCCGACGTTGTCCATGATGAATACGTGCGGAATATGATCCATCGCCGGATATTCGGTTTGAATCAACCGAACCGTTACCGGAATGCGGCAATCGATGGCAATTTCGCCGCTTATCCGGTGATCCGGCAAATAATCGTTTGCGCCATGCACGAACATCATATCCGGATTCGCCTTGCGAATCGCGTTAAGGAATGCCAGCCGAGTTTCGCGGTCATGGATCAAAAATTCGTCGTCATAATCCATCCAGATGACATCGGCTCCGATGATGGCCGCCGCATTTTCCTGTTCCTTCTTGCGAACCGCGGCGATTTCTTCCTTGCTCAATGTCGGCGATCCGACGTTACCGTTCGTGGCGACCATAATCGTTACCTGATCTCCTCTAGCCGCGCATTTCGCCAACGTGCCGCCGCATAAAATTTCCACATCGTCCGGATGCGCCCCGATTGCCAACACTCTCATGTCGATCACTCCTCCTTTTTTTTCCGTCTAATTCGTTAGTTTTATACCGTGTTCCGCCAAAGTCCTACGCAGCGTTTCCGCCATGATGTCGTAACCGTCAACGTTCGGGTGAACCCCGTCATAAGCGTATTCGCTGCGCAGCGTTATGCCGTCCGGCTCGCACATTGCAGCATGATAATCGATATAAATGACGCCAAGCTCGCCCGCTAGCTGTCCTAGCCCGTTGTTTGTCTCCGCAATCAACGGGTTGCGTATTTCCCATCCGAACCGTTCGACACCCGTTGGCAAAAGCGAGCAAACGATCGGATGGATACCGTTCTCCCGCGCGATGCGGATCATCTCCCGATTGCCGTTCACGATACATTCTCTCATCTGCACGAGCCGGGCCGGATCCGCACTCCCCTGCCGGATCCAATCATCAAGCAGGATCGTATCGTTGATGCCGATCGCAATCATGACATAACGCGGCTTCAATTGCACGACATCCGCTTGGAACCGGTGTAAGCCGTGTTTCGTCGAATCGCCCCCGATGCCGCGGTTAACGACAATCGCGCCGTTACGCCCGAAATACGTCTGCAGCTCCCAATAATGCGTAATCGAATCGCCGAAGAACACATAATCGACCGTTACCCGATGAGACATTAAAATCTCGTTGTTCATATCCAATTCCGCCCTGCGTAAATCGTATGCCACGGCCGAAGGCAGGTAACTCGGCCGAATCATCGGAAAGCGCTGCTTCATCCAGGCACCTCCGGCGAGCTTTAAAGAATTTGTCCGACACGCGGCTGGAACGATGGGTCCTGCTTGTCATAAAACACCATTTCACGCACGAGTTCTTTGCCATACTGCGCCAAGCGCGCCGGATCCAGGTCGATGCCGAAGCCCGGTTTGTCAGGGACGGTTATATGCCCTTGGATAAACTTCAGCGGCTCGCGCAGCACATCCCCCGTCATGAAGTCGAGATGCGTGTCGTTGGCGAACGGGAAGTTGCGATTGGCCGCGATCAGGTGGACGTTGCCAAGCGTGCCGATACCGGTTTCCGCCCAGCTTCCGGTAATGCACCATACTCCCGCATGGCTCGCAATGTCGGCGATTTGTTTCGCCTTCAGGATGCCGCCGGCTTCCGACGGGTATACCGTAAAGCATGCACACGCCCGTTTGTCGATCAACCGCAGCGCGTCTTCCAGCGTCGCGCAGCCTTCATCCGCTGTAATCGGCACGTCTACCGCACGCGCCACGGCCGCCATCGCATCGACGTCGTGATACGGGGTCGGCTGCTCGACCATTTGCAGATCGTATTTCTCCATGCGGCGAATCGCCTTTACCGCGGTCGGAACGCTCCAGTTCTGGTTCGGATCGATGCGAATCTTCACCTTCGGCCCGACTGCTTCGCGCACCGCTTTGACGCGTTCGACGTCTTGGTCGATATCGCGCCCCACTTTCAGCTTTAATTCGCGGTAACCGCGTGCGACGAAGCTCATCGCTTCCTTCACGTTGTTCTCGGGAGTATCAATGAATATATAGCCGGAAAATTCGACTGCCGTTTTGCATTTGCCTCCAAGCAAATTGTATACCGGCATATTCAATATTTTTCCCCGCAAATCAAGAAGCGCCATTTCGACACCGGCCAAACCGTAATATGCGATCTGCTTCCAGTTGACACTGTACTCCTCCAGCTGATGCAATATCGGCTCGAGATCCATCGGGTCCCTCCCGAGCAGGAACGGCCTAAATTCCTTTTCCACGACCGATTGAATGACCGGAATCGTCGGCCCCACCGACTCGCCGATGCCGTAGAGCCCTTCTTCCGTCTCGATTTGCACGACGAGCGAAGGAGCGCTGTACCGGGTGCCTCCGGACCATCTCTCCCCTTTATGAAAAGGAATTTGAATCGGGTATGTTTTAACATCAGTAATTCTCATATGGTACCTCCTCTGGAAACTGCTCGATTTATATCGTTACAATTACTTTGACTACCTCGTCCGGCTTCGACCTGGCCAGCACCAAAGCTTGATTCAATCGATCGAAAGGATACTCTTGCGTAAAAAGCGGCCGTACTTGCACCTGCCCCGACGCCATCAGCTCGAGCACCCGCGGCCATACGTGCGGGGCATTCGTCGAGCCGATCATGCGCAGCTCTTTCATGACGAGCGCCTGTACGTCGACGATTACCGGTTGGCCGGGCAGGCCGAACATCAGCAATTGCCCGCCTCGCCGCAGCAGCGCTAATGCCGACGCGATCGAGCTTTCCGTACCTGCGGCATCGATAACGATGTCGAACGTCTCTTCCAGCTGCGGCATTGGGTCGTCGTCAGCTGACAGTACGACGTCGGCGCCGAGCTGCCGCCCAAGCTGCAGCCGCTTATCGCGCCGGCCAATTAGCGTTACGTGTCCGCAGCCGGCCGCCTTCAGCAGCTGCACGAACAATAGGCCGGTCGGTCCGTCACCGATCACCGCCGCATGCGCGCCGACGGCAATATCGAGCTTGTCGACGCCGCCGACGCAGCAATGCAGAGTTTCCGCCTGCGTTGCCTCGGCGAAACCGAGTGCATCGGGCAGCCGGTACAGGTTGGCCGCAGGCACATTCATGTAACTGCGCCAGCCTCCGGGCAGGTGCAGCCCGATCTCGACGCCGCGCGGGCAGTGGTGCTTGCGCCCATGGCGGCAAGCTTCGCAGCTGCCGCAGCCAACAAGCGGGTCTACGCATACGCGGTCGCCGGGCTGCCATCCGTGAGCGCCGGGCCCGACTCGCTCCACGACACCCGCCAGCTCGTGGCCAAGCGGCATCGGCGGCGTACCGAACTGAACGTGGCCGCTCATGATGTGCAGGTCGGTGCCGCAAATGCCGATCGCCTTCACCCGTACCTCCACTTCGCCGGGGCGCGGTTCCTCCCGTTCGGCATCGCGGCTTTGCACTTCGTTAACTCCCGTCCACTCCCAAATTCGTTGACCCGTTATCGCCATTTTGATCACTCAACTTTCATAGGTTGATTTCGACTTCGACTAGTACAATTTCGCTACGGCTTTGGCGTATCTTGATTTTGCGAATCTCTTCATTTTCAGAGAACGGCTTCCTCCTTCAATATTTGTTTCAATATCGGCGTTAGCCCCTCCGCTATCCGGTAAAATCCGAGGTCGGTCGGATGTGTGCCGTCCACTGTACACTCTTCGAAATCGTCGCCGAGCAATTTCGAGCCGTCCACGAAATAGAGATGACCATCTCCCTGCTGCCGTAGCTGATCTACGGTGTCGGTCAGAACTTGTTTGCGGGCTAATCGCATACGGAGACAAGAATCGTCCGACCATTCCATGCCGAAGCGGATTTGGGACACGACGATAATCGGCACCTGCGCATGGCTGTCGCGGTAGATGCGGATAAACTGCGGAAGCGTTGCCTGGATATGCTCGGCAGTACCGCAATTCGCTTCATAATCGATGATGAGACAAGCCGGATCGGCGATTTCGGCGATGACGCGAGCGACCTCCGGTTCGCCCCTTCCGTTGCCGGAAAAACCGAGATTGACAAATTCGAGCGGAATTCTGCGGCTCATGATGTTCGTGTATGCCATGCCGGGACGGTTGGCGCATCCGCCTTGTGTGATCGACGTGCCGTACGCGATAATCCGCTTGTCGTTGGCATAAGGTAGCGGTTCGGCAATCGCCGCGTCGGGGTCGATTCCGATCAGCACTTCCTCCACGCCTTGGTATAGCGGGAAATTTAATGTAATATGGCGAAGCTGCCCCGAATTCAATTCGAACAAAGTACATTCGTATTGTTGTATCGTATGATCAAAACGTGTTGTAGAATAATACTTCTCGTTCCCCGGAGCACCGATGTAACAATCGAATCCTTTCATCCCGGTTGCCGGCATATGATCCATCATGTCCGCTCCGCTGAGTCGGACTTTAATCGCCAGCTTGCCCGTATCCGTCTGAAAGCGGATTTGTCCTCCGGCCGTATGATTAGCCAGATGATCCACCGTTTCAGGAAGCGGATACGCAGGGGAAACAGGCATTCTTCGATACTTTCCGTCCTGCTTCAACCAAGCAAACCCAGCCAGTCCAAACAGCCCTTCCATCGGAGACTGCCATTTCAGTCCCGCCTCCGGCGTTTCGTTTGTCTTCATATTCGCATCGATATGCTGCAATCCGGCCTGTTCCTGCATAAAATACACCTGCTTCCGAGATCAAATCTCAAATCGTTACCCATTGGCACGACAGCGGACCAAGGGACACAACCCGCCGCACTCCTTTATAGGAAAGCGTGCATGTGCTGCTCTTCTCCTCCATATTGAATACGCTCACGCCATGGCGGTCTTTCAACCAGAACAAAACAGCGTTGTCCCCGGCCGCAATCCATGGAAACTCCCAGGGATCCTGTTCGATCAAAGCCCGAAGCCCGCGAATTTCGACTTGCGGGTCGCCCGTACCGACTTCGTGATTCCATATCTCAATATGCTTATAGTTCGAAGGATCGATATCCGGATTCGTTCTGGCGGCAGCGGCATCGAGAATAACCTTCTTATACCCGGACAGCGATTGCTCCCAATCCCGATCCAAAACATAATCGCCGAAAACAAGCAGAAGCTCGCCGCCGGCCGCATCCTGCTCGCACCCGCGCACCGGTTTGGCGGGAAGCCCCGATAACGTGGGGAGCGTTGTCGGATATAACGCCTCCTGATAAACGGCATGCGAACCATAGGCAAAATGAACCGGGGTTACCCGTTCCCACGGTGCGAAATCGCTTTCCATGCGGCGTAATTCAAGCTGATGTTCACCCCACGCTTCCCAATAGTCTTCCTCGTATACGTACGTTCCGCTCATGAGCATAATGTTGGGGATTCCCGCGCAAATCGCCAATTTCGCCTTGCATATCAGATTGGCGGCACTTAAGGCACGGTGGGGAAAACACGTTGTTTCGCTGTACATGTTCTCCCGGCCGATTCGGTTCAACTGCTTCTGTATGCTGATCAGCTCCTGCGCTTTTCCGGCGGGTGTGCCGAAATCCTTATCGGTGAACTGGTGTTCTCCGACCCGAAACAGGCAATCGGGAAGCTCCCGCCGCAGCGCACCGGCATCGATGCCGTGCCGCTCGTCGCCGTCCACCATCAGCATGGCCCCAAGCCGCACCCCCGGCACAGCCAGCGCCTTCATAAATTCCGTTACTTTAGAGCATTGAAAGGACATCCACTCCTTCAATACGTCCCCTGTTTCACGGGCCTCAATGCGCCGGCTCAAGGTTACCCTCGACTCGTTTCGCTCCCACGTCCGGTTAAACCGCTCTACGCACGCATCGCAGAAGCAGCCTTGAATTTCCCTGTCCCAGTTCCCTTGCCGAATATCGTCGTCCATAAATATTTCCGTGAAACCCGCATCTCTCAACATCGTCATCGCGGCAACGCTGTCGTTCGTCATACCGCTTTCGATATCGGCGCAAAAATAAACCTTGCTCCCGTGCCGGTCGATCCGGTATCGCCAATGAGGCGGCAAAGCCAGCTCCAACGTCGGATCGTCGGGATTCAAGGCATTGCCCGGATGTCCGAGCGGCAAGTTAATGACGCCGACCTCAAAGTCCATCTCATATAGAACGTCCTTTGCTTTCACCATGTCCTCCACGGATGAAACCATATGTCCGTAAAAATAACCGTGAAGCCAAATTTTATCCACGCCGGCTTTTTTCATCGTAAACAAGAGTTCTCTTTTCCCCGGGTCCAGGACGACTTTCGGATCGAGCGGGTAATGCACCTTCATTCGGAATCTTCCCCTTATCCATCGTAATAATGAGAAAAGCTTGAATCGCATGATCCAACTTTTCTTCATTGTAAACTGGCAGCGAAGCCGCAACTACGGCATTCCATTGCCTTTCGTTATACTTTGTTGCTTATTTTTTTAAAAACAAAAAATAGGACAACGGAAGTCAAGTAAAGTCAACAGAATCTCGTAGTTGGAACGAATTGATCGCCTTATGATTGAAACAGGCACTCATCATTCTTTATAAGGGGGAACAGCTATGAAAAAATTCAGAAAGCAAATGTCAGTCGCGATTGGTGTTATGCTCGGCCTGTCCGTACTTCTAGCCGCATGCGGCGGAAAAAACGAAGATGTAAAATCAGGGGAAGACAGCCAATCCGTAACCGAAGAAACGAAACAAGCCGACCCGTTCGGCAAATTCGAACCGGCGATCGAAGTCACATCGGTACACGAGACGAACAACACATACAAGTTTCCGGAAGGGCAATCGATCGAAGATAACGTTTGGACCCGGGGATACGAGCAGGATCTCGGCATGAAAATCAAATATTTGTGGACTTCGGATCAATACGAGCAGAAGCTGAACTTGACGATCGCTTCCGGCCAGCTGCCGGACGTCATGGCCGTCACCGCGACGCAATTGAAGCAGCTGGCCGAAGCGGATCAGTTGGCCGATCTGAGCGAAATATACCAAACGTACGCTTCCCCGAGGACTAAGGAGTTCTTGGAGAAGGACGGCGGGATATCGCTAAAGGCCGCGACCTTTAACGGCAAGCTGCTTGCGCTTCCGTTTACGTATTCCGCATACGACGGGGCTCCGCTCTTATGGGTGCGTACCGATTGGCTGAAGAAACTCAATCTGCCGGAACCCCAAACGATGCAGGACGTGTTTGCGATTGCCGAGGCGTTTGCCACTCAAGATCCTGACGGTAATGACAAGAAAGATACGTTCGGATTGGGCGCGTTCAAAGATATTTACGGCGGTTTTGGCGGTCTGCAAGGCTTCTTCAACGCCTATCACGCTTATCCCGGCAAATGGATTCAGGATGCCTCCGGCAAGTTGGCTTTTGGCAGCATTCAGCCGGAGATGAAAGCGGCGCTCGCCAAACTGAACGAAATGTACAAAGCAGGACAATTGGATGGGGAATTCGGCGTCAAAGATTCCAACAAATTGGCGGAGGCCGTCACATCGGGCAAATTGGGCATGTATTTCGGGGAAATGTGGACGCCGCTTTGGCCGCTGCTGGACGGCAAAAAGCTCGATCCTGCAATGGAATGGAAAGGATATCCGCTTCCTTCGATCGACGGGACGCCGGCGAAACCGCAAATCGGCCTAGGTACTGTGGAATATTACGTGGTAAAAAAAGATTTCAAACACCCGGAAGCCGTCGTCAAAATGATGAATTATTACTTGCGGCAGACGGAGGATCCGAATACGACAGGCGCATTCAGTTTCAAGGACGGCATCGAACTATACAAGTATGCTATCGCGAAAGCAGCTTCCGTCACGCAAAATATCGATGCATACCTTTCCGTCAAAGCGGCTCTGGAAACAAACGACCCGGCTAAGCTGATCCAGGGCAGCAAGGTTTATTATGATGAAATCCAAAAATTCAACAAAGGAGACGTATCCGGATGGGGGTATGCCCGCGTGTTCGGACCTGAAGGCTCCCAATCGCTGCTTCATCAATATTACGTAAATCACGGATTTCAAATGGATGAATTTATCGGCGCGCCAACGGCATCGATGGGCGAGAAAAAACCAACGCTCAGCAAGATGGAAATCGAACAAATAACGAAAATCATCATGGGCGCGGCCCCGATCGATTCGTTCGACGAATTCGTATCAAACTGGAAAAACCTCGGCGGCGATCAGCTAACGGAAGAAGTCAACGCATGGAGAGCAAGTCAATGATAACAAATCGAAGACGGTTTCGCGAAATACCTCTGCATCTCATGCTGCTGCCCTGCGTCGTCATATTGATTGTATACAGCTACGTGCCGATGGCGGGGGTGGTGATCGCATTTCAAAAATTTATACCGGCCAAAGGCATATTCGGCTCCGAATGGAACGGTTTGGATAACTTCCGTTTCCTGCTGATGCTGCCGAATATGACTCAAGTATTATGGAATACGATCTGGATTGCGGTGATGAAAATCATCGCAGGTCTGGCCATGCCGATGATGATTGCGCTGTTGTTGAACGAAGTCGCCCATCGATTTGTCAAGAGAAGCATTCAGACCGTCATCTATTTGCCGCATTTTTTGTCGTGGGTCATATTGGGCGGCATCTTGATCGATATTTTGTCCCCGTCCCAAGGTGTCGTCAATCAAGTGCTCACATCGTTCGGCGCAAAGCCAATCTTCTTTCTCGGGGATAACGATTGGTTTCGAACCGTACTTGTCGTTTCCGACGTGTGGAAAGAATTCGGGTTCAATACGATCGTCTATTTGGCGGCATTGACGGGCATCAACCCTTCTTTGTATGAAGCGGCGATCGTTGATGGAGCGAACCGATGGAAGCAAACGTGGCACATCACGCTGCCCGGCATGCGCCCGATCATCATCCTGCTAATGACCCTCAGCTTGGGAAACGTACTCAATGCCGGTTTCGACCAGGTGTTCAATCTGCTTAGTCCCGCTGTCTATGAGACGGGCGACGTGCTAGATACGTTCATTTACCGGCTCGGTCTGGAGGAATACCAATACGGTGTGGCCACCGCTGTAGGCCTGTTCAAATCGATCGTTTCGCTGGCGCTTATTTCGACCTCCTATTTTCTGGCTTACCGGTTGGCCAACTATCGAATTTTTTAACAGCATCTTGTCGGATCCGGCGGGGGTAGACCGATTGGCAAATAAGCGAAAGAAAGGGTGGAAGCGCCGTTTGCGATATCAAAATACGATAGGCAGGCAAAGTTTCAACGCTGCGAATTACATATTTTTAATCATGATATCTTGCTTATGTTTGTTTCCGCTCGTTCATGTGCTGGCCGTTTCATTCAGCTCAAGTTCGGCGGCGACGGCCGGATTGGTCAAACTATGGCCGGTCGGATTCACGACAAAATCATACGAATTCTTACTGCAGAAACCGGAATTTCTCCGTTCGTTCGGCATTACGCTGCAGCGGACGGCGCTTGGATTGGCCTTCAATACAGTGCTCACGCTGCTGGCGGCTTACCCGTTGTCCAAAGAGACGACTGCTTTCCGTTACCGGACCGCTTACGCATGGTTCTTCGTATTTACGATACTGTTCGGGGGCGGTCTCATCCCCTGGTATATGACGATTCGAATGACCGGACTGCTCGATACGATCTGGGCGTTGGTTATTCCGGGGGCGGTACCCGTGTTTAACGTCATCTTGCTGCTTAACTTTTTCCGGGGGTTGCCGAAGGAAATCGAAGAATCGGCATTCATCGACGGAGCGGGCCACTGGAAAGTGTTATGGAGCATGTATGTTCCGCTTTCCATGCCGGCGCTCGCGACGATTGGCCTGTTTGCTCTTGTCGGGCATTGGAACTCTTGGTTTGACGGACTCATTTTGATGAATTCCCCCGATCGTTATCCGCTGTCCAGCTACTTGCAGACGATCGTTATCAATAAAACGCTGACGAATGTGACGGGGAGCGATTTGATGACGCTGGCCGAGGTGTCCGACCGGACGGCCAAAGCGGCGCAAATCTTTTTGGGGGCATTGCCGATCTTGATTGTTTATCCTTTATTGCAAAAATATTTTGTCAAAGGGATCGTGCTCGGCAGCGTCAAAGAATAAAACGGAGCCGCCAGGAAGCATAAGGCTGATATAACCCAGCTTCCTAGCGGCTTGTTGTTATTGGACCTATTCCTTATAGGTTTTGACAGCCTCGATAAATGTATCCCGGCTTTGGTCCATTTTCTGCTGGCCGGTCCAGAACATGATTTGCGTGAATTGCTTCGGCGATTGGACAATCGTGAGCAAATAAGCGACCTTAACTTTGCTGATTTCCCCTTGAACTTCCGTTTGCAGCGCAGGGAAGCCACCGACTTCGATATTTTGCGGCTCCGAAATCGTCGCATTTTCCAGCACGCTGAAGTTATTTTCCACAATAATGTCGTAGTAGTCCTTCAACGTCATATCTTTTGCAAAGCTGTTTTTATCTTCCCCGATGACCAGCAGCCATTTATCCTCGGCCGCCAGCGAAGCTTGAATTTGAGCGACATCGTTCAACTGGGTTTCTTTCTTCCAGCCCGCCGGAAGCGTAATTTCCATCGCCTTGTCGTCGCTCGCGAACACCGTCGGCTCGCCTTTGGACTCGGATTTTGCAGGTGTTGGAGGTGCTGTGCTCTCCTTCAGCACTTTGAAGGATTGGCCGATTTTCACAAACTCTTCTTTATTCTCGGCGAATTTGGAGTCCGTGGAATACGTTACGATTTGATAGAACGTATTGCCTTTGCCCAGCAGGAACGCCAAGTAATGCGCCTTGATATTGCTCGCTTCTGCAGTAAATTCAACCTGCTTCGCGGGTACCGAGTCGATCGTAATATCTTTTGTTTCGATTTCTTTCAAATTTTTGGCCATGACTTCCGTGTTCGCGATAAATAATTGCTTAAAGTCTTCCAGCGTCGCACCGTCGGACATATCCGACTTGGAGTTCGGGACAACGATCACGTATTGCTCCTTGCCCGGATTGCCGGCGCTTAATTTGGCATTGGGATTCAGCTTCAAATCGGTTTTCCAGTCGGAGCCTACGGTCAGTTGGATATCGCCGTCCGTGCTTGTAATCGTCGTGCCCTTGTTGGCTTTGTCGCCATTGTCGGCTTTGTTGCCTGTGTCGCCTTTGCCTGCGCAACCCGAGATCAGCAAGGCTGCTGCAAGCACCGCGGCGAACAGATACTTGTAAAGCTTTAGATTCGTTCCTAACATCATTTCTCTCCTCTTCCTCTTTTTCTTGTCCGTCCCACTTAGGATAAATTTGGAACTTCCATTTTTCTATCGGCAGTACCATAAGCTTTTTTTAGCGTTGCGTCAAGTCGAATTGTTCAGGACAAACTTCTCTTATGAACTCGAACACCAAGCCTGGAGTGGCATTAAACGCTTTCAAAAAAAATCAAAAAAAAAGAGCCGCCCCCTCATGAATAAGGAGTTCGGCTCTTACTTCATTCCCCGGCAACAACTTCGAACGAAATCTCCGCCAGCTCCGAGCCGTTCACGACGATGCTTAAACGATGAGTGCCCGGATAATGCTTGCGGGTCGTAAAATCCTGAAACGATTGCGAGCGCGACAGCTCCGTCGCCCCGGGCTTATATGCGCTTTCGCTTAGCTTGAACAGCTTGCGCGACGTCTTGCCGCTCGCCTTGACGAAATCGATGCCGTATTCGATGCGGAGCGACTTCGCCTCGGAGCCGTTGTTGCGCAGTTGAAACGAAAATCCGAGCCGCCCTCCGATCGCAACCTCCTTGGCGGACAACGCCAATTCGCGTATCTCAACATCCGCATCCCCGTGAAAGCCGAATAAGGCGAGCGCATCGGGGTGTCCTTTCTTCAGCAGCCCGCGGCATGCATGCTTGACGACCCAATCGGTGTGCGGATGGTTGCCGTACCAGTCGCGCGCAATGGACAGCACAAGCTCGGGATGATCCTTGGAAATGTCGTTAAGGTTGTTCGCGACACTGCGCCGGACATATTCGGACGCGTCCGCCTTCAGCTTGTCCAATATCGGCAGAATCGGCGCAGGGTCAGCCTTGAACGCTTCAAGCGCCATGCCCCATGGCAGTCGGGGGCGGCATCCTTCGCTCGCCAGCCGGCGAACGTGTTCGTTGTCGTCCTCGGCCCACCGTTCCATCTGGGCCATCATCCTCACGGCATCCCGCATGATAAACGGCCGGACGGCAAATTCCGCGCTCGAATACCGCGTGAACAGCGCAAGCGCCGGCAAGGAAGCCTCCCAATCGTCCAGTCCGTTCAATTCTACGAAATCCGGGAAGAACAAATATGGAAACCCGCTGCACGCATCGGCGACCGAAGATAGCACTTCCAGCGCTTCGCGATAAGATTCGGGCAGCGTTGCCGTCAGCACATGCGATATATGGCGAATGCGCTGCTTCAGCTCCCGTTCCTCCCAGTGCTTGTCATAAATGAGCGAAATAAATTTGCCTGTATCGAATAAGGGATAGGCTTGCCCCAATTTCATTGCAAATTGATCGAAGAACGATCGGTTGTACATCAGCTTTAATGCATCTGCCATAGGACCCACCTGTTCCGACTAAGATTGTAAAAGGATTGCTGAAACGTAGCGAATCGTGTTATGGCGCTGTCGGCTAAACAGTTCCAATGACACTTCCAAAATTAACCACATAGCACTACAATGGAAGTACAACTTATTCAGGGACGGGGCGTCTCTTCTGGAAAGGAGGAGGCTGTATAATGGATGTATTCCAGGCTCTTGCGGTGATGTTCGCATTCGGGATGTTCATACTTGCCCTGCTGACTTATCTCGAGAAGAGGAAATAAATCCGAACCTTCCGGTTGTGGTCTGAACCATACTGTGAAAGCCCCGTCAAGAATGAAGTTGGGTTAGAGTCGGGTTTCGTCTCCCTGACTCTAATTTTTATGTAGGGACGCTTGCCTCTTATGCCTGGAAAGCCTCCTCGATCGCCTCCTCCCTTTAACCGTATAGAGCCGCAACTGCGGCCAGCTTCTCCTTAAGGTAGCTTATTGCTTCCGCGGGCTGCTCGATCACCGCATCTCTTCCGTAATCCCATATAACGTCCGCGAAATAACGGAGCTCGCCCGGCGGGATGTTGATGTCAATGTAGCCGCTGCCGTCCTGCTGCGTATGGATGACCCCGCCTAGATCAAGATTCGAGCTGCACCTTCGGACGCCGTCGCGCGTCAGCCGGACAACGAGCCGTACCGATTCCTCTTCCGGGGCAAGCTCCGGCTCCAGCCATTGCCGGACGGATACCTTGGACACTTCCGGTTTCGGCTGAATGACGGCGTTGTGCTCCGCCATCTTCACGCGATCCGCGCGAAATACGCGGTAATCTTGACGGTCGAAGCAATAGGCGGGGCAATACCAGAAGCCGTGGTACGAATACAAACCGACGGGCTGAATATCCCGGCGGGCGGCGCCGCTGCTGGAATCGTATTCGATGGTAACGACCGTCTGATCCACCGCTGCACGCAGCAGGATGCGCAAAAAAGCGGAAGGCTGCTCGCGGTAAGGGCTCCAGAACACCACCCTGCTCTTCATCCCGTCGATTTGCGCCTTGATGTCTTCAGGCAAATAATGATAGAACTTCTGCAAGGCGGAGGACGATTCAGCCTCAAAAGGCAGCGAGCCGAAATATTGCAGCGACTGGCAGGCGAAGAACATGGCGAACGCCTCGTTCTCCGAGAACGCGATCGGCGGGAGCACCCGTTCCTTCAGCAGCTTATAGCCGCCGTTGCGGCCCATCTCGGAATAAAGCGGTACGCCGAGCATGCTTAAATCCTCGAGATCGCGGGCGATCGTGCGGGTCGAAACGCCGAACTCGTCGGCCAGCTCCTTGACCGTAAATTTACGTTTCGCATTTACGGTCATCATCAATTGTATTAATCGTTGCGATTTGAACATAACGGGAACACCGTCAACTCCATGGCCAAGCTTTTCTCCAATATACCACAAAAGTGTGACAGCGGTTGTCATACTTTCATGATACGTTTGGGGTGAGGAAATTAAACAATGAAAGGGTGTTTAACAATGAACGGAGAAACGAAAGGAACGTTCGTCATTCGCGATCTGCTGATGCAGGAGATTGAATTGGCGGTTCGCACGACGAAGGAATTGCTCAAGAAGATCAAAGAGGACGAGTGGTCGTACCGCCCGGCCGACAAGATGCGCACGCTGCAGGAGCTGGCCCATCATCTTGTGCTTATTCCTGCGTCGGACCTCGCGATCCTGCAGGAGCAAAGCGAAGAGCAAGTTCATAAGCTGGATGATGAAATAGCCGGCGTGACCGATGCGGCGGCACTCGGTGAAGCGATGGATCGCGGATTGCAGCAGCTTCGGACGTACATGAGCGGACTAACGGAGGACGAGCTATTGACGCTCAAGACGAAGCCATTCTATCTCGACCATGCGTCGACGCAAGCCAGATGGCTAGTCGAAATTACGACGCATGCCTTTCACCATCGGGCGCAGCTGTTCAATTATTTGAAGCAGCTCGGCCATCCGGTCACGATGTTTGATCTTTATTGATCGGCGCGGATGGCCCGAGTCCCGCGCTTCAGATTTAGCGGCAATCGGCTATTTCTTCATGCAGGCGTTACCGAACGATCGTGGTGGAGCGGTGAATGAGCGGCATCGAAAAAGACATTTGCGACGGGGCGCGGTTCGGATTCATAATCGATTCCAGCAGCATCCGGCTCGCTTCAAACGCCATTTCCTGCACGGGAACGGAAACCGTGGACAGCGGCGGCACCGTATACGGCGACATCGACAAGTTATCGAAGCCGATCAATTCGCACTCTTCCGGAACGGCGATTCCATGCCGATTCAACGCAGACAAGGCGCCCATGGCAATCTGGTCGCTAAGGCTCGCGATCGCCGTTGGAATGATGCCTTCGGCAAGAAGATCGTTGACCGCAAGGTAGCCTCCTTCTTCGGAAAATGCGCAAAACCGGATCACCGGCTCAACCGCATGCGTCTTGACCATCGACAACTCCTCCATAATGCCGTTCACCCGCCTGCTTAGCGCGTTGGACGAAAGCTCGGGTACGAGGACGACGATTTTGCGGTGTCCGTTCGCGACATAATGGCGGGCGACTTCTTTGCCTGCCGTTATGTTGTCGGCGTCGACGCTGTCGTGCGCAGCCGATTTCCGCTGCAGCAGCACGCAAGGGATTTTGCTCGGAACCCGCTGCATGTATTGTTCGTCTTCGCCGGATAAATTGGCTAGAATCGCCCCATTGTACCTGACCGACTCCTTCAATCCTTGAATATGGGACAGCTCCCCCGAATTGTACATTTCCACCGTCAACGAGCATTTGACCGGCGCTTCGCCGGATCCGAGAAACCGCTGGATCCCGGTTATAATGTCCCCCATAATGGACACCCGCGAATCGTGCGGCAGCAGCAACGCCATCGACAGCGGGTTGCCTCCTTGCTGCCGCAGCAAGCGAGCCGATAAGTTCGGGACATAACCCAGCGCGGCGGCGACCTCCAGTACATGCGATTTCGTTTTGTCGGAAATGCGCACCGCGCCTTCCTTTCCGTTCAGAACCAGGGACGCCGTCGTAAGCGATACGTTCGCTTTGGCGGCAATGTCTTTGATCGTAACCATCTAGGGAATATCTCCTCTGCTTGTTTCAACAAACCCATGCTAAAACGTTATATCTCCTGCCCATATTATACGTTCCCCCTTTGTGACATTCAACTCTCAACTGCTTAAAACTGTTGACACTGCTTTGGATAATTACTAAACTATGTTTAGTTTAACGTTTTAGCAAGCGATTCATATAATCCTTTGAAAGGCGGAATTACCGTTATGAATTTTACGATGACGGACAAAAGCTATATTTTTGCCGAACCTAACCGGCCTTTTCGGCAATGCCATGCCTCGACACTCGCCGTATTAACCGACGGCACGATCGTTAGCGCCTGGTTCGGAGGAACAGTGGAAGGCGACTCGGACGTGGATATTTGGGGCTCCGTCCGCAAGAACGGCGTTTGGTCCCCGCCGTTCCGATTTGCCGGCGAACCCGACTTGCCTCACTGGAACCCCGTATTATTCGAAAGTCCGGACGGAGGCACCCTCTATTTGTTCTACAAAGTCGGCCATCATATTCCCGAATGGTACACCCGCGTGTGCACGTCGACGGACGGCGGCTTGACATGGAGCAAACCAATCGAGCTCGTAGAGGGCGACCGCAGCGGCGGACGGGGGCCGGTCAAGAACAAAATGATCGTGCTTCAGGACGGGACATGGCTGGCCCCCGCATCCGTGGAAACCGCTACGGCATGGGATGCATTCGTTGATCGATCCCGCGACAACGGCCGCAGCTGGACGCCAAGCACCGCTGTCCCGCTTCGGCATGCCGGTTTGCAAGGACTCGGCGTCATCCAGCCGACGCTGTGGGAAAGCGCACCCGGAATCGTCCATATGCTGCTTCGCAGCACGGAAGGTGCGATTTACCGGAGCGATTCCATGGACGGCGGCGCGACATGGTGCGAAGCTTACGCGACATCCCAGCCGAACAATAACAGCGGCATCGATCTGGTGAAGCTGGAAGACGGGCGGCTATTCCTTGTTCATAATCCGGTTGCCGGCAACTGGGCGGCGCGTTCTCCGCTCATCCTTAGCCACTCTTCCGATAACGGCGCCAATTGGCAGGAAGTACTGACACTCGAATCCGAGCCCGGCGAGTTCTCCTACCCGGCTATCGTGGCTAGAAATAACAAGCTGTATATTACATACACCCGGAACCGGGAGACGATCGCTTTTTGGGAAATCGCGTTTGATTGAAGGTCCTGATTCGAATTTTCGTCGAAGACGAATGAGGCAATTGAAGCAGGCAGAAACAGACTGGAAGGAGGTCGGAGTCGATGTCGAAAAAAGCTCAGCGTTCGGTAATCTGCGACGGTGTTTGGCCGACGATGATTACGCCGTTTGCGGCGGACGGGCAGCCGGATTACGACGGATTGGAGCATCTGGTCGAGTGGTATATCGGACAAGGGGTACATGGATTGTTCGCGGTTTGCCAGTCCAGCGAGATGTTCCGCTTATCGCTGGACGAACGCGTTCAGATCGCCCGATTTGTCCGGGAACAAGCAGGCGGGCGAGTGCCCGTCATCGCGTCAGGACATATCTCGGAGGATTCAAAGGAGCAAATTGAGGAGATCAAACGGATTTCCGACACCGGAATCGATGCGTTTGTTCTTGTCAGCAACCGGCTTGCCGAACCGGAGCAATCGGAGGAAATGTGGCGGATCCATGCGGAAGCGATCCTGAACGCCGTACCGGACATGACGTTTGGCATATACGAATGCCCCTACCCCTTCAAACGTTTGCTGTCCCCCGATTTGCTTCGGTGGTGCGCAGATACCGGGAGGTTCAAATTTTTGAAGGACACCAGCTGCGATCTTCGGCTTATTCAGGCGAAGCTGGATGCCGTTCGCGGCAGCGGGCTCAAGCTGTTCAACGCCAATTCGGCGACGCTGCTGGAATCATTGCGGATGGGCGCATCCGGTTTCAGCGGGGTTATGGCCAATTTCCACCCGCAACTGTATGTCCGCTTGATCGAACGGCAGGGCGACCCTTCCTTCGACGCGGAACGGCTGCAAAGCTTCTTAGGACTTGCCTCGGTTATTGAGCGCCAATGTTACCCGATCAATGCGAAGTATCACATGCAGCTTGAAGGTTTGCCTATAGAGCTTCGCAGCCGCGTCGCCGATGCCGGATCGCTTGCCCCTACCATGAAGCTGGAGGTCGAGCAGCTCCGGATGACGGGGCAATGGATGGAGGCATGTATCGATCGCAATTAAGCCGGAAGATTCCACCCGGGCGGTCGTTTCATCGACGCCGCCCTGCGGAACCTTCGCTTAGGGGCAAGGGCTTACGCTGCCCTTTTATTGCTGCAATACGTCACGCATTTGTTGAAACAGCGCCAATGCTTTGCCCTCAAGCTCTTGGATCCGCAGCAGCTGCCGGACGGTCGGCTCCACAACCTCCGCGCTTGACGTATCAATCGGCTGAGTGAACGGAAACCGGTGCCTAAGCGCAATCCATTCCGCATAAGCTTCCGTATAATGCACGGCCGCTTGGGCCATCAGCTCCTGCAGCCTTACGTCATGTACCCGGAAGAAGTCCGGCTGGCTCGATTCGAGCAGAAACCGGATCGCAAACTTTCTCGCATTGGCGAACAGCATAATGTTGTAGCCGTTGCCGATCGAATGAACCTTCCGCTCCTGAAAAGCCTCGACCCACGCGTCAAATGCGCCCCGTCCATGCTCGAACCCGCCGACGACGGGCTCCTCTCCCGTTAGGTGATCAATAATGAAACCAAGCGTACGCGCAAGCGTCCTCCTATAGCTTCCATCCTGCTCCGGGCTCCGGTTGACGTCCAGCTGCGGTACCTCGGGCCGATCCTTCAGCGCGATTAAAGTCAGCTCCGGACCGATCGGCATGCCGTTCAATGGACGTTTGCCGAGCTGATCGTACGCGAGCGTTTTCCCTTCTTGCGCCGAAATATCGCATATGTACAATTGCGCTTCTGCGTCGTCGTAACCGTAAATGAGCCCGTATTCGTAATTTTCGAGATTGTGTCCGACCACGGGAATGCCTCTCCCGATCGAATCGCGAATCATCGATAAAGCGCGGTCAAGCAGCCCGGTGGAAAGCTCCTCAAGATCCCGTTCATGAATAAACGTTGCGCCGAAGCCCAAATTGTCCATCGTCCTTCCTACGACGCCTCACGCTCGTACGGAACGCAAACGTCGTATGGGCAAGAAACTCGGGCAACCCATACGCCCGCTTCCGGGTATACTTTGTCGCACCGTATAGCGCCAACGGCAGCGAGCTGTAACATTCGCCCCATGTCAACTGGGGCCGTTCCAAAACTTGTTTCATTTTGCATCTGCTCCTTTGGTTTCGTATTCACTTTACCTAGATGCAAATGAGCTTCGAAATCTATCAACCTTCTTAAAAAATATTTCTTCCCTTACCGTTCTTAGCGATGTTCATCGATCCTGGACAATATCAAATTTTTATACTGCTCTAAATCGCCTTCGTCAAATTGAATGTTTTCATCGCTTATCCCTGTATATCGATTCACAGCCCACTCGACGATGTACCTAAGATTCTCGGGAATCAACGGAAGCACCCATTCTCCGGCCTGAGCCTTGGACAATATATCCCCAGTCTCCAAGTAGGACAGCACCCTGCTTAAAGTCAATATCCCGTAAACGGGCAACGTATGGACGGCATTCGCGGCGTATTGAATATCGCTTAGCAAAGAAGACCGAAAGTCCTGTTCGGGGACGGGCGGAAATGCTTGCTTAATCGGCAATCCGTACAGGCAGATGCCCCTTTGATTAATGAGCGTGATGTGACAGGCGAGATCGCTGTCTACCGGCGTCCCTTCCCAAAACGCTTTATTTTTCAAGCGGACCTGCTCTTCATACCGCTCTCTCCAGTACTCGCTGCTATGTAGTTCAAAAGGAGTCGGGTGCTTCCACGGGTGGACCGCGTCCATCGTAATCAAACTAATCTCAATCGGAGACGGATGATTGGAAAGCTCAAGGAAAGCCTGGACAAGTTCAAATTTCAAATCCGTGCCGATCCCTTCATGCAGCAGCACAATAACGTCAACGTCGCTTGCATTCGGATTAAAGCTGCCAAGAGCCAACGACCCGTGAAGGTAAATCCCGGCAAGATTCGTTCCCAAATCGTCAACAAGCTTGTCCTTCAACTTCAAGATCTGTTCCTTGTGCTGTTCGGGACAGTTCGCCCAGCCGTACAAGTTCATTTTTACCGGCCCCCCATCAAATTACGGTTCCTTGGTGAAAAAACATTTGCCATCGTCCGTCCCTGTATCTCCATATCGAACTGCGTAACGTATGCTGCAGTCTGGTCCTGTCTTCTATGCGGTACGTTGCCAGTACTGCATCCACCGCTAGCGGATGGATTTGAAAGTCAAAGAGGAACAGCTCGCGAACGCTTATGCCGCCCTCTACGACGCAATCTTTTTTATAGTAAACATTGCCGGAACTCCCATACTCAAAAAAATCATCCGCAAGCAGCCGATCCAGCTCGGCGACATTCGTTCGAATTTCAGGGCTCAGCAGCCGTTCTTCCAATTCGCGTATATGCTCGGCGAGCGAGCTCATTTTTTGCATCCTAACCCCTCCGGCTTCGATATCTATAAGTTATATTCTACATATCTCCATAACCCGAATCTAATGAAAGTTTGATTATGAGCGAATATGATGTCCAAAAGAATAAGGGTACCCTCCGGCGTATAAATGCACCGTATGAGTACCCTATCAATAAGATGATCCAATTATTGAACGCGATATGGGACGGAGACAACGGTTCCCTTCTGTCCGAGCGAATTCGTGGCGTGCACTCGAGGCAGGTACGATCCCGCCGGCGCATCGTACGGAATGCTGAAGTTCAAGCGGTAACGCCCTTCGCCGACATGTTGGAATGTCAAATAAATGCCATGTTCCGGAACGGTAAATACGACATTTCGCACTTGTTCATTGCTGTTGCTGACATTGGCAAATATCGTCACCAATTCTCCTCTGCGCGCTTGCTCCGTCGGTTCTACTTCGACTTTCAGATCATAAGCAAATTCGGGCATGGAATCACTCCTCTTTTGTTATTCTGACTAGTCAGTTCAATTTAATTGTAGTTATCGGCCGCTGGAGTGTCAACTGAAATCGGGGTGAGCTCGTACAGCTCATTCACCGCGCAACCGATCGTATATGCGATCGATATCGCTGTTTTGAGCGGCATGATCCTCTTATTGTCCATATAATCCGCTATACGCTCCGGCTTATATTGCAAAGTGTGCGCAAGCTCGTTTGCCGTCATCCCCGATGCGGTCAAGCGTTCATGAAGCAGGCAGCGGCCTAGCTCGAATTTCATATGTTTTCAACTCCGATATTGAATGTATATCCGCATTTTAGCCAAAACCCGGTCTTCTTAAGCCCTCGAGCAGAGTACGCGGTACAATTCGGAGTGTTTGCTCCACTTGTGCCCCAGCTCGTATCCCAGCTGCCGGTCTGCGAATACACCGTGTTGTTGACGAATTCGCCATTAACGAGCAGCCCCAACGACTGATCTTTGCCCATTCCGTTCGAGTATTTGACAATGAGCTTGTTGTCGCCAGCCGACGAAGCATTCACCGTAAACAAGTTGGCGATCCTTTTTCCTGATACTTGCCTATTCTTTCGCCTCCGGATGTAGTAAACTTACGATGAAATTAACGATAACCATAACGACAACACCGGGAGTGATCGACATATGGCAAAAGCAATTCCTCTACAACAGCGCGGCATTCCTGTCAGCCGGCTCGTACTTGGCTGCATGGGGCTTGGCGGAGGTTGGAACCATGAGCCTTATACGGCAGAGCATGTGAAGCAGGCGCATCGCGCCGTCGAAGCCGCTTTATCGATCGGCATCAATATGTTCGACCATGCGAACATTTACACAATGGGCAAAGCTGAAAAAGTGTTCGGGCAAGTGCTGAAGGAAAGACCGGAGCTGCGCGACGACATCTTCATTCAGTCCAAATGCGGCATCCGTTTCGCCGAAGACGGCGTGCCGGGGCGGTACGATTTCTCGGAGGAACATATCCTCAGCAGCGTAGACGGCATCTTGGAGCGGCTCGGCGTCGATTACATCGACTTCCTGCTGTTCCACCGCCCGGATCCGCTGATGGATCCGGAGGAAGTGGCCGGTGCGGTTCATCAGTTGAAGGCGTCCGGCAAGGTCCGCTTTTTCGGCGTATCGAACATGAGCGCGGGGCAAATCAATCTGCTGCAGACGTATTGTGACGAGCCGTTTGTCGCCAACCAGCTGGAGCTGAGCTTGGCCAAAATCGGCTGGCTTGATCAGGGCGTTCATGTGAACCAGGAAGCTGCGAAAGGCGATATTTTCCCTGAGGGGACTTTGGAATATTGCCGCCTGGAGAACATTCAAATTCAGTCGTGGGGACCGCTTGCGCAAGGCGTGTTCTCGGGTCGTTCGCTGGACGGCCAGAGCGACAACATCAAGCAAACCGCGGAGCTCGTTCGGAAGTTGGCGGAGGAAAAGGAAACGACTGCGGAAGCGATCGTGCTGGCGTGGCTGATGAAGCATCCGGCCGGTATTCAGCCGGTCATCGGCACCGTGAACCCGGAGCGGATCATGGCATGCGCCGATGCGGAGAAAGTGCAACTGACGCGGGAAGAATGGTACTCGCTGTACGTCAGCTCGCGTGGGAGAGCGCTGCCTTAACCAGGCGGCTCGAAGCGCAGGGGGCTGGTAATGGGCAACAGGAGAGGGTAATGGGCAATAAGAAAGGGAAATGACTCATGCGGGTCGTTTCCCTTTTTTCTTGGTGCGGAATAACTGGAAAAGGTGCAGTTAATTCCGTAGGACGGAAGGTATTTTACGGATTTAAATGGGTTTCATGTAGTTAATCTGACGGGATTCCTCTCAAGGGGAGTATTTTGCAAAAATTAACTTCATGTTTTCCAGTTAAAGTGGGGAAGTTGGCGGTTTGGGACAAAAATAACTGCAGGTTTTCCAGTTGTTATGGTGCTGCCGGTAAGCGTTTATCCTCTTGCCGGCAGCTTTTCGTAGATACGGACTCTCGCCGATGTCTCGACGCTGGACGTCGCATCGTATCGCAGGGCCGTTGCCATTATCCCTTAGCCAGATAAGCTCATGGCCTACGTCTTTATCGCCGCGACGAACTCCGCTGTATGCTCCGGCAATATTGCGCCTATTCTAACAGCGTTTTCTTCACTTCGGCTTTCAGCAGCTTCCAATGATCCTTGTCCCACTTCCAGACGGAGGTCGCGTAAGCAATCGTATCGGCATTGGCGATTCCGCTGATTCGCTGAATTCCAACGAGCTCGCAGGTGCCGTCTCTGTCGATATCGACCGGTTTCAGCGCTCCATAACCGTTCACCATCACTTCAACCGGCTTAACGAGCTTGCCGTCCTTATAAACGCCGGCCTGGTCGTAGGTTTGCTTATGGTCCATCAGATCGATCGTCACCGTCTGGTTCGTATTGACGATCGTAATGTTAGCCTTATAACCGTCAGCCAACTGACCCTTGATATCGAGCGGCTTTGGTACAGGCAATTTGACCGGCTTGCCGTCTTTGACCGAAGCGATCGTATAATCCGACGTTCCCCCGCTCCCTCCCGTTTCCGCCGAAACCAATATATCGTTCACCTTGTCGCCGGTAAAATCGCAAAATTGCATCTTCGGATTATAGCCGCCGATTGCCGGAATTAACGTGACGGTTTTCCCGGCTTTGTTATCGACAAGAATGACCAGTCTCTTGAAATACGGGCTGCTGGGGTCGATTTTACGGCCGAGCAGCATAATATGGTCCGGCTTGCGATCGCCGGTGACATCTTTTTCGTCCGTCTGAATGGTCAGCAGCATCGTTCCGTTATGCATTCTCGGACGGATCGAAGGCGCTTGTCCATGCGAAGGATCTTGGTGCGAATCCTGAGGCGGCGCTTCTGTTGGTACTTGCGTCGGAGCTTGTTGCAACACCTCTGTCGGTGCTTGTGTCGGCGCTTGCGGCGGCACCTCTGTTGGTGCTTGTGTCGGCGCTTGCGGCGGCACCTCTGTCGGTGCTTGTGTCGGCGCTCGCGGCGGCACCTCTGTCGGTGCTTGAGTCGGCACCTGCGACTGCGCTTGCGGCGGCGCTTCTGTCGGTGCTTGTGTCGGCGCTCGCGGCGGCACCTCTGTCGGTGCTTGAGTCGGCACCTGCGACTGCGCTTGCGGCGGCGCTTCTGTCGGTGCTTGTGTCGGCGCTCGCGGCGGCACCTCTGTTGGTGCTTGTGTCGGCACTTGCGACTGCGCCTCTGTCGCTGCTTGTGTCGGCACCTGAGACGGTGCTTGAGTCGGCACCTGCGACTGCGCCTCTGTCGCTGCTTGCGTCGGAGCTTGTTGCGACGCCTCTGTCGCTGCTTGCGACGGCGACTGTGTTGGTACCGTCGGCATTACCTGCGACTGTGACTGAACGGGTACCCGTGATGGCTCCTGCAGCGGTACCCGCGATAGAACCTTCGCCTCTTGCATGACCGCCGAGGCTTTCGCTGTGCCTGTTCCCACGGCGGTCAAGCCGGCTGCCGCCATAACGACGGTCATCATAACGGGCAGAACGCGCCGCGCGAATATTTTTGTCAATCGCTTCATGGATAGACCTCCTCATCATACGTGCATTCGATGATACATTACCCCGTCATTGCCATGTCTATCCATTGGACAACATAATATGCTCATCGCCATCGCCATTTTGCCGCGGCGGCGGCTCGAGCTCGGCCATAACATAACAATGAGGCTTCGATGGGAGGAGGGTTTCCGTGCAGCGCAACCACGTCAAAACGTACCGGTACCGCGTAGGCAAAAATCATTTTATCGTCATCCATATAACGCAAAGGGCTAACGCAGAGGCCACTCAAGGGAACGTACTGGCAAGCAATGCGGTTAACGTTCAAATCATGAAAGAGCAGCATAAAGACGGCAAGCCCGGCAAAACGAAAAAAAGGAGGTGATCCCGATGAAACGTTCATCGTCCCAAACAAAAAAAGTAAATCGGAAATCCATCCGAGTTAAGGTAAAGCAATCCGCCAACGCGACGATCAACCAAGGCGGCAACGCGTTTGCCATCAACGCCTCGGAAATCGGCATCGTCAGAATCATGCCCGGGCAGCAGCGGTAACGCTCCGCCCCTTTTTTTGTGCGCCACTAATACATAGTTCATGAAGTTTCCGACGACCCCGCTTTGAACCGATCCAGGCATGATTTGCATATGCACGATTTGTTCAACAGCTCGGCGGGCACAAGCTCGAAAATGCCCTGCGGAAAAACCTCCTTCGCACACCAGCACGCCCGCGACACCGGGTCTTTGACGTTGCCGCAGCGATTGTCCTTTCCGCAGATCGGGCAGTTTTTGACGTTCAATTCGGATTCGGTCATCGTCTACCTCCGCTTCCATCCGTTTTAGCCTTTTCGACCAGTATAGCACAACAAAATAGAAGAGCCCGACAACGCCATAAGGCATCGCGGACTCTTGCGGACGGAAATGCGGGAAACTCGCGTCAAATCAACGCAATCGCAAGCAGCGTGAACAACGACAAGGTGAGAATCGTATTGCTTCCGCCAAAAGCGAACGGGAAAAATCCCCTGCCGTCAAATGGAGTCAAACGTAAGTAGAGATGATCGTTGTCGACATCCACAACGTCGCCTTCGAAAACGTGGCCATGCACCGTATGCACTTGCACTCTGGCATTCATGCATTTTTTGCAAGCCGTCATCGCGTTCTCTTTGGATTGCTGCATGGCCTGAACGACGTTCGGATTCGCTTGAAACACATTCCCGCCAACGTTAAGTCCCGGATAATTCGGATTGTCCATGGAAAGAGGCACCTCCCTCGTATTGCTTTCCTTGCATACTATGCAGGTGCCCATGGTGTGGTGCCTATATCCGCGTTAAGCCAATATCGCGATCAAAATGTCGGGAGATTATCCAGGTTGTTGTCTTCCCGGCCATCCGGATCCGACCGCAGATGCTCGTCCCCGTCGCGGCCCCGGAACAAATTCATGTTCTCGATTTCGTCGTTGCGGACCATTTGCTGCGCCGTTTTGTAGTCGACCACTTTGCCGGAAGCGAACTTGAACTCCACGATGTCGCCGTCGCCGTTTTTGCGTACGGCCGCTACTTGTTCTTTGATTTTGTCAGCCATTGGAACCAGCCTCCTTCGTTGAATAATATTCCCATAGGCTCCAACAATCATTCGGCACGAATACAGGAATCGGCCATGGCGCTGTCGAATTGTACGGGTTGAAAGTTTTTTTCCGAGGTGACTTTAATGAATGCCATGTTGGAACAAGCCCATACATTGCTCCGCCAATATTACGGATATACCGCCTTTCGCAAAGGCCAGTCCGACATCGTCGCCAGCATTTTGCAGGGTCGGGACACGGTTGGCGTGCTGCCGACCGGGGGCGGCAAATCGATCTGCTACCAAATTCCGGCGCTGGCGCTGAACGGCACGACGCTTGTCGTTTCGCCGCTCATCTCGCTGATGAAAGACCAAGTCGATACGCTCGAAAGCTTGGACATTCCGGCGACGTTCATCAATAGCTCGCTGGACGCGAATGAAGCCCGCAGCCGGATTCGCAAAGCGGCGCAAGGCGAATACAAGCTGCTCTACATCGCGCCGGAGCGGCTCGAGTCGGAGCGGTTCGTCGCCCTGCTCGGCCAACTGCATATTCCGCTGATCGCGATCGACGAAGCGCACTGCATTTCGCATTGGGGGCACGATTTCCGGCCGAGCTACATGGCGATCGTCGACCTGATCGGACAGCTGCCGCAGCGCCCGATCATCAGCGCTTTTACGGCGACGGCAACGACCGAGGTCGTCGAAGACATCGTGCGCATCCTGTCGCTTCGCGGCGCTAACGTTTACGTCACCGGCTTCAGCCGTGACAACCTGGCCTTCTCCATCGTCAAAGGCGAGAACAAGCGCGACTATATTACGCAGTATGTGCGGGATCATCAGGACGAAGCGGGCATTATTTATGCCGCGACGCGCAAGGATGTCGAGCAGCTGTACGAGTTCGTGCGGCGGCTAGGCGTACCGGTCGGCAAATACCATGCCGGCATGACGGACGAGGAGCGCGCCGACATGCAGGAGCGGTTCTTGTACGACGAGCTGCGCGTCATGGTCGCGACGAACGCCTTCGGTATGGGGATCGACAAGCCGAACGTCCGGTTCGTCATCCACTACAATATGCCGAAAAATATCGAGGCCTATTACCAGGAAGCCGGACGGGCCGGCCGCGACGGCGATCCCGGCGAATGCGTGCTGCTGTTCAGCCCGCAGGATATCCATATCCAGAAATTTCTGCTGGAGCAAGGAAACCTGACCGAAGACCGCAAAGCACTGGAATATAAAAAAATGAAGGCGATGATCGACTACTGCCACACGCCGCGCTGTCTTCAGCAGTATGTCGTGAGGTATTTCGGCGAAGACAACAGCGACGAATGCGGCCGGTGCAGCAGTTGCACCGATACAAGCGAAACGGTCGACATGACGGACGAGGCGCTGAAAATATTTTCGTGCGTCAAGCGGATGCGCGAACGGTTCGGCACGACGCTCGTCGCGAAGGTGCTGCGCGGTGCGAAGGACAAGCGGGTGCGCGAGCTCGGCTTCGACTCGCTGTCGACGTACGGGATTTTGAGCGGCTTGTCGGAGAAGGACATC
Source organism: Paenibacillus sp. sgz302148 (assembly GCF_056120465.1). Lineage (NCBI taxonomy): Bacteria > Bacillati > Bacillota > Bacilli > Caryophanales > Paenibacillaceae > Paenibacillus > Paenibacillus sp. sgz302148. The sequence goes on from NZ_JBVYOJ010000003.1 coordinate 60,279, forward strand.
GTCGACCGAATCAATGCGCTGACCGCCGAAGGATACTTGCAAGTGACGGACGGGCAATATCCCGTCCTGCAGTTGGCGGAACGGGCAACGAGCGTGCTGCTCGGCAACGAACGGGTCTTGCAAAAGGTGCGGACGCAAAAGCAGGCTGTTCGGCGCGATGTCGACGACTCGCTGTTCGGGCTGTTACGCGAGCTGCGCAAGGACATCGCCGCCAAGGAACGCATCCCGGCGTTTATGGTATTCGCCGACGCGACGCTGCGCGAGATGGCGCAGGCGAAGCCCCGTGACGAGCGCGGGCTGCGCGCCGTCAAAGGGCTCGGCGAGGCGAAGGTGCGCAAATACGGCGAAGCGTTTCTCGCCGTCATTCGGGGTTACCTCGCCGAGAACGGCGAAGCGCCGGCCGAGGCTGAGCGCACGGGCGGCTATAGCGGCGCGGCGAACGTCGGGCGCAGCGGGTCTGCGGTTAGCACGAAGGCTGGCGGCGGTTCAGGGCGGAGTGACGAGCGGCCTGGCCCAAGCCGCGGCAAACGGGCAGGCGGGTCACGCCAAAGCGGCGGCGCATTCGACGCGGTGGCGTCCCGCGACATGGATGCCCTCTTCGCTTCCGCTCCTGATGAACAGAGTGGTGACGGCTTTTTCTCTCCTTCAGCTCCGGACGCGTGGGACGACGGCTTCTTTCCTTCTGCTCCGGAAGATCAGGGTGGCGGAGACTTCTTCTCCGCTTCAACTCCTGAGGTGCGGGGCGGCGGCTTCTTCTCCGCTTCAGCTCCGGAGGCGCGGGGCGGCGGCGGCTTCTCCCGCTCCTCGTCAGAGGATAACGGAGCCGCGGACGACCTGCCAAGCCATGTCGTCACGTACAACATGTTTACCGCGCAGCGGATGACGGTGCGCGACATTGCCAAGGAACGCGGCATGAGCGTCGTCACGATCCAGAACCATGTCATCCGCTGCGCGGAGGAAGGGTTCGCCGTCGATTGGGACGAGATTATACCGGCCGGTTACGAAAGCTTGATCGTGGAGACGATCCAGGAGATTGGCTTGGACAAGCTCAAGCCGATCAAAGAAGCGCTCCCGAAGGAAATCGACTATTTTGCCATTCATGCGGTGATTTGCAAGCACAGCCTTCGAGGGTAACGCAATAACTCGAAACGCACTTAACCCCTTCATGCCGACAGGTACCGTTAGTCGTATTGAAGGGGTTTTTGGCCATGTTGTACAATGGGATTGCAAACATTTGGAATGGAGGTGTCAGCGATGGACGTTTCCGGAATCAGCTCGTCCGCGATATCGTACAAGCAAGCCCAACTCGGGATGCAGGTCAGTCTTGCCGTGCTCGGCAAAGCCAAGGATACGATGGAGCAGCAGGGCCAACAGCTCGTGCAAATGCTGCAGCAAAGCGTTCAGCCGCACCTTGGGGGAAATGTAGACGTTCGCGTTTAAGCTCGTCGACGCGGACCGGCAGTAGGGATCACTCGCTAAAGACTGCGCCGAATGATCGCCTCGAACCATTTCCACGGCAGCACCGTCTTGGCAAACGCCGCCAGAAGCGCGCCCTGGCCCATCGTATAGCGAAGCTTGGGACGGCGCTTCGTGGCGGCTTTGACGACGGCATGCGCAACCTCGATCGGGTCCGGGGCCGTTTCCGCCGAACGCCGCGAGTAACGCAGCACGGCCTCCATCTGCGCCGCATATGGCGAATCGGGCTTCGTCATGATCGAAGCGAACCCCTTCTGCCAGATTGGCGTTTTATACGAGCCCGGCTCGATCAGCACAATCCGGACGCCAAACGGCAGCATTTCAAGGCGCAGCGCCTCGCTGAACCCCGCGACGGCGAACTTCGAGGCGGCGTACGGCCCATAGCCGGGGAAGCCGATTTTGCCGCTGACGCTGCCGATATTGATAATTGTGCCGCTGCCTCGTTCGCGCATGATGGGCAGTACCGCCTTCGTGACGGCGACAACGCCGAAAAAATTCGTGTCCATCTGCCGCTGCCAATCGGCAAGCGGAATATCCTCGACAAATCCGCCCACGGCAAATCCCGCATTGTTCACCAGAACATCGATGCCGCCATATTGACTGCGTGCATCGCGAACGGCCGCCTCCACTTGCGCAAATTCCGTTACATCCATCGCCACGCACCGCACATGGGGCGAGACGCCCGCTTGCGCAGCGGCAGCTTGAAGCTCACCCTGCTTACTGGTGTCGCGCATCGTCGCGATCACATCGTACCCTTCCTTCGCCAGCTCGATGCAGGACAACAGCCCAAAGCCGCTGGACGAGCCGGTAACGAGTGCAACCGGGCGACGGCGCAAGCTTCCGCTCTGATTCATTTGCCTTCCTCCTCCTTCATGTCATGCCATGCCTTGCCTTACTACGGCACTCCATGTCCTGTGAACAACAAATCAACGTCCCTATTTACTGTTACTGCTATTTCGGAAAAATGAACCAAATATTACTGATTGAAAAGAAACAGGGATTGTTGTATCCAGTACAACAATCCAAGACAGATTAATGGTTTATCGGGAGAATGTTGTACAGGATACAACATTTCAGCCAATAAACCCTGCTTGTGGGGGAAAATGTTGTACACCGTACAATATTTCAGCTCTGCCCTGCTACTTTCCACATTATTGTTGCAAAAAGCACAACATGCTTTTGTCACATAACGGAATGTAATGATCTCATACTCAACATTTACCAACATAACCGAATGAAATTACTCATACTCAACTTATATCTAAAGCCGACCTACAGCGGCAGCGATAGCGGCAGCGGCAGCGGCAGCGGCAGCGATAGCGGCAGCGGCAGCGGCAGCGGCAGCGGCAGCGGCAGCG
>NZ_JBVYOJ010000003.1:63285-378726 GCF_056120465.1 Paenibacillus sp. sgz302148
AGCGGCAGCGGCAGCGGCAGCGGCAGCGGCAGCGATAGCGGCAGCGGCAGCGGCAGCGATAGCGGCAGCTACAACCACAGCAATGGCTAAAGCTAAAGCTACTACTACAACTTCCACTTGTGCATCAACGGAACGCCTACCCGATTAATCAATACCGAAAGGATCGACCAGCACATGCGGCGGTACTTCGGCAAATGGCGGTCGTACACGGCATTGTACTCCAAATGGCCGATCGCTCCGCGGTTTCGCTTGAATTGCGCCGCGCCGGAGCTTTCGTTTAATAGCAGACCCCGCCGCTCCGCCTCTTGTATCAGAACGGCCGATAGCATCCGGTACAAGCCAAGCTCGGCAGGCAGCGACGTATCATAGCCGAATACGGGCGTCGTCATCACGCCGTTACGCGCATAGTAGCCCAAAACCGCGTCGATTCGGCCTTCCTTGCGAAGCGCGATAAATTCGAGCGTGCCCGTCCGCCATGCCTCGGTCAGAAACCGTTCGCTGAACTGCGGATTGTACGTTGAATATTTGTCCAAATACAACCGATCGTACAGCTCCTTGATCCGCGGCATATCCTGCTCGGTCAACCGGCTCCCGACACAAACCTCGTACCCGTTCCGCTCGAGCAGCCCGGCATCCCGCTTCATCAACCAGCGGCTTTTGGCGTTTTGCCCTTCCCGCCGTTCCGTTTCGTACACATAAATTTGCCGGCTCCCTACGAGCTTGCAGCCTTCGCCGCGCAGCGCCTCATAAAGCGCCGGATTCGTCCGGGTATTGACGGAGCGGAATACAATCGCATGCCGCGGAAAAGCGTCAACCATAAAGGCCAGCGCCCGTTTCAACTGCTCCCCGTTCAGGTCGGGATACAGGTTCGTGGACAGCAGCCAGTTGTTCACATGCACGACGCGATTGAATTTCGTTGCCCTGCACAGCAATCCAAGTCCGCGCAGCAGCACTTTGAGCGCTTGCTCAAGCCACGGCTTCCGCAGCATGGCCAACTCCTGGATCGCATAAGCAATGTAATGCGTATACGGAGAGCAGACATAGGAGTTGCCGTATTCAGTTTCATTCACCGTTATGGGCAGAACCAAATCATCGATGCGGAGCACCATCAGGCGGGTTTCCGTATTGGCGATGAATCGCGCCGCCCCTTCTCGAAGCAGCGGCAGCAAGTAGTTCCGGGCGTATCGCCCGTCTTCCGTATCCGGCCATGTCACGAGGTCCGCTTCGGATGCATCGTATAATTGTATGCCGATTGCGGCGGCATGCATGTCTTTCGTTTTCATGATCGAGCGTCCCGACCTTCCAGTCCTTGATTAAGGTGTAAAACGGCGTTCGACCCGCCGCAGCTTTTTGTCGCTCGGCAAGCGGTCGTACCCGGTAAAATGCAGCGTTGGCACAACGCACCGAAGCTCGCCGCATAAGGCCGCAATCGCCCGCTCCACCTCGCGCTTGCACATTTCCTCCGTCTCGCTGTCTATGCCACTGCGCAGACGCAGCGCTACTTGAACGGTATCCGGTGCGAATTGGATCGCCGTATACGCGTCGATCAGCGGCGAAGCGGTTATTATCGCCCGACGGATAAAATCGGGAAACACGGTGCGCAGCCCTCCGTCATGCAGAGAACGCCAATAGAATAGATCGTCGCAGCGCCCCTCGATCGATTCCAGCGCGGTCAATACGGACCCGCAGGAACAAGGTTGTTGCCGCTCGGTCAAAATATCGTTCAACCGATACCGCAGCATCGGCTGCGCGGTGCGCGAAAAGTCGGTAATGACCGGCACGAACTTGCGCCTTGTTTCATCCAAATATTCTTTTTCGAAATAAACGAGATCCTCGTTCAAATGCAGTGTCCCTTCCGGGCACGTGTAACCGAGGAATCCTTCGGTGCATTGATAAATTTGATGCACCCTTTGCCCGAAGGATTCGCATATTACCCGCTCGTCCAGCGGATCTAGCGCCTCCGCTACCGACACGATTTTGCGAGGATGAATCTTCAAATCACCCTCCCGGATCGATTCCGCCAAAAAACGAAGCATCGAAGGCGGCGCAACCACAAGCGTGGGCTGGTATTCGTTCAGCCTTTTCAAATGCGATTCCAGCGGGTCCAACAGATCGAAAAACCGGAATTGCAGCCTTTTACGCTGCACGCTGTCGTACAAGTTGCTGTTCGCCCGCAGGAAAAAAGCGATCCGCTGCCGCTCCCACAGCTCGCCCGGCAGAACCTTCGCCAGCACGGTACCCGTCCATGCATGCCGTTCTTCGGCGCTGACGAGAAAAATGCCTCGGTTGCCCGACGTTCCCGAGGAAAGGCCAACCGTCACCCCGCCGATCATCGGCGAAAAATCACGGCTTCGCTCGGCAGCTAAGGCCACCTCAAACGCTTGCGCCTTGCCGACGCCCACCGTATTCAGCGCATCGAAGTTGTCCATCATGACGGTCTTGTCCATGATCGGCAGCTCGCGCCAGCGGTCTGCCGTAAGCGTGCCCGCCAGCCGGTGGTAATAAGGCGATGCCTTGAGCATGCGGCTGACATGATTTTGTACCTGCCGCTCCTGCCACTGCAGCAGCGCCTCCTTGCTGCTCCATCGCCTGCCGAACCGCGTTAAGCCGTAATGGCGCAGCGTGGTCCACGTTCCGCTCATGATCTCCCCCCTCCCAAAAGAATCTTACCTCCCGAGAGTCTCAGGTCCATGCAGTCCTCAATGGGTCCTTCCCGTACCTCTTCAGCCTAATTCCACGCCACGCACTGTTCCAAACAGGCTCTTCTATGCGTTGTGTGCGCTCTATGCGCTCTGTGCCTATATAACGTTGTGCGATGTATGCGTTTTGCGTTGTGGTTGTGTGCGCTGTGTGCGCCGTGTGCTCTGTGTGCGCTGTTTGCGTTGTGTGGCGTTGCATGAATACTGTCGGCCACTTTTACCAGTGCTAACGTTTTGCCGGCCGCTACCGTTTCACCCACTTCTCCCATACCTCGCTGCAATGCGTAGGAAGGATATGCAGCTTGGGGCGAAGGCGCTGCAAGCGATGGAGCTTATCAAGATTGGCGACGTATTGCCTCCAGCCGCTCTTGATAAGACCGGCAAGGCGATGCGGCCGCCTGCCCTCCCGAATCGCTTGGCTGGACCAAGCCGCATCGGAGCAGAGCAGGAACTCTTCCTTGCCGTCGGACAGCCAGATGCCGATTTGTCCTGCCGCGTGTCCGGGCAGAGGTATCGCGATGATGCTGCCATCTCCAAACAGGTCGAAGCCGTACTCAAAAGGCGTCAATCGATCGGATAGATCCACCCGGCGGGCGGTTTCGTCAATAATCGTCGATTGACTTTCATGATCGTCCGGCATCAAACCGGGCAAAAAACCACGCAACAGGGCTGCAAATCCCGTTTTTCCCTGAACCGATCGGATCGCCTCGCGCGTGTAATATAGCCGGGCTTGCGGGAAGTCCCGAAGCCCGCCGATATGATCGGCATGAAAATGCGAAACGATGATATGCCGGATGTCGGCGGGTTGTATGCCTTCCGTTTTCAGCTGATTCAGCGCACTCTCCTCTTCACGGTAAAAAACCGGCGTTGTCCGGCGGTAAAGCGAGTACGGAAACCGGGCCGTCTCAGCATAAAAACGCGAGGAATAGCCGGTATCGAATAAAATCGGCCCCAATCTCGGATGCCGGATCAACGCAAACAACGCCGGAAACCGGATTTTCTTCCGCTCCCCGCCGCGCAGCGTCAGATGTTCGCTGTGCGTGCAATAACCGGCAACAAACAATTTCAGCTTGACGTTGGTTCCGGGCCAGCCCTTCGACGCGTCCTTCTTGGCGTTCATTTCCGCGCCCGTCTCCTTATTCATCTCCGCGTTCACGCTCCTTCCACCATGCTGCGAAGGCTGCAAGCCCCTCATCGATACCGATGCGAGGCTTGTAGCCGAGCAGATCTCGCGCTGCGTCGATATTCAGCGTCTGACTTCGTCCCAGCACATGAACGGCATAACGCGTGATCGGCGGCTCCTGGTTCGGCGTAAACAGACGAGCCGCAGTCTCAAGGCCCCATGCGGCCGCATAGGCGACGCCGTAAGGTACCGGCCTCGCCGGAAACGGCATGCCAAGCTCGGCGAACAGCGTTTCGAGCAGCGTCCGCAGTTCCCTTGGCTCGCCGTTCGTGATGTTGTAAGCTCGCCCCAGCGCCCGATCAGGCGCATTCATGCACAGCAGAAGCGCATCGACGACATTGTCCACGTAGGTGATGTCGGAGATCGCCCTGCCGCCGTCGATAAGCGGAACACGCCCACGGGCGGCCGCGGCGATAATGCGCGGCAGTATGGCGCGATCGCCGGGACCGAATATTGCCCTTGGGCGGATCGTCACGGTCGGTAAGCCCTGTTCGGATACACGTCGCACCTCCTGCTCGGCAAGCAGCTTCGTGGCCGAATAGGCATTCCTCTGTCTGCGCGGCAGCGAAGCTCTTTCATCAACGTTCAGCCTGTCGCCTCGACCGAAATAGATGCTTGGCGTCGAGACGTGAACGAGCCTTTCGACACACTGCTCCAAACATGCTTCGGCAACGTTCCTCGTACCTAACACGTTGCAAGCGTAAAAATCTTCATATCGGCCCCAAGGCGAAGATAACGCGCCGCAATGGATGACCATCTGCTGACCGGAACAAGCTCCTTTCACCTGCTCCGCCGACCTTAAGTCGCCTGGCACAAATCGAATCCCTTGCCGCTCTAGAGTCGCACCGGCCTCTGCATCCCGCCCGAGCACCGTTACGGTGTGCCCCAGTTCGGCAAGGCGAAGCGCAGTCCTGCCGCCAAGAAAACCGGTTCCACCGGTTACAAGTACATTCATTTCTCACCATTCCATTCAATGTCCGCCGTCGTTGCTTCGACGATCGATATCCCGCTTGCTCTGCTGCGCCGCCACAGCTCGAAAAGCATCGCAAATTGCGCGGCAAACGGCTTCGGATCGTTCCAGCGGAAAACCGCGTCGCGTCCTCTGCTCATAAGACGAAGCCATTCCAGCTTCCTCCGCTCCGTCACCGCCGTACGAAGCCCATAAGTTAGCATCGCCGGCTTCAGCATGGATGGGGAGCCGCTTGGTTCGATAATCTCGCTCGATTCTGCACCGGCCACTGGAGCACCGGATTCCGATATAAACGCCCGATCCAACCGATCCTTCGCCGCGAATAGATGGACCCCGCTCGTCGCCCGGGGATTGCATTCCAGCGGATAGATCTCCCCGTCAGCCGCGATGATGAAATCGAATGCGACCTGTCCGGTATATTGCTCGGCTTCTGAGAAGCGTTTTACCCATGCAAGCAATTCCGGCCTTTGTGCAGCCTCGAAGCTGATGCAAGCCCCAAGACCTGCCGTAAAACGAGCTTCATAAGCAGCATGCGCCAGCACAACTCCGTTCCTTACGATGCTGTACGTACTGAATTGACGCCCTTCAATAAACTGCTGTCCGACCCAGGGATAACGTTCGGAAATTAGGGGCAAGTCGATGAGCGGATGCTCCGAGGAACGCACTCCCTTTTTATCACGATAAAGTCCCCGGGTTGCTGTTGCCCCTGATCCTGTCCCTACCCCTGCCCTTACTTCGGCTTCGGCCGGAACTATGCGAACTCGTTCATCCCCCCGCACGATCCTAACCTTCGCCGCAAAACGCGAATAGACAGGCTTTAGCACAACCGAAGCACCGTTTCGACGATCCAAAAACCGCTGCGCTTCCTCCGCCGATTGCAGAAGCTCGGTATGCGGTACGCAAAACCTATGCCCCTTCATCCGTTCAATAAATTCGAACTTGTTATGCAACACCCGGAGTTTGGCGAAGTCATCCGTAAATACGGTGCAAAACGGCTCCAACACCGGCTTCCCCCGGGCAATATAGTAAATTTCCTCACAGGTCGGAACGAGCAGCTCGATCTGCCATTCCTGGACTACCCGCTTCAACGCTTGTATATAGAACTCCGGATCGGTGCTTGGCTCCGGCAGCCGGACGCTGCCGCTCACGAATCGGGAAGCGCCGCACGGCGACACCGGCAGACTGTCCGCCGCATAAACCCGATATCCTGCTGAAGCAAACAATCGCGCCAGCTCTAACGCCACGGGAGCCCGCGCTCCGGTGACCAGGATGTTAATAGTCAAGGACCATCCCTCCGAGAGATAATCCTGCGGAGGTGCCGAGCAGCAGCAGCCGATCTCCCCGCTTCACCTTTCCTTGCTTGATCGCTTCGTGCAGCCCCATCGGGATCGAAGCGGCAATCGTGTTGCCATGATCGGGGGTAATGTACATCAGTTGCTCTTCGGAGATAGCGAGCTTCTTGCGGAGCAACTTCATCGCCATGGCGCTTCCTTGATGCGGCACCACGATCCGCATATCGCCCATCTTCGCCCCGATCGGCTCAAGCAGTGCCGAGACGAAAGCAGGGAGCAGCTTCGACGCCATCCTGAAAATCGCCCCACCGTCCATATCGAACAAATACTCAGCGGCAGTGCCGCTCTGGTACTCGCTTGCGTGGAACCGGCTTCCGCCGCCACGTATTTCCGACAGATGCGCTCCCCTACTGTACGTCTCCATCCGTGACGACACAATGCGCGAGCCATCGTCTGAGCGTTCGATAATGACGGCCGCCGCACCGTCGCCGAACAGCGCCGCGCTTTCCTTCTGCGACCAATTGAGCCCTTTGGATGCGATTTCCGTCGAAACCAGCAGCACCCGCGGGTAACGGCCGGCATGAACCATATATGACATAACGTCCAGTCCAGCCAAGAAACTGAGACAGGTTGAATTGATATCAAAAGCCGGCGTGCCGGAATCCTGCTCGCCCATGGCCTCCTGAATTAGCGCCGCCGTGCACGGTATCGGCTGAACCATCGTCCCGCTCGTACAAACGAGGCAATCGATATCCGCAAAGCCGAGCCCTGCATCCGTTAGCGCCGATCTCGCCGCGGCGGCCCCCATCTCGGCGGCAGTTTCTGTTTCGGCAAAGTAGCGGACTCGCACATCCGACTTGCGTAGCGACCAGCCGGGCGCCACGCCCAGCAGCGCATCCGCTTCCTCGGAAGTGACCCGACGCTGCGGCAAATATTTGCCCGTACCGATGATTTTAACGTTTCGTAATTGCATTTAGATCCACCTCATTATCGCGACAAACCTGCAAATCTATATACAAATGATTCGTCAGATAACGACAAAGTTCCTTTAATTTCGCAGCATCCTGCCAAAAAACGCGAAATCCATCGCCCGGAAATCGAGTTCATCGAACTTATTACGTGATGTCCAGATACCGGAGACGGCCGGACATTCTAATCAAAATGCGCATAGATTTATCCACATCGGCACATCCGGCTTTTTTTCAACTCTAAAAAATCTTCCTGCGAAATCAAAAAAGCGCGGTCCCTTATCCGGGAAACCGCGCCGTTATTATTGTAAGAAATGGTGCTGATGAAGGGATTCGAACCCCCGACCTACGCATTACGAATGCGTTGCTCTACCAGCTGAGCTACATCAGCGTTTTTTTGTGACAACAGAATTTATTATACTGCTTTTTCGAAAAAAAGCAACCGTTTTTTATCGGGACTTTTTTCCTATATATTAATGTTTTTTGAGTGAAAAACCGATATATATATGTAATTTCATGTCGTTTCGTGTCGATATTCGACGGAGACAACGTAAGAGGGGGAAACGTCTATGAGAATGCCGCTAAGAAATGCAAGCCTGATGTTAAAATCAAGTCTAATCCTTTCTGTCTTACTCATTTTACTATGCTCCGTATTTATGATCCGGTCGTACAATCGGGATCAATCGCTGTATTACCGCGAATTGGAGACGATCGAGTCCATGCTGGATGCGCAGATGGAAGCTATCGCTCCTCGAATTATCGATTCGAAACAGCAATTGTCGGCCAAGAGTATTGAACAGTTTATGGCGGACGACAACAATATCGAATTGCAGAAGCAGCTGGAACATATGGTCAGCTCCGGTATGATTGCCAACAGCTACTTGTTCTTGCCCGATCTGATCAAAAAAGACGGCAAAGATTATCTTAAAATGATCCATGCCAATAAAGCCCTTATCGATACCGGATTAGGTCCCGGCGCAGACTATGAAATGCCTGAAACTTTTATGGAGGCATATGTCAACATACTAAAAGGAGGTTCCGGCATTACCGACGTTTACAGCGATTCGGGAGGAACCTGGGTATCCATTCTGAGCCCCATCCACGACGAAAAACACGATCTGATCGCCGTGTTCGGCATCGATTTTAACTACAGCCGGATTCAGTCCGACTTGAATCAAGCCGTCATCGAGAGCATTTGGGCGGGCTTGATTGTTGGCATTCCGTGCATCTTGATCGTCGTTTTCTTGATCTGGTACGCGTTAAGACCGCTTCGGCAGCTCATGCAGCTGTCCATGAAGGCCGCGCAAGGCGACTTATCCGTTTCGATTCCAGTCCGGAACGGCGATGAAGTGGGCAAACTCTCGGCCAATTTCAATACGATGATCGACAGCATCCGGCAGCTTGTGTCTAACATTAAAAATAGCGCGGACGAAGTATCCAACTCCTCCTTCAACCTAATGGCAAGCTCCGATCAGACGGCCAAAGCGACCCACGTCGTCGCCGAGTCGATCGAAGAAGTCGCGGCAGGATCGGAAAGCCAAATGCAAAGCGCGGAAGAAAGCCGGCGGGCCATGGAGGAAATCGCCATCGGCATACAGCGCATCGCGGAATCTTCGGCAACCGTCTCCGAGCTTGCGGCCGATACGGCCCATCATGCAGAGCAGGGCAGCACGGTCATCCAACGCACGATCGAGCAAATGAACAGCATCTATGCGGCTGTCAATGATTCCGCGGCGGTCATTCGCGACCTGGGCGAACAATCGAAGGAAATCGGCCATATCGTGTCGGTCATCCACGAGATCGCCCGGCAGACCGATTTGCTTGCTCTAAATGCCGCCATTGAAGCAGCACGCGCAGGCGAGCACGGCAAAGGCTTTGCCGTCGTCGCCCAAGAAGTGCGGAAGCTGGCGGAGCGCGCCAAAGCCTCGTCCGACCAGATCGGCGTCCTGTTGCAAGGCATCGGCACCAATGCGCAGCGCGCCGTGGAAGCGATGGAGAATGGAGCGCACGAGGTCGAAGCCGGAACGGAAGTGGCGAACCTGGCCGGGCAAACGTTCAGCGCCATTGTCGGGTCGATTCGCACCGTAACGGATCAGGTGCAGGAAGTATCCGCCGCATCGGAGCAAATGTCGGCCGGAACGGAGCAAGTGACCGCGTCGCTTGAGGAGCTGGCCCGTATCGCCCGCGAAGCGTCGGGCAATTCGCAGAACGTCGCGGCCTCCTCCGAGGAGCAGCTCGCTTCGATGGAGGAAATCGCCCGCGCCGCCGCGCAGCTGAGGGATACGTCCAAGCTGTTGCAGGCGGAGATCAATAAGTTTACGTGGTAAAAAGCAAATCCCCGGACACTTGGCCTTGTGGCCTCGGATCCGGGGATTTATTTTTGCTAGCTAATTCTGTATCACGACCAGAAAACAACAATACGCCGTCAGTATATAAATTTTTGCACCTATTCAGGGGGCAATATCCATTTTTCCCCGTAGCCTCCTTCGAGTGCTGTTGGATTTTTAGCATGGATATTATTCACAACATTAATACCTCTATACCAAGCCACGAATTCAGTATCTTTCTTCTTATATGTTATTTTATAAATAACATTACTTTTATTAAAGTCTTCTGCGAAAGGACTATTTTCAGGCGTAACTTTATCGATTTTCAGTACATCTCCACCATTATTGGAAATAACCCTTCTTATTTCGTCTTCATGTTTTATTTCTAATTTGTCTTGGCCCAGCAGCAGTATTATTAATACTAGTCCTAATAGAAATACAATTATGCTAGAAATCCATATACCTTTAATAGACACCTTACTACCACTCTTTATCATCAGATATATTTTTCCGTTTCACATAGCTAGGGTTACCATAATAAGCAGGGTAAACGTGGTGAGGGGCTGGCCGACCAGGTCTTTTAACCGTTCCTCAATTTTTTATGATCGAGGTTCCCTGCCGCTAAATCTGCATATCCAGCCATCTTCGCTGTATAACTCGCCGGGCAAACCATCGCTAATATTCCTTGGTTCAAGCGGTGGGCCTTGATCAAGATCGATGGATACCTTTATCGACTCATCCTGTTCAATCGTCCATAACAAATAATGCAGCGCTGTATCGACTACCTGAGGTAGCAAATTCTGCAGCAGTTCGATCTGCTCCTTATTGAAATTATTGATTATATTTTGGTGAATCTTTTGGCTTTCCTGGCCATTCATTTTTCCCATCAATATTTTATCCCAATGCTCGATAGTTTCATCTCTGACGTTTTTTATCAATAATCGGCCAAAATGGTCTAAATGTTCATTATTCATCTACTCACTCCTTCTGTAAGTGGTTGAGTTCATGCTGTTATAGTGGGCCGTCGCTTATCCATTTGGCGTAGCAGCAAAACTCGCAAATTATTAAGGACGCAGCAATTCGTTTTCGTGTTCTTTCAGATTGATCTATCAATAAGACCATAAGCTAAAAGGCGCTTATGGTCTCAAAAGAAAAGGCATTCAAATCATTTCATTCAAAAATCCATTCCTCAGGAAAATAACCTCTCCCTTGGCTATGGATGTCATTAACCACCTTCGTCCCTCTATACCATGCTACATACATCTTTCCCCCTTTCTTATACAGTATTTTGTATATGATGTTGCCTGAAGTGCTTTCAGTAAAAGGATTCAAACTTCGATCCACTTTAAATATTTCTTGGACTTCTCCACCACGTTGTGAAATAATTTTTCTTATTTCTTCTTCGTGCTGTTGTTTTAAGCTTGATTGGGCAAATAAACCGAATATCAAAGAACCAAGTAATATCAGTATGATTGAAGAAACAAAGATCATTTTCCCCTACTCATCATTCAATAACCTCACTTGCGATTCAATTGGCTCAGGAAGAAGTGCTGGGCTGACATCGTTCGTGCAGTGGAACTCCAGTGCGCAAAAAAAATGAACCCGCAACAACCTGACCGCTACTGGTGTGCGGGTCTATAATTCAATGTATCCTGTTCACTTGTCCAGCGGCTTCAAGCTCCAATAGTTGAACCGCCCCTCAGCGATCAACTTGCCGTCTTCATCATATAGCTTACCTGTCGCGATTTCGGCTGTATGGTCGAAGCGGCCGACAAATTTGCCGTACCTTGAGGCATAACCCGTCCCCTCCCCGTGCAAATAACCGTTCACGAACGTCCCCTCTCGCTTCAATTCGCCGTATCTATCAAACAGCTTGCCTATTCCGTGCCGCGCGTTGTTCAAGTATCCGCCATCGTAGATCACTACATCTTCGGCATATTCTTTGCCGTAGCCGTTTTTCATGTTGTCCTTCCAATCGCCTTCGTACAGCAACGTTCCCCGGTTCCAATCGTAGCTTTTGCCGTAGCCGCTCTTGACGCCATCCTTAAATTCGCCTTCATACCACAAAATGCCCTTTTCGTTGTAGTACTTCCCTTTTCCGTTAGGCAGCCCGTTTTTAAAATATCCGGTAATTTTCCGGCCGTTCGGATAATATAGGGTTCCGTAGCCGGTCATTTGATCGTCGGCAAACTCGCCTATATACCAAACGTCGCCGTCGGCGCGATACAATTTGCCGCTGCCGTGCATTTTGCCATTCCAAATCAGCCCTTCATAGAGCAGCGTACCATCCGCGTAATAAAGCTTGCCGGCGGTTCCCATGTCCTTTACCGTAACGGCCGCGTTCAGGCTATCCCACGCAACGGCTTTATTCGTCAACTGCTCCAGGAAACCGAACGGGGCATACCAAACCCCGCCTTTGTACGAAACCGGCGCGGCCAAAGCCACAACATTGCCGTTCAGCTCCGCCTTGCGGGAGCCGATGGCGACTTTGACCGTTTGCCGGTCGTTTGATGCGGATAAGCGGTTATTGTTTTCATCGACGTCGACCTTCAAGCCCAGCTCTTCCAGCACGGACTTTAACGGAACCATTACGTTTCCGTTCAGTACGATCGGCTTCTCACTCAACGCAAGCTCGGCGCCGTCCATGATCACCTTAATCGGTTTGCCGGGTGAAGCCAGCTTGGGAGCAGGCACGGGCATTGCAGGGTCTGCGGGACGAGCCGATGCTGCCATATCGATCCCCGTTACGACCCTAAAACCAAGCACGCGTCCCTCCCCTTCAAGAGCAAGCCGGTTGCCGGTTAATCCCAGCACCTTCCATGCATCTTTGCCGCGCAAATATTCGAAAGTATTCATGCCTTTCAAGTCCAACCCCGTTACCACAGCTTCGCCGTTCAGCTGCTCTATCCAAATCCCCATATGCTCATTCAACAACAGCGCCGGATAATTGACAAGATTTTTCTCGGGCAAAGTCAAGTCTTGCGGCGAAGCTTTTGGATCAAGCGTATTCAGAATGACGTATTTTTCATTATGATCCATATCGCTCTGTCTCCACAGCACGTATTTGCCATTAAAAGCAAAATCGACGACGTATATATGATATGGCAGCTCCAGCAGATTGCGTGTTTCCCCGGTTGCGATATTAAATTCGTTTAATCCGCCATTTACCCGTTTATATACAATTTTTCCGCCGTGAACAACCGGATTCTTGCCATTGCCGAGAGCCATTTCCTGCGGCTGCCGAAGGTCACTGTAGTACATGTTATACCTTGAACCCATCCAGACGACATAGGGCCCATCAACCGATACCGAACCGTTGTTCACGCCTTCTTCCCTGTTCAACTTGGCCTCGGCTCCGGTATTGAGATTGTGGCTGTAGAGCGACCATGCTCCCCCTGGGGACATCTCATACCAAAGCACGTACACATGCCCCGACGCCAGTTCGGTGACGGTCGGCGTACTTTTCCGCAGCGTAGTTTTGCTGACTTGCGTTACTTTTCCGGTCGATACATTTTTGTAAAAGATTTTGTTGTTGATCGTCCATACGAGATGGTTGCCCGATATGTAATTGGCGCCGCCGATTAGCGTTGTTGCCGACTTCTGATCGGAGAAGGCGTATTTACCTTCCGCCAAGGCTGCGCCGGGAACCAAACAACATGCTATTAGTGCAACGACCAGCAGGATGCGTAGTTTTTGGGTATGTGTTCTCATGATGGTCACCTCGTTTTATAGCGGTTGAAACGTTCGGTAATGTAGCTTGCCCTCGCGTATCAACGCTCCATTTTTATCGTAAAGCTTGCCGGTTGCCGTGCTTTGGGCGTTGATGATCTCCCCTTCGAACCGGTCACCGTTCTCCAAATAGACTTTCCCGCTGAATCGGCCTGGCGCAAAAATACCTTCCTGGTGCAGGTCACCGTTCGAATAATAGGACTTACCTTTGCCGTTGCGGTTGGTTTCCTTGTACTCCCCTTCGTATTCCAAGGCGCCGTTCAAGTAATAAAACTTGCCGTAGCCTTCGAATTCGTCGTCCTTGAAATCGCCATCGTACGCTACGACTCCGCCGGTGCCGGTATGATACAGCTTTCCTTTGCCGTCGAACCGATTGTGGACCCACTGGCCCTCATAATACAGCTCCCCGGTTCGCCAGTCGTAATATTTGCCGTAGCCGTGTTTCTGCCCTTCGACAAAATCTCCCTCATACCAAACGATGCCGGTGTAAAGGATGTATTTGCCTTTCCCGTTCGGAGCACCATGCTTCAGCATGCCAACGACCTTGCTTCCGTCCGGGTAAACAATCGTTCCTTCGCCCTCCACGCTGTCTTGCACAAATTGCGCATCGTACCAGATTTCGCCGCTTTCACGGTACAGCTTCCCTCGCCCATGCATATGGCCTTTGTTCAACTGCCCCTCATAGAGCAACTCACCGGTCGGATAAAATAACTTGCCGTAACCGCCTGCCTCCGTAAGGCTAATGATGTTTGACTGTTTGTCCCAAACCAGAGATTTATTCGGAATTTGTTCGAGCAATGACACCGGGATATAGATCACATTGCGCTCCATTTCAGTCGCTGCCGGGAGCTGTACCGTTTTCCCGTTGATGGCGGCCTTTGCTTCACCGAGCTTGAATTGCACCGTTATTCCGTTTGCCGTTGCTTTTACTGTTTTCGTCTTCAGATCTGCAGCAGTCTTTAAACCTAATTTTTCAAAAATCTGACTCATCGGCAGCATCAGCTGCTTGTTGCGCTCATACGGCTTGTCCCGAAATCCGATGACTGCCCCGTTCACGATCGCGCTAACCGCGACGCTTTGCTGTAAGACGCTCGAATCAGCCTTTGCTATTCCGGCATCCGGCACGGCCCCCCCGCTCGTTAACAGAGCCGCAGCGATCGTCGCAACCATCGTTTTTTTCATTCGTCGTGTCATTGTTGCTCTTCCCCTTTTTGTAGGCACTGTTTTTTGGACACAAAAAAACCAAGCTCCTGGAGCGGCCCGGCTGCCGTGGCGAACGTGATTTCGCGGTAGGCCCGTGGCTTTGCGTCCCCGACTTTCGTACGGGTTTGCCTTTTGTGCATTCACTTGGTTTAGTTCCGTAGTTGGATTTTGTCACCAATTGTAACGTTATTGAGTTCTTCGACTTCCGCTATTTTCCTGCATATTTTGACAAAATCTAATAAGATCATACAAAAGTCTTAGGTCTTGTTTGTCGATCTCTGGCAAACAACAAAGCAAAAAAAAACCGCAACGCCAGCCACTTAACGCCGCCAGGTTGCAGGTTTATTCACATCGCTTCTATTAAGCCACTTGCTTACTTCCCGCCGCTCTTGAGCTCCGTCCAGACGCGGTCGTACGTTTGCAGCGCCGGGCCGACGTCGAGCAGCCATTCCGTGCGCTTCATCTCGTCATCGCTCAGGTAGATCGTTTTGTTCGCTTGATATTCCGCGCTGTGCAGCGACTTTGCCTTTTCGTTCGGGTCGGCGTAGCCGATCGATTCGTAGTTTTTGGCGCTAACTTCGGGATCGAACATGTAATTGATGAATTTCTCTGCGAGCTCCTTATGCTTAGCGCCCTTCGGGATTGCATAGTTGTCGGCCCAGATCGTGCCGCCTTCCTTCGGAACGACGTAGGCAATGTCCGGGTTTTCCGCCTGGATGAACGCCGCGTCGCCGGACCAGACGGAGCCGATCCAGCCGTCCTCGGCAATCATCTTCTGCTTGATGTTGTCCGTATCGAACGCCAGCACGTTCGGCACCAGCTTCTTCAGATCGTCCGCCGCGGAGCGGATTTGCTTCTCGTCCGTCGTGCTGTTGGAGATGCCTTGCTTCTTCAGGCCGATGCCGAGCACTTCGCGGTTATCGTCGAGCAGCAGCACTTTGCCCGCATACTTCGGATTCCACAGGTCGTTCCAGCTTTCGATGTTTTCTTTCACGTATTTCTTGTTGTACGCGATGCCGGTTACGCCCCAAGTGTAGACCAGAGAATATTGGTTGCCCGGGTCGTACGGCAAGTTTTTGAATTGATCGGAAATATTCGCCCAGTTCGGGATGTTGTCCTTGTTGAGCGGCTCCAGCAGCCCTTGCTTGATCATCGTGCCGACCATATAATCGGAAGGCTGGATGACGTCGTAATCGGCGCCGCCGGCTTGGATTTTGGCAAGCAGCTCCTCGTTGTTCGCGAAAATCGCATAGTTCACTTTGACGTTGTACTTGTCCTCAAAATCTTTCAGCACCTGCGCATCAAAATTATCCGCCCAGCTGTACAGGTTAAGCGTCTCCTTCTGCGAACAGCCGGCCAGGCCAACCGCGGCAAGCATAACTCCCACCATTGCTCCCGCGGCCCATAATTTCATTCGTTTCACTTTCCGTATCCTCCTCCAAAATTGTCCGTATTGAATCCATATTGAATAGCGTCTATATAAGTTAATTCATTTTCGCCTATACCGTTACAACGGCAAGCCCGGCTTTTTCTTGCCCGTTCCCTGATTGCGAAGCCGCTCCGCCAAAATAATCAGGATGATCGTGACGACGACCATAATGGTCGATAATGCATTGATTTCCGGGGAAATCCCCCGCTTCGCCATCCCATAAATATAAATCGGTAGCGTCGTGGAATTCGATCCGGCGACGAAAAAGCTGATCATAAAATCGTCGATCGACAGCGTAAACGCCATGATCGCCCCTGCAATAACGCCCGGCATGATGGCCGGCAAGGTGACGTGGCGGAACGTTTGCCAAGGGGTCGCACCCAAATCCTGCGACGCTTCCTCCAGCTGCATGCCGGCGCCGTCCATTCGCGCCAGGACGATAACGTAAACGTACGATACGCTGAACGTGATGTGGGCGATAATAACGGTTAATTTTCCGAGTTCAAAATGAAACTGGCTGAACAGCACGAGCAGCGATAAGCCCATGATGATGTCCGGGACTAGAATCGGCAAATACAGCAGCCCGTTCAAGTTTTTCTTCCAGCGGCCGCTTGCCCGGCGCAGCCCGATTGCCGCCATCGTGCCGAGAATCGTCGATACGACCGTTGAGGTCACCGCCACGATCAGGCTGTTCGTCAGCGCTTCCACCACTTGCCGGTTGTCGAACAGCGAAACGTACCATTTCCAGGTAAAGCCTTGCCATACGGCGTTAATTCGCGAATCGTTGAACGAAAAAATAACGATCAGCAGCACCGGCACATAGATGAAGATAAGCATCAGCACCGAATGCGCGGCTAATATCGGGCTTCGGCGGCGACTCGCGCCATGGCTCGCATCGACGGCCTGACTTCCGTCCTTGATCTCGCTCATGCTCTTCCCCCCCGCTCATACTTCGTCTGAAAGACACGGTAGAATAAGCCGACGAGCACGATCGTACTGATCATGAACACGACCGACAACGCGGCGCCGAACGGCCAATCGCGCGCGGACATGAACTGATTCTGAATAATATTGCTAAGGATCGGCGACTTCGCGCCTCCCAATATATCGGTAACGACGTACATCCCCATCGTGGTGACGAAAACAAGCACCGAACCGGTCATGACGCCCGACTTGGTCTGCGGCAGCGAAATGCGCCAGAACGCCCTGCGCGGCGTTGCGCCAAGGTCGTAGGCGGCGTCGATCAGCTTGCGGTCCATTCGCTCAAGCGCCACGTAAATCGGCAGAACCATAAACGGAATGAACGTGTACACCATCCCGAGCAGGACGGCTCCTTTCGTATATAGCAACTGCAGTGGTTCATCGATCCAGCCGAACTCGATCAGCAGCGAATTGACGACGCCCTGCGTGCGGAGCAGCAATACCCAAGCATACGTCCGAATAAGAAAATTGACCCAGAACGGCACCGTGATGAGGATCAGCCAATATTTCTGCTTCGCTGCCGGCAAATTCGCTACATAATAAGCGAGCGGGTAGCTCAGCAGCAAGCAAATGACGGTCGTTAACGCGGCAAGCGTGAGCGTCTCTCCATATATGCCTATATATAACGAGTCGAAGAAACGAGAATAATTGCCCCATTGAAATTGAAAAACGATTTTGCCGTATTCGTCCCGGCTCAGAAATGAAACGACGACAACGGCGATCATCGGCAAAATCATAAACAAGCTCATCCATAAGACGACAGGCGCTACAAGCGATTTGGCGCTTCTGTTCATCGGCTGAAGCTCACTTCGTCGCCCGGCTGCCAGCAGAGTCCTACCGGCTGGCCGATTTTACGCTGCCGCTCCGCTCCGGGTTCCATGTGAACGGCGACCGGCGTTTGCTCTTGCTCCAGCACGACGATGGCTTTGGTCATGCTGCCCAAATAGACGATGTCCTTGATCGTGCCCTTTTTCCTCGCCGTTCCATCCGTGTCGTCGACCAAAGCCATTTTCTCCGGCCGCACGGCGAACGTCTCTTCCTGATTGCGCACGAAAATATTATTTTCGCCGACGAACGTCGCGGCGAACAAGCTTTGCGGCGCATCGTAGATTTCCCGCGGCGTGCCGACCTGCTCGACGCGGCCGCGGTTCATGATGACGATGCGATCCGACATCATCATCGCTTCCTCCTGATCGTGCGTCACGTACAGGAACGTGATGCCGAGGCTGCGCTGCAGCTGCTTCAGCTCGCTCTGCAGGCTCTTGCGCAGCTGCAGATCGAGCGCGCCGAGCGGCTCGTCGAGCAGCAGCACCTTCGGCTTGTTCACGATCGCCCGCGCGATCGCCACCCGCTGCTGCTGGCCACCCGACATTTGGTGCGGATAACGCGCCGTCAGGCCGTCCAGCTGAGTCAGCTTGACGGCCTCGTCGATCCGCTTCTTCTGCTCCGCCGGCGGTACCTTCTTCATCTTCAGGCCGAAGGCGATGTTCTCCTCCACCGTCATGTGCGGGAATAACGCATAATGTTGAAACACGAGGTTGACGTCGCGCCGGTATGGCGGGAGGTGCGTAACCCGTTCTTTGTCCAAAAAAATGTCGCCGGAGGTCGGCTGCTCAAACCCGGCGATCATGCGTAGTATCGTAGTTTTGCCGCATCCGCTCGGTCCGAGCAGCGTTAGAAATTCCCCTTCGCCAATCGTGAGCGATAAGGGGTGGACGACTGGCTGACCGTCGGCAAACGTTTTATTGACATTGTTTAATTCAATCATAGTACTCAACCCCTCGCTGTTACGAAAAAAGAAGCCATCTGTCAAGCCCTGGCCCCTTACACATCAAAACTTCAAAACATCTTCAATATACCTCGTTTTTCCGCTGAATTCAAGCGTTTTCGACGAATTTTGCCGATGGCGAAACGCTCCTTTCCCTAGCAGGAAACGGCTCATGTCCCCCTACTCTTCTATTCCCTTGCCTTCCCCCTGCTTCACGTACTTTTCTTATCGAAACCGTCTCCATATCTGTATTCGCTTTCATTTCCATGCCGTATACTAGAATTAAGTTGACAGGCGAGGAGGAATCACGATGAAAGCGGAAGCCGAGCTTGGAGGGCATTACCCTTACACGGAACGCAATTTCGAGTTTACCGAGCTGTTGCCGAATTTCCGCGTGGATCTGCGCAATGCGAGGAACGAGCAATGGGAGCGGTTCATCGATGACAAGATCGTCAAGGATTGGTCTCAGCTCCGCTGGCAGGACATTGGCCGGCCGTATCGGGTCGAAAATTTGTCGGAAACCCGCACCCGCTGGGAACGGGAGCACGAGCGCGATATGCCGGTCAAAATGTCGTGGGAGCTGTTCAACAAATCGTTCCACGAATGGTTCGAGAAGGATGTGCCGACCGAAATGAGCGAAGCGCGTCGCTCCCTCTTGCACCACATGTCGCGCTTCCGGGCGCGCGAGGTCGGCATTGCGCTGCACGATCTCGTGCAGTTGGGGATTTGGAATTTCGCCCACCGCATCTCGGACGGCATCTGGGACCCGCGCGGCAAACGCGCTTTGTTCCAAGGCTTGGACGTCGTACGTCCGCGCATCCTCTTCCTCGGCGCGGCGGAAGGATATGAAGCGATGCAGCTGCATGCGATGTATCCCGGCGGCGAGGTTGTGCTCGTCGATTACGACGAGTTCTGCAAAACGCAGCGGTTCGGCGATTTTCCCGAATCGTACCCGTTCCTCGGCAGCAATCCGGCGACCGGCGCGCCCCGCGTATGGTACAAAGGGCAAATGACCATTTCGTATATCGTCGACGACATCCGCAATCTAACCTTCGGCCGCGAATTTGACATCGTACTCAGCGTTGGATTGCTGGAGCATTTTCCGGATGAGCTGAAGCCGGAGGTGATGGAATGGCACCGCAAGTTTCTGAAGCCCGGCGGTTATGTCATCATGACGACGCCGAAGCAGCATATCAAGACGAAGCTGTTCTACAAGGTGATGGAAGAAGTGATGAATCATACGTATCGCGAGCTCATGACCGTGCGGCAAATGGGACTTTATGTCTACGAGAACGGCTTCGATATTGTGCGGCACGGCGTCATCAAAGTGCATAACGGCATTGTGGCGAAAAATCGTCTGAGCGGATGAAAATAATGCGCTTCGACCGAGAAGCGAACGAAGGTGACTCCATCCAATATGAGATCGTAGGACAAATGTAGTAATTTTTATAATATTGTTCCCTTATTAAGCAAATCCTGTTATACTGTCCCGTGGAAAACAGACTAAAGAAAAGAGGATTTTTTTCATGGGTAATTTGGCATCAAAAGCAGTACGTTTATTTTGTATCGCGGCGATATTGACGGTATTATGGGTCATGCCGGCTGCCGCCGAAGAGCAATTGAACCTGAACTGGGTCGAGGGCGGTCAGAAAGTCGATCTGGGAAGCAACCTAGCGGAGCTCCAACTGGATAAAAGCCTTGTTTTTCTAAATGGCGACGATACGAGAAAACTCGAAACCGCAGGCGGCGGCAAGCCGACTGGCCGGGAGATCGGATCGGTCTACCCGATGGACGAACAGCAAAATTGGGCTTTATATTTTGAATATGAAGACGTGGGCCACATCAAGGACGACGAAAAGGACGAAATCGACGCGGACGCGCTGCTCGACAGCTACAAACAAGGAACCGAAGAAGCGAACAAAGAGAAGCAGCCGGAGAATCAGCTGTTCGTGGACGGCTGGGATATCGCTCCGTTCTACGACGAGGCCGTTCATAGCCTTTCCTGGTCGCTGCTCGCACATACGAACAGCAACGAAAAGGTCATCAACTACAATGTGCGCATCCTGACGCGGGAAGGTTTCATCTCCGCTATTCTCGTATCGGACCCTGTCCATCTGGCGGAGCACCGCAAAATGCTGAACAGCATCATTCTGCCGAACCTTAAAGTCAAAACAGGCCAGCAGTATAGCGACTTCAACGAATCGACCGACAAAGTGGCCGAATACGGGCTGACCGGTCTGATCCTTGGCGGTGCCGGAATCGCCGTAGCGAAGAAGCTTGGTTTTCTGCTCCTGCTCAAAAAGTTCTGGTACCTCATTTTAGCCGGGATCGTGTTTGTGTGGAGACTGGTCGTGGGATTGTTCCGTAAGAAGAAGCAACAGCCGGAGCAAGACTACGCCGCACCTACAGCAGAAGCGCCGACAGACGATAACGCATCTGATGCAGAAGCGGCTGCAGCATCCGAAACAAAGGCTGCAACGACCGAAGCCGCCGCAACAAACGATTCGTCAGGCAAAATGTAATATACTTTTCGACACGCAACGAAAGCAGCAGCGACGACATTCGATGGAATGCCGGCCGTTCGCTGCTTTTCCCTTGTTCGCTTCTAATCCCCATAAAACCGAAACCGGTCGCCGCCGAGCTCCTTCGCCTTATACATGGCGCCATCCGCCCGCTTCATCAGCTCGCTTGCATCGATGCCGTCCTGCGGATATCGAGCGATGCCGACACTCGTTGTCGTTTGCAGTTCGATATCCTCCAGCTTATAGGGCCTGGCGATCGTCTGCACGATCAATCCGGCGAACGCCCCGAGTTGCTCCATATCGCCGGCATGGCGAACGAGCACTGTGAATTCATCCCCGCCTAGCCGCCCGACCATCCCGTTGCTTTCGCTCACGATGCCTTTCAGCCGATCGGCGACTGCGCGAATCAGCATGTCCCCCGTGGCATGCCCGAAGCTGTCATTAATCGATTTGAACCGGTCCAAATCCATGAACAGCACCGCGATCGATTCGCTGCCGTTTGCCGCCACCTTCAGCGCATCGGCCAGTTTGGTCTCGACGAATCGCCGGTTGGGCAGCTCCGACAATGCATCGTGATTGGCCGAGTGCTCCGCCTTTTCAAGCGCCTTCTGGACTTGACCGAGCAGCGATTCGTTCTCCGACAGCACCGTCACCTGCCGAATCAGCACCAACACGATCGCCGCCGCACAGCCGATGACAATGCCGTCCAGCCGGGATATGCGATCCATCAGGAAATAGAGCAGCACCAGCAAGCAGGCATAAGGGAATATTCGGCGCAGCAGCGCGTAGTACGGGGGGACTTTGCGGACGGTGCTTCCGGACGGCTGAATCAGTGGGACCTTCATCCGGTATACTGCCGCAAGCGCCAACCCGAACAATTCGAGCGACCATAAGAGATCGTACCACCCGCCATAGGTGTACCGATGATTCGCGGTGACTTCGTAGAAATAAATCGGATCGGCGATCAGCTGAATCATAAAGCTCAATGTCAGCAGCGTCGTAACGGTAGGATGAAACATTCTCCGATACACCCACCACGCAAGCACAAGACAGGAAAGGAGCAGCATATCGAGCACAGAATACAATAATAACACCGTACCCGATAACGTCGGAAATCCGATTCGCAAGGAATCCAGGTTCGGTTGGATAAGCAGTTCCCAGCTGATGGCCGTAACAACGATGATGAGCAGCAGGGAGTCAAAGACGATGCGGATGCTTCGCAATCCTTTTTTCTGATTCACAAATAAACGAACGAACGCGATGATAAAAAATAAAGTCTGGAGATCCCAAAATATATCCGCCAGGCTCACGGGGATATATCCGTAGGTCCAGGCGTAGTAACACCAGAAAATTTGCCCGATGAAAAACGAAAAAGCACCCGCCGCGAGCATTTGCCAAGATCGTCGGGTGACGCCCTGAATTCGATTGCCTGCGATCAGCAGCATAATGAAGGAAAACGCCGGCGGGATGAGCTCCAAAATAAGAATTAGCAAGGTATTGTCCGAGGCGATCATGAGAACGGACATCACAATCATGTATATCACGATAAAAAGCACGGCAAATGTTCTTAATCGATTGAGGCTCATGAATCCCCTCCTGGTTGTCCTCGCCGCGATGCGGGGGCTTAGCGATAGCGATAAAGCACCACTATACTAACACAGGAATTCGAGCGCGACATCGTACGTATTCCTGAACTTATAGATGTTTATCGGCCTTGCCGCCGTAAAATTTCAATCCCTAGCAAAAAACCGAGCAAAAAAACCGGCTTTCTCCATTAGAAGACCGGTTTGATGATGATCGGAGCCGAGACGGTTAGGATTCATCGGTTAGCAGCGAAATGAAATGCTTGAGCGGCGCCGATACGAATTTATTTTTGTGCATGACGATTTGGGAATAAAAAGGAGAAATGAGCCCTTCCTTCAAGGTGCAAGCCGTCAAAACCCCTTTATCGAGCTCGGCTTGAACCGTTATTTGCGGAATGAGCGCGGCTCCGAGTCCGATCATGACGCATTGCTTGATCGCTTCGATGCTGCCAAGCTCGGATACGACGCGTACGGCAATCTGCCCGTTCGCAAGCGATCGTTCCAATGCCGCGCGGTACGTGCAGCCGACCTCCGTCAGAATGATCGATTGATCCTGCAGGTCGCTGAGCTGCAGCTCCTTGATCTTGCTGAAGGGATGCTCCGGGCTGGAGATGACGACAAGCGGTTCTCTTCGGATCGGTATCGTCAGCAGCTCCGCATCGGAATACGGCGGGTCCAGAATGATGCCTACGTCCAGTGCACCGTTTTTGACGTTTTTGATTACTTCATCTTCATTGGACGGGAACAATGCCAAGTTCGTATGAGCATACTCGCTGCGGAAAGCCCGCAAATAAGGGGGCAGGAAAAAAGCAGCCAGCGTTTCGATCGTGCCGATGCGCAGACTTCCGGCCGTTTCGCCGGCCAGCGCCTCCTTCGACAGATGGAACGATTCGACGATCCGATTCGCGTAATCAAGCAGCTTGATGCCGTCCGGCGTCAATGCCATCGATTTGCCCATTCGCTCGAACAGCGTTTTGCCGTACAGCTTCTCCAGCTTCTGAATTTGGACGGTCACGCTGGATTGCGCATAGCCGAGCCGTTCGGCGGCATGGGTGAAATTGAGGCACCGCGCCACTTCCCGGAACGTGATGTAGTATTGAATATCCATGTCTCTTCCCCCCTCCGTGTGTTCTGTACGATCAATATTCGTAATGGTTTCGATCGATTATTATCGATAATTGCGATAGTCATAGTTATGGTATATTATACACAACTTTTACGAGTCTGGGAGGTCTGATGAGGATGATCGACATGTTGCGTTATCCGATAGGTAAGTTCGAACGTAGCGAGGGAATTGTAAAGGAACGGCGGGAAGCGTGGATTCAAGACATCGGGCTGCTGCCGGGACAACTGCGCCAAGCCATCGAAGGGTTGAACGAGGAGCAGTTGGGCACGGCATATCGCCCGGGCGGCTGGACGGTGCGGCAAGTTGTCCACCATGTCACCGACAGCCATATGAATGCCTTCATCCGGTTGAGGCTGGCTCTGACCGAGGAGGTTCCGACGATTAAGCCTTACGAAGAAGTGCTGTGGGCCGAGCTGAATGATTCTCGCACCTTGGCTCCGGAAGTTTCGCTCCGTTTGCTCGATTCGCTGCATGAGCGCTGGACCGCCCTGCTCCGCAGCTTGTCCGAGACGGATTGGAACCGCGCGTTCCGCCATCCGCAATCCGGCATCGTCGACCTTGCGAACATGGCGGGAACATACTCCTGGCACGGCAAGCACCACACCGCGCACATTACTTCGCTTCGCGAGCGTATGCGCTGGTGAGCCGCGCTGTCGGGCCACGCTGATGGGCTGCGCTGTCGGGCCGCGCTGGCGGGCCGCGCTGGTGGGCCGCGCCGATCCTCAAGTCCAATCGCCGCGTCCCCCGGGCACTCATGAACAACTCATTGTAATACGTGCAATAGAAACCTAAAAATTCTCGAAAAACAAGGCAGCCCATTGCAAATTTTGCAATCAAAATCGCACAATTCCCCTTAAAACAACCAGTAGGATAATTTTGATTGTACAAAATACAATAGAATGAATAAAAAATTGCACCAAGCCCTCATCCATTGTACAAAATACAATGGGAGGAACGACTTCGTTCTTCCATAGTAAAAACAAGAAGAGCTGATTTCTACCACCTCAAAAATGAGGGCTTGCCCTGTACTTTACCGCTAAACCGGACCCTCCATCATATTAAGAAACGCTTCTGATCGAACGGATTGAACCTCACATTATCATAGTCAAAAAAAGCCCGAAGCTCCTTGCCGAAAAGGAACATCGGGCTTTCAACTATGTAGCGGTAGCGGCAATCTCTTGAATCAGCTTTGGCAGCCAATCCCTCAAATGCAGAAATTCGAACCCTGCGTTGCCGGCTTTGGACGTGTCCATATACCACGAACCGGGTAGCGCAAACGGCGACCGATGCTCCTTGGCCGTTTCCGGGAGAACGACAGCCTGCTTGCCGGTTGCCTGCGAAATGAGCGAAACGATTTCCCCTGTCGATATTTCCCCGTATGAGCTGGCGTTAACCGGCCCCTCAAGCTCCGAACGGCCTAACCATGCCAGGAACGATGCCGCTTCATCGGAACGAATGAAGGATAATAGCGCTTCCGGGTGCGGGATGCCTAGCGGCAAATTTTGCTGTACATGCTCAATATGAAAATGAAGCCGCCTCGTATAATCGTCAAGCCCGAGCACGATCGGAAACCGGACCGCGGCGACGGCAAACGGCGCTTTTTGAAACAGTACCGCCTCGACCAGCTGCTTGCCGAGACCATAATCCACCTTCGGCGGATACGACTCTGGAAGCGCATACGAGTATGGATCGAAGTCGCCCTCCGTTCTCGGCGAAGCGCCGAACGGATACACCGCCAGCGTGGACGTCGCGATAAATTTCCCCGTCCGCCCCGCGAACAATTCCACCGCTTCCTCCGCCTCCTGCGGCGTGAACATGATGTTGTCGTAGACGACATCATACTTCTCATCACCCAACGCGCTCCGCATTGCAGCCGGGTCGGTCCGGTCGGCCTGCAGCCTTGTCACCGCGGCGCCGAACGGGTCCGCTTGATTCCCCCTTGTCAGGATCGTGACGTCTTCCCCTTCGCGTATCAACTGCTCCACAAGCCTTTTGCCGAAAAATCGGGTCCCGCCCAACACTAGTATTTTGCTCATCCGTTGACACCTCCTTTGTCTAGTATAGCATGACAGGTACAAAATCATTTGGATCCATTCCATCGATATAGGCGTGTCTGTTCGTCAAGACTCCAACCGGGAGAGCATAACGTTAGCCTCTGCTACCGCTTTATGGAACATTTCGTCTGCCGAATGAAAGCGTTCTTCAATATCTTGCACGGTCTGCACACCATAAAGATTCTCCAGCGCCAACACCACATCGGCAGGAAGATCCCGGGACGCATGCACCAAAAAACAGTCCGCCTGAAACGGTGTATGGATGATCCGAAGCACATCCACGAGCGGATTCAAAACATATTTTTGATAATATATCAACGACTCTAAGAAGAGACCGCGTTTCGTATATTTCACCGCACGGCTTTTCTGGCTGTAAATGCCCTGGGCCCGTGCTAATTGGGATCGTAGCAGGGAAAGATGTGACGCTTGTTCCGCGTTTTGATATTTTACTATACCCGCCTTATCCATTAATACGACCGGCACGACGGTTGTATCTTCTTTCATGAATGAAACAGGAACACTTTCGCTTTGGATCGTCACGTCAATGAGTAGATGATCTGATGTATTTTGCAGGTGGTATACCTTATAGCGGTTATTGGCGGGCCGGTCAGGTTGTTCATAGGCGATATCCACTTGCCCCAACCGACTTATACAATCATCCAGTCGCGTCAACGCATCGTCTATGAAGCCTTCTTTGGTATAGCATACCAAATCGATATCGGAATACTCGTCCAAACTTTTAGTGCCATCCGAGCCCTCCAGCCAAATAGCTAACATATAATCTTCGTTTCCAAGACCTGAAATAATTCCTTTTATAATCGTCTCGCGGGTCATTATCATAGCTAAGCCCCCTAGAAGTCTTTTATTATAAATAATCTTAGCACCTATTCGCTTTGAACATTTCGTAGAAAACTCCTTAAATAAAAAAAGAAAGCTGCTACCACTAGCAGCCCTTCTCTCTTTCACTCCTCCTGCTTCTGGCTTGCCGCCTGCGCCATGCGAATGATTTTCTCCAGCCCTTCGATGTACTGCCGGAACATTTGCATGCCAAGCTCCGTTGCCTTGCATAACGTCTTCGGTCGTTTTCCCACAAATGTTTTAGTCACCTCGATATACCCGGCTTCCTCCAGAACGCGGATATGGTTTCCCAGGTTGCCTTCCGTGAGCTGAAGCTCCCCGCGCAAAAAGCCGAAGTCGCACTCCCCGTTGACCGCCAGCAGGCTCATGATGCCAAGACGGGCCTTGGCGTGAATCGTATCGTCAATGGCATCCAAGATGTTGTCAGCCATGCTTTTTCCTCCGCCGATCCAGTAACAACGCCGTTACGAAGAAGCTGCCTCCGCCCAGCAAACCCATAACGAGGAATTGGTAGTCCATCAGGAACAGCCGGGTGATGATGGCGAGTACGATAAACCAGCAGCCTAAGAAGACAGGACCTTTGCCAAGCAGCGGAGCCATCGCAACGTAAGCGATTCCAATCAGCATCAGCCAGAACAAAGATATATACTCTACCCTTATGATCCCGGTCGCCATCATAAACGTTCCCGACAGCAGCAGCGCGAGGAACGGCAGCCAGAACATCCACCCGTACGACCCGCCCTCGCGGACAGGTGTCTTTCGGTTTTGCCGAATGCCGACTACCGCGGTCAGGATGCTTCCGACGATGCTGCCGATCGGCCAGAACCACATCGGCCATTCCGTATGGTTGAAGTGCATGCCGATAAAGCCGGCCGTCATGTACACGCCCCAGATGAGCAAAAACGGAGGAGATTGATCCAGCTTTCGCTGATTTTTGGCGATCAATTGTTTAATGAATTCAATGTCCTGCAGCGCCCGCTGGGGCTCCCGTGCAGCCAGAACCGTCTCGTCTTGCTTCCTGTTCAACGAAACTCCCCCTTAATACTTCCTTATTCTAATTCTCCCACCGGAAAAGAAGAAAAGCAAGCACAGCGCACAGGATCGCAAAACCGCCGAGAACCGCGAGCTCAAGTCCATAAGACGATAACGATTGGCCAAGCCACACCCCTTGGACGAGCTCGACAAAATAAGTCATCGGCAGCCACTGGCTAATCGTTTGCATGAACTGCGGCAAGATGTTCACCGGCATCGCCACCCCGGATAGGAACAGCATCGGGAAGAATACGGCCATCGCTAAGCCGCTTGCCGCGCCGGGCGTTTTCGTAAGGCCGGACATCGCAAACCCTAGGCTGAAAAAGCCGATGCAGCCGAACAGCATGCATGCGAGCATCATCGCAAGGGAAGCAAACGACAGCTGAATGTCCCACATCAGCTTCGCCACGACGATAATTTCGAGTGCCCCGGCAAGCACCAAGAACACGCCTTGCGCCGCATGCGAGGCGAGCACCGCCGCTTTCGGAACGGGACTTACGCGGAAACGCCGCAACACGCCGCTTTCCCGCTGCGTGATCATGTTGATGTTGAGCGTGAACACCGACACGGATACGACATTCATCGCGCACAACGCCGCCACATAAGCGTCGATATAACGTGTGCCCGACAATAAGCCTTCTTTGTCGCCGAACATCGAGCCGAATATGACGAGCATTAGCACGGGGTACACAAGCACCCAGAACAGCGTCAGGAAATCCCGCAAATACAGCTTCATATCAAAAGCGATCAATCGAAAATAAGTACTCATACGACCACCTTTCCTTCCTGCATCGTTAATTCGCTGAACACGTCGTTCATCGACGCGTCCTCCAACCGCAGCTCGCTGACGATCCAATCGTCTTCGGCTGCTACCCGGAACAAATGCTTCAGCGTCAAATCCATATTGTCCGTGTGCAGCTTGATCCATCCTGGTTGCCATTCGACTTGGGCGACGTGAGGAATCGCGGCCAGTTGTTGTTGGGTCGTTTGCCCGCTGTTTTTGAAGCAGATTTTTTTCGTCCCCCCGACCCCAGCCACGAGCTTCTTCGGCGAATCAAGCGCGATGAGCCGCCCGCTGCTAATAACGGCCACCCGGTCACACAGCGTTTCCGCCTCCTCCATGTAGTGCGTCGTGACAACGATCGTCCGTCCCTCGTCTCTTAGCTTGTGGATAATGGACCACATTTGCTGGCGCGCATTCGGGTCAAGACCCATGCTCGGCTCGTCGAGAAATACGATTTCCGGATCGTTGATCAGCGACAACGCCAGTGAAACCCGCTGCTTCCATCCGCCGGACAACGATTTGACATACTCGTTCTGCTTATCCGTAAGACCTAGAAATGCGCTTAGCTTTCCGATGTCGACCGTCTTCTCGTAGAAGGACGAGAACAGCCGGAACACTTCCTTGACCTTCGCCTTCTGCGGAATGGAAGTCGATTGCAGCAATACGCCGATCCGCTGCTTAATCTCGTGCGCATGAGTGCGGATGTCCTTGCCCAGCACCTTCGCCGTTCCGCCGTCAGCCGAGCGCAGTCCTTCGATGATTTCGATCATCGTCGTTTTACCGGCCCCGTTCGGGCCGACGATGCCAAAAATCTCGCCTTTGTACACTTGCATCGTCATCGATTCAAGCGCTACCTTCTGTCCGTATTGTTTGCGTACGTTTTCCAATTCGATTACGGTTTGCAAAAGTTTGACCCCCTAATTCATACCGAAATAGATTACTCTGAAATACAGAGTAATCTAAAAATCAAATTTTGGCAACAGAAAAAAAAGCCGAATTCGTAATGAATCCGACTTTTACCCGCGGACAACCCTAATGTCCGCGACTATGGGTGAAATCGTCAAAACACTGCAATGCTCCCACTACAAGGAGAAACAATGTTATCGCAATAAGTCCATAACCTATCCACCGCAGAAGTTTGTTGGAAGGAATAGATTTGGAGCTTCGAACAAACCATAATCCGACTCCGGCCAGTAGCAGCATGACAACGCCAGATTGCAGATAGGCGCTCATAACTTTACCCCTTTCGTCATTCAGCTGTCTTTTAGACGTATCTGAATCGTTATTGTTGCGATGATATCCTTAACAAAAATATCTCTTTCATTCCTTGACAGGAATATTCCTATTGGGGTATATTATCATCATGAAGTCGAACCGAGTAGTCCGGTTTGGCCCTAAAACAAATAAACTTATGAGGTGATATGCCAATGACAACCCGCGCGAATCAAATTTTTGTGAATTTACCGGTGAAAGATCTGAATGCAACGAAGACGTTTTTCGGAAAAATCGGCTTTGAGTTCAACCCGCAGTTTACCGACGAAAATGCAGCCTGCATGGTAATCGGAGACAACATGTTCGCGATGCTGCTGGCCCAGGATTTCTTCCGGACGTTTATCAACAAAGAAATCGCTGACGCAACGAAAACGACGGAGGTGCTGGTCGCGCTTTCCACCGACAGCCGGGAAAAGGTCGATGAAATCGTGGGTTCGGCCATTGCCGCAGGCGGAACGGAGCCGAAAGAAGCGATGGATCACGGCTTCATGTACCAACGCAGCTTCCAGGATCTCGACGGTCATATTTGGGAAGTCTTTTACATGGATCCGAGCGCGGTCCAACAAGGTTAATCCGGCAAAATAACAAAGCATTCGAGCGGAGCAAAAGCTTTGGTCGAAGCCCTCTCACGATGAATGACCCCGTCAAAAAAACCATCGCAGCCTATGCGATGGTTTTTGCATTGTTGTGCCCTGGGATCTTCCTTGCACCCGTAAAATGGCTTCACTTATATTTGATAAGGGTGATCACATTGCCTTCCGGATCCGCAATATTGAACTGCCGCTGCCCATTGCCATGGGTCACAATTTCGCTTACGGCTACGCCAGCTTCGCTCATCAAGGCATAAGCCGCATCGATATCCTTGGCGTCAATCGCGAATTTACTTTCTGGCGATGCAGGATTCCTTTTATCATCCTGGACGATGAGGATTCCCGTCCCTTGCATGTCGAAGTATCCGATACATTCGCCGTTTCCCCAAGCAAGAGGCAATCCGAGGAAATCCTTGTAAAAAGGCTCGACCTTCGGATAATCTCCGACTTTGATACACACCTCCGCGATTCGATTCTCGATGACGGATTGAGCAGCTATTTTCATGATTGATTTTCCTCCTCTTTCTCCTTTAACTCCTTTTGCACCATTAATTCCTCCAACATACGTTCCAAAACCTCGATCCCGCGTATTTCCGCGGCCTTCGCCGTGCGGATCAAGCCGATTGCCCGGCCCGCCTGCTCTGGATCGTTCGGTTCACCGCCATGAGGGAAAGGAAACATCGACCTCATCCGGCCGAGCGCATCCGCGACTTCCCCGTAATGCAAAGCGGCTTCGGTAGCCAGCACAATCAGTCGTCGTTCAATTGCCGTCGGTTCTTTCCATTTATCGCGGAAGCCGCCCAAAAACTTGACCGCAAACTCCCTTGCATCCGCGATGATGGCTAGATTGTAGGCGTTCCCCACTACATCGATTTTCCCGTTGCCAAAAGCTTCGATCCAAGCATCATATCCGGCCAGCCCGTTTCGGAAAGGTTCGTGATCCGGCTTTTGAAGCTCTCCTTTACTGAACGCGATGCTTCGCTCCAGGGACTTTCTGAGGATAGACAGATGCTCAACCGGCTGCGAATCGGAAATCGCCATGGCATGGAGAAAGTTGTACCTTCTGTTGTTGAGTTCGCTGTACGCAACGGCGCCGTCTTTTTCGACATCCCGCGCATAAAGCTCCTGCCGCTCGTGATCGTAGCCATAGATAATTCCGAATTCCGGGATGAACAAATCCCATCCGGTCACCGGAAGTCCTTTGTCGATGCTTGCCTGAACGAACGAAATGAACTGCTCCAGTTGCTCCGGAGCAGCCGGTGCGGGAATTCCGACTTCTTCCACCTTAAATCCGAATAATTCAAAGGCTCGGCCCATTAAATCGTAAGGCGAATACACGGTCGGCGCTGCCGGATTTACCGTTAGCCGGTCAATCGTAATCCGAAAAGCATGACCGGAATATCCCATCACATCGGCTATGCTGAACATGTCCTTTTTATCCGTATACCGCAAAATCCCATACACGGTTTGCGCCGCTTGCGTCCAAGTCAACAAGACGGGGCTCGAGCTTCTCGTCGCCACTTGCCGTCTCCTCCTTTTCGATCGTTACAGTTCAAAGGGTACCGTGAGCACGTTTCGGACAGGAAGCTTCTCCTGCGCCCTTCTTTTTGCATAATCGGCAAAATAAACTTTGATCCGCTCCTTCTGCACTTTTTTCCGCGAACGCGAGAGATGGTTGTACACATTTGCCTTAGGCGTGCCCAACTGATCGGCAATGTCTTGAATGGACAAGTGACGAAAAAAATGCGCCTCAAAAATCGCCCTTTCCCTCTGACTTAGACAGTGCAGCAATGCACGAATATTGTCGATGATTTCCTTGCGCATCATAACCGCCGAAGGGTCCTGCTCCCGTCCTCGTTCCGACACCGACCTGCTGACATGGAACAGGATGCTGTCGATGTTCCGCCAATCGACTTGATCCCAAGAAACGGCCGAAGTTTCCAGACTGGTAAACGGCTGCTCCCTCCCATGTTGCCCGCCGCGCCGTAGCCGCATATACGCCTGATTGCGCACGATTTGTTTCAGCCAAGGCATGAATCGGCTCGTATTCAGCAGCGTGCTCATGTGGAGAAACGCACGAATCAGCGCATCTTGCACGATATCCTCCGCCAAGCTCGCATCGCTGGCTATCGAAGAAGCCCATCCGAGCGCCTGCGCGCGATGCCTTCGCACAAGCTCGCCGAACGCCTCCCGGTCGCCCGACCGTGCGCGTTCCACTAATTGTTCCTGCGGAATATCCTCTCCATGATCCATGACTTCGTTTTCGTCGGACATATTAAGCCGCACGGTACACACCTCATCTCGTATATCGCTTGCTATGGATACCATGGGAGGCGAAAATCTATCATGATGTAATCCAATTTTTTAGAAAAAAAAAATTCTCAATTCTAACATTCTCGGTAGGCACGAAATATCCCTTCCTATTTTTTACACGAAAAAAAAGGCTGCCGAAGCAGCCTGCCTTCATTGTTATGGTTCGCCTTGTGCCATCACCGGATATAGACGCCGCCGAAAGGCAATAGCTCGCGGAGCGTTCTGCGCACGATGCCGTCTTTGTGGATTTGCTCGTCGAGCTGTGGATCGCGGAAGCCGGTTTGCATCAAGACCGGGCCCTTCCCCGTCATTTCCCACTGCACGTTCATATGCTGGCTTGCCAGCTGATTGCCGTAAACGGACAGCTTGATCTTGGCATTCTCGGGATAAGCGACGAGCGATCCGGCTTCGACGAACAAAGGGCGCTCGGGATCGAGCTGCAGCGTCGCCAGCGCACCGGAGGTAATCAACCCGAGCCGGCCCGGCCCTGTAAATTTCATGCGAACCCATTCGCGCGTGATCCATACGTTCTTGATCTTCTGCACTTTGCTTTTCATCGTGAGGCCGTCCGTATAAAAGAGCACATGGCGGAAATCGAATAGCAAATCGCTGTCCTCGGGAATATCGACCGATTCGAGTAAGAAGCTTGGCGGTAGGCCGACGATCAGCTCGGTCGGCCCTTGAATGCGCGAGCGGACCAGCTTTTTCTTACGGTACATGCCCCCTAGATCCATCAGCTTGTCCTCGCGGTTGCGCGGATCGCCCTGGTAAGCAAGCAGCGTTTTGGGATGAAGCAAATGCAGGACATCGCTGTTTTCGAGCGATATATGTACATGGCCAACATTGGGCGGCGTCACGATTTGCATGTTATACGCCTCTTCCCAGCTGCTTCTGCCTGCGCCACACCGCATACCGCCAGATGCGGATCGACAGGATGTAGCCCGCCACAAGCGCGACCGCCGTGGTCAATACCGTGATCCACTTGCGGTACATGCTTTTTTTGTCCGCCTCTTCCTTCTCCAATTGCTCCATACGCTGCGTCAGCTGTGCGTTCTGCGCAAGCAGCGCCTCGTTCTGCTGCCGAAAGCGGTTGTTCTCCTCCATAAGCTGCTGCTGCTCTGCGGCGTATTTGTCCATCGTCAGACTGGCTTCCTCCAGCTTCTGCTGCTGCTCCGTGAGCGACTTCATCGTTTCCTCGTATTGACTGCGCAGCTCATCCAGTTTGTCCGGGGCGCTATAAATATCTTTGACACGGTCGAAAAAACCGGCTTCCACGTGTTGAACCGGCAGGAAAAAGAAACAGAAGAACGTTAAAATGGGCCAAATCCGACGCTGTTTGTTCTTATTATTCATTCCATCCCCTCCCTCATGATGCAAATACCCGACCTCCATGATTCGACAGCGTAATTTGACAACTTTCGATATGTCTTCAACTATATCATAGAACGCAATCATCGTGGGTTTAGTTGCAACTTTTTTGATAGAAACTAACAATTTGAACGTAAAAAACGCCAGATTAGAATCTGACGCCTCCGTTTCCATTCCTTCATTCTTCTATTCTACTCTACTTCGCCGCGATAGGAGCGCCAAAGCACAGCCTGTAGCCATTGTTATCGCTGATCAACAGATCTCTCATGCCGTATTCCATATCCACCGGACCGAACAGGATTGGAACGCCGGCCGATTCAAATTCCTCGTAAAGAACATTCACGTCATTCACCCAAATGTACGTATCGAGCGGAACTCCGACCTGATGGCTCGGCCGGATCGCATTCGCATTCGATGCATCGGCCTGCTTCAATAAGAAGCTCGCTCCCCCGCGCTCGACAAACTGGCCTTCAATCGTAAAGCCTAATTTTTCGCTATAAAACTGCTGCGTCTCTTCCATGTTGCTTACGATCAGTACTTGCGAACAATATTTTACGTTGCTATCCGTCATTTTGCTGATACTCCCCTCTCGACTTACCTCATGGACACTTGCAAGAATACCGCGTTGAACTAATTTTAGCGCGAAAGGCACAGCCTGCGGCTTATGGTTATCCGTATCCGCAGGGAAACGCCTAGCGCCTAGGTGCTTTCGCATCGGCTCACTCAATAGCCCCACCTCATCGTTTATTTGGTTAGTATTATTTTACCATCGGACCGTTTCTGGTTCGTGTCATTTTTTATCATGTTTAGTACCGGGAAATATCGTATGATCAGGATATAGTTTAGAAAGGAGGAGACGCATTTGAAAATAGGCTTCGTAGGCGATATTCACGGCAGGATGTTCCACATGCTGGCCGTACTTGCTGCTTGGCAGCAAATCGAACGGGAGAAGCTGGATTTGATCGTTCAAGTTGGGGATCTCGGTGCTTTTCCCGTGCCGGATGAAACGATGAGAGCTTCTCGATTTGTTATGGAAGATCCGACAGAGCTGGATTTTAGTCGATATCTACATGCCGAAGGAGAAATCGCCGATCATATTCGGCACTTGCGGAATCACATGATCGACCGGGTTTATTTTATCCGCGGCAATCATGAGGATTTTCATTGGCTGCATTCGCGAAGGTCGGCAGTACAGCGTGATTTTGTGCCGGTCGATCCGTTCGATCTGCTGTATTATGCGACGGACGGTGCGATTTTGCACCATCATGGATTGAACATTGCTTTTTTAGGCGGAATTGAGACGCCAACATCGAAGCAGCATTCCATCGATCCTCACGCATATGAGAATCTAATGAGCCTTCAGCCCCGTTCCATCGATATTCCGGTCACGCACGACGCTCCTTATGGAATCGCCAAGAATTTTAGGGGAGAAACCAGGGATCATCCCTCATTAAGAACTTAATCCACCGAATCGAGCCAAAATATTTGATTTCGGGACATTACCATCATATGAACGGCCCGGCAAGCTTCGGCTTCACAACGTATCTTGGACTGAATATCCTGGTGCCACCGTTACGCAGGGACGAGAACCGAAGAGTACAGCCCGGCAGCTTGGCTATTCTGGACACCGAAACCAATCATTTGAAATTCGTGACCGAGGACTGGCTTTCCCGTTTCGCTAAAGGGTTTGATTTTCATCGTTTTATGGACGATTTTCGCTCCAGTTAACTATGGGGTTGCTAGAGAAATAGTAAGTTCATAGTCCACTTCAATGAGCTCAGGCAACTTGTCCTTCGCTTCTTCTAGGATAAGCATGGAAATATTCCAGCCGGGGCTTGTGATCTGCTCGTGCTCCTGATGGGGAAATACGGTCGCCTCGGTCAACTCCTTCGTTCTTTTATTTCTCGAAATTGCGCTGAAATATGTGCCGTCGCTCAGTTTTACAATGTATCCTTTCATTTCAAAGCACCTCCAGAACTGAATCGTACATACCATATTCCATAATCAGTTGGTTTATCCTGCAATTGTTTGGATCGTTTCGCACGATAGATTAAGAATTTTTTGGCTGAATTCCAGAAAGGATTTTCTGATTTTCGGAGGGGAACCGCAGGAAATCGCGAGATTCAGAAGTTATTTTCTGAAACTCAGAAATTTTTGGCTGACATTCAGAAATCATTTTCTGACTATCGCCTCGAGCCCGCTTTTTCCCCGTTTTTTTCAGAAAAATGTTTCTGAAATTCAGAATAAATTTTTGAAGCAAAAAAAGAACCGGATCAACGTCGCGAGGCACGTTGAAAGTGCCGTTCGTTTCCGGTTCATAACTTCTAAGTTTTTGTGCGCCTCCTGCAATCCTCTTCCGCCCGGCGGTTCTAGTTCGCCTTCTCCTCGGAAGCGGAACCCGGCAACTGCAAGCTTGCCGTTCCTAGGCGGTACAGCGCTGCAGCCGCTTCCTGGCGCGTCATGATATGCTTGGACCGGTAATCGACGGTGCCGTCCGCGGACGGTGTCACTTCCGGACCGTAGAACCCGTGGCCGACGATATTGCGCACAGCGTCCGCCGCCCAGTTATCGGTTTCGCCGGCCAGCTTCGCTTCCTTGGGCGAATGCCCAAGCAGCATCGAAAGCCGCGAAGCCATAACGGCCGCTTCTTGGCGCATGATCGGACGGTCCGGTTCGAACAAGCCTTTTTCCGTGCCTGTAACAACCCCCATATCGAACGCCGTTGTGATTTTGCCCGCATCCGGATCGTCCGCCGTGTCCTTGAATGCAGATGGCCCTTTCGCAGGAACAGCCCCCAGCCAGTTGACGAGCCAGACTGCAAATTCGGCGCGCGTGATCGGCTCGTCTGGCCGGAACTTGCCGTCCTGCCCAGCTTGAACGACGTCGAGCAAGTGCAAGCCGTCAATAAATGCGGCATAGGGATGGTCCTTGCCGACATCAGCGAATCGATCGGGCACAGGCAGCTTCTCCGACCACGCCGCCGGGTTCGTTTTAGAGAATAAGAACCTGATCGTCCCGTCCTTGTTCTCTTGAAACGCTACGGGACTTCCCTGCTCATCCTCGAACAGCAGCGGATCGACCTGTTTAAGCGTATGCTTGCCCATCAAGTCTTCCAGCACGAGTGTACCCTCCTGTGCTGTAATGCGCGTCGTCAAGTAGCTGATCCGCAAATCCCGGTATGTGCCTTCGAACCGAGCCAACTGGCTTTTCGCCGGCTGTAAGTACGTCTTCTGCCGTTCGGCTGGATAATACCGATCCATAAACTCCTCGAACAGGCGATTCCGCAAATCGGAGCTACTGTTGTACACGATAAAACCGCCTACGTTCTGCTCGGGAAGCAGCCACATCCAAGAGTTGAAGCCGGGAATGCTGCCCCCTTTTCCAATCACGTACTGGTTATTGAATTTGTGGTGAAAAGCGAACTCGAACCCGTACGTCATCGTCGGCACCTTCGGATGAATCGCCTTATGCACGCTTTGCATGTCCTTGACGGTTTCTTCGCGGAGAATGCGTGCCTCGCCGAGCTTTCCTTCATTTAGTTGCGCAAGCATGAACTTGGCCATGTCGCTTCCCGTCGTCACCATGCTGCCTTGGGGCATATCGGTCGGGATCGTGTTGTACGGCGGAATCGGTTGATTTCTTTCGTTGTATCCGGTGGCGAGACTCGATTGCATATCCGGCGTCAAAACAAAATGGCTGTCATTCATGCCGAGCGGCTTGAAAATATGGTCGTTCA
Source organism: Paenibacillus sp. sgz302148 (assembly GCF_056120465.1). Lineage (NCBI taxonomy): Bacteria > Bacillati > Bacillota > Bacilli > Caryophanales > Paenibacillaceae > Paenibacillus > Paenibacillus sp. sgz302148. Next base: position 101,073 of record NZ_JBVYOJ010000003.1, read on the forward strand.
CGTATTGGTGAAACGGCTTGCCCGATACTTGCTCGACAATATAGCCTTGCAGCATCGAGGCGAAATTATCGTATTTGTACACTTCGCCCGGTTTATGCACGACCGTCGGCATCGTCTTGACGATGTAATCTTTGAGCGCCGTAACGGCGGTCAAATCGCCCGTGATCATGTCGCCCGGCGGCGGATCTACGACGTCAAAGCCGGTCGTATGCGTGAGCAGATGCTCCATCGTCAGCGGCGAGCCTGTATTGTTCTTCAGCTTGACGTCACCCATGTATTGCTGGACGTCTTGCTTCAGGTCGATCTTGCCTTGCTCGACAAGCTGCATCACCGCCGTAGCCGCAAATACTTTGGAGACGGAGGCGATGCGGAATACCGTTTTGTCCGGGTCTACCGGTTGCTTGGCCTCTGCGTTGGCGTAGCCGAAGCCTTTCTGCAGCAGCACTTTGCCGTCTTTGACGACGACGAACAGCGCTCCGGGCACCCCCAATGCCTGAATATCCGGGCGTTTGAAAAACGCGTCGGCAAACGCTTCTATGTCCTTTTCGTCCAGCGCGGCAGCGCTCTTGACCGGCGCCGCCTTCTCTTGAGGCAGACTGTCGGCAGATGCTGCTGCCGGCACGACGGCGCAAGCGACCGTAACGGCTGCCAAAGCCGAAAGCATTGTTTTTTTCAAAGTTGGCGTCGTTATCATTTGTAAGTTTCTCCTCTCTTTCTGATCCGCTTCAGCAGCGGAATTTGCGGCGTCATGCTCGTACACTTCGTTTTATCGCGAACAAACACACATATTCATGCCGATACTTCGTTTCATCGCGAAAAATACGCATTCACGTCTCATGATCTCCTCCCTCCCGCTTCATCGCTCCTATTTCGGTTCATCCTTCACTGTCAGATCCGACTCTTTCATTGTATATGCGAATTCTTTCCACCAACTTTCACTAATCTTTCAATTACCTTACAAGAGGGCATTTGGCGGTACTAACTTGCAGAAGCTCATGTTCTGGGTTATTCAGAAAATTTTTTCTGAATTTCAGAATAGAATTTCTGAAAATCCCGGCGAAAACTGTTGATTCACCTAAGGTTCAGAATTGATTTTCTGAAATTCAGAAATTTTTGGCTAAAATAAGAAAATAATTTCTGAGTTTCGCCCGAACGTCCTTTTCTCCCGAATTTTTAAGAAAAATCTTTCTGAAATTCAGAATAAAATTTCTGTTCGCACCGGCAAAAACGGAAAACCCGCGTTTCCTTAAGGGAAACGGCGGGTTTTAGGCGCCGAACCTGCGGCGCCATGCCTACGCGGCATCGATGCCGAACCCGCTCACAAGCCGGTTGCCGCGGCTTCGCCACGGATGCCGATGTCGCGGATCAACACTGTCCCTTTCTCCGTCTTGTCGAACACGAAGCTGATCCCGCTCAGCCGATCCGGCTGGAACTTCGGATTCGCCTTCCGGAAATCGGCCAGCCGGAAGGCGAAGTTTTGGAACACCGGCTCCTTCGTAGGCATCGTCCAATTGAAAGGCCATTTGACGACGTCGCCTTCGAGCATCGGCAGCAGTTGCCCCGCACTGCTCAGCGGCAGAGCCGCGACGTTGCCGCTCCTATCCACGGCCTGCACGGTCAGGTCGACGAGCGCCTCCTTCGTGTCCGCCGCTTCCTTCTGATCGTCCCGGTCAGCCATCGCGAAGACGATCGAGCCGCCGGCCCCCACATCGATTCCGCCTCCCGGCAAAACGACGGTGTACGCCGGAACGCCACCCGACGTTGCCTTGCGATCCCATCCGAGACGAACGGCGCTGTAATCCACGGGCGCGAATTTCATCTGAACCGGCTCTTCTTTCCATTCCTTGAGATTCTCCCCGATCAATCTTCCCCCAGCCAACGTTGTCGTACCGAGATCGATATCCTCGTCGAAGCTGCTGATAACCGTCGTCCGCGCGTCCAAATAGTTGCCGACGTACATCGTATCCGGCAGCCACTCCCTCGCATAGCCGAGATCCTGGAACAAGGTGCGGTATTCGCTTTTTCCGTTCAAGGTTGCATCGAGGAAGGACGAAATCAGCACCTTTGCCGCTTGCAGCTGCTCTTCCTGCGGCATGAGCTGAGCCGTGTTATACAGCCTGTTGCCGAGTCCGGCTGCGTCGTAACGCCCCCAAGCCGTGTTGAATTGACCGTGATTCGCCCCGTACATATAAACCGACGCTTTAAAATTATCGCTGCCGCCCGTAAAGCCGACCCTGCCGTACTGGCTGGCTCCGTCGAACGAGTTGACGTCCATGTCGTGCGCGCCTTGAATGGCGAGGTAATTCAAATCCTTCAAAACCGTCGCCCGCCCGGCAGGCTTGTATTGCCCATCCGTGCCGGCAATCGAAATGACCGAGCGGATGCCGAAGTTATAGTTGAATTTGATGTTCCCGTCTTCCGGATAAGCCGGCAGCTTGTTGTACGCGGCAGCGACCGTGACTGCTTCGCCCCCGCGGGAGTGACCGATAAGCGCGATGCGGCTCATGTCCGCTTTGCCGTAGAACGGGTTGCCCTTCGTTTTGTTCCATTCGTTCCACACTTTCAGATGCTCGAGCATCAGCCAGCCTCTCGCCGGATTTTCCTTCTCCGGCACGTTCAGCATGAACAAGTCGTCATACGGCGACGTGTTCAGGAAATTTTCGTCGATCGAGACGACGATATACCCGCGGCTTGCCAGCAGCTTGCCGAGATATTCGTAGCCGGGATCCGAATAATCGGTCGCGAGATGGTTGCCGTGCACGACAACGACCATCGGGAACAGCCCTTCGCCGTCGGGGTACCATACCAACCCGTTAAGCGCCATCGCATCCGGTCCGAACCCGAACGTGCTCGTGCGGAGCGAAGACCAGTTCTGCACAAAAGCCGATCCATCCACCGGTTTCGTGACGAGCGAGCCTTCCGCGTTAAACTCTTGACGGTAGCTGTTCGCGCCGCCGTACGTTAATGATTTGACCTTATACGTTCCTTCCTGCGCCGGATTCGCCATCGTCGTCCGGTAGCGGTCCGCCGCCTTCATCTCCTTCAGCCGGTACGGCTTCGCCAGCTCCGCGTTGCCATTGCCCACCAGCCAATACCCGCCGATGCCGATAAAGCCAAGCATCGCCGCCGCAACGACCCCGGCAGTCACCTTGGAAAGCCGCTTCGCTTCGCGGTACGAACCGCGCATCCATCGGTATATGATCCCGCCGAGCAAGGAAAACGCGACGATGAACGACAACGACACGATGACCATGAGCTGCATCGGGCCAATGAAGCTGACGAACAGCAGACAAAATGAAGCGAGCAGCAGCCACACGAAACGTGAAGGCAGCTTTTTTGCCCAGTGAAGCACCCCGGCAACGATGCCGGTGATCAGGACAATCGCCAGCAGGAAAACGACTGTTCCGGTCAAATAATCCCCGATGCCGCGCGTCCCTAAAAATTGATACCCTTGCACAAAAATGACTAAGCAAGCGATAGCGGCTAACGCGACGGAAGCTCCTTTCCAGCCGGGTGTAAGCGTAGGTATCCGACGGATTAAGCTCGCAAGCCGTGCGAACCTTTTTTTGCCCGGTTCATTTGAAGCCAATTCTGGTTTTGCCATGTTTCAACCTCTTCCCTCATGAATCCGAAATTGAATTGCATATTGCACATTCGACACTGAACATTGCCCATTATAGGGACCGATTCTTTCCACGGACTTTCGGTTTTCTTAAAATAACCTTACATGGCAGGAGATCGGCGCCAAGGCTCGAACAATACGTGTTACAGGGAGGGAGAACGATGCGCAAGACGATTTTGCTTGTCGACGACGAACCGGATATCGTCGATTTGCTCAAGCTGTTTTTGGAAAAAGAGTTCGACGTGCTCGAGGCGCACGACGGTCAAGCGGCCGTTGAGCTGTTCTCGCGGCATACGGTCGATTTGGCCGTGATCGATATCATGATGCCGCATCTCGACGGCTTCCAGCTGCTGCAATGGATACGCAAGCAATCGAAGCTGCCGGTGATCGTCGTGTCGGCGAAAAACCAAGAGACGGACAAAATCGCCGGGCTCGGCCTCGGCGCGGACGACTTTATCACGAAGCCGTTCAGCCCGCTCGAGGTCGTGGCGCGCATTCAAGCGCAGCTGCGCAGAACGTACGAATTCAACGATCCTACGCTGGCGCGGACGGAGCCAGGCGGCGAACTGGCCGAAACGCGGCTCGGCGACCTGACGCTGGATCACGAAGCGTGCATCCTGTATAAACGTGGGGAACCGATTGCGCTCAGCGCGATCGAATACAAGCTGCTCAAGCTGTTCATGAGCAAGCCGGGCCGCATTTATACGAAAAAGCAAATTTTCGAAAACGTCTGGTCCGACCCGTATATCGCCGACGACAATACGATCATGGTGCAAATCAGCCGGCTGCGGGACAAAATCGAGGATTCGCCGCGGGAGCCGTTTTATCTGAAAACGGTACGGGGCCTTGGATACCGGTTCGCCAAAAAGGATGAGCTCCATGCGCCGTAAATCGAAGCTGTCCGGCATGCTGCTTCGGAACTACATCTTGTTTTCGCTGACGGTTGGCTTGAGCGTGTTTTTGCTGCTGCTCTTTTTTGTCGAACGGACGAGCGATCGGCTGCCTGCGGCACAGATGTCGTTGCTGCAAGCAGGCGAAATTGTCCGACCCAATACGGCCGATATTCCGTCGGAATCGATCGAGGCTCTGCACGGCTGGGTGGAAATTCTCGACGAGCGGCTGCAAGTCATCGATGTGAAGGGCACCAAGCGGGACGGCCCGGCTTCGTATACGGAACGCGAGTTGAACATGTTATTTTACGATACGAAGGAAAATATGTTTTATACGTCCATCGCCCCGTTGCGCACCGACGACGGACAGGTTCGATACTGCATGGTCCGGCTGCCGAAAAAAAATATAAAAGCGGGCATCACCCTCGATGGGGAGACGCCAGAAAACCAATCGATCTTCTGGGGCGCCTTGGCGGAAACTGGATTGCTGTTCGTTGTGCTGTTCGGGATCAACGTTTATGTATACAGCAGGCTGACCGCTACCCGGCTGACGAACCCGCTCGGCCAAATTGCCGCAGGCATCCGCAGCGTGGCGGGCGGGCGTTATCACGAAAGGCTGCGGTTCGAGGCGAATTACGAGCTGGCGCAAATTCAGGAGAGCTTTAACGCGATGGCGGAAAAATTGGAGCAGGCGGAAACGGACAAGCGGCGGCTCGAAGAAAGCAAGCAGCGGATGCTCGTGCACATTTCGCACGACTTGAAGACGCCGATTACGACGATTCAAGGCTACGCCAATGCGCTGCAGCTCGGCATGATCGAGGAGGAAGCGAAAAAACAGCGGACGATCAACCTCATCCACAGCAAAACGAAGCTGGTCGCCGAGCTGATCGACGACGTGTTCGAGCTGTCCAAGCTGGAGAGCCCGGACTATCCGATCGTCAAGGAGGCAAGCGATCTTGCCGAATTCGTGCGGGAGATGGCGGTCGAATACTACGAGCCGTTCGAGGAGCGTAGCTTCGCGTTCGAATGCGATATTCCGGCGCAGGAAGTGATCGTTCCGTTCAACGGGAAGCTGCTGTACCGCGCCGTCTCCAACCTGCTCGCGAACGCGCTGAAATACAACCTGCCCGGGACGCAGGTGCGGCTCACGCTGGTGGACGGGCCGGAGGAGGTCCGCGTCGAAGTGGCCGATAACGGCGTCGGCATCCCTGCCGAGCTGCGCGACCGCGTCTTCGACGCCTTCGTCCGCGGCGACGCCGCTCGCAAGAGCGACGGCGGCACGGGCCTCGGCCTCACGATTGCGAGGCACATCGTGGAGAAGCACGGCGGGCGCCTGCGCTTGTGCGCGGACGGGGGCTGGACGCGGTTCGAGCTGACGCTGCCGAAGGCCGCAGCGACGCGCTGACGCGAGCGAGCCGAACGTGCGGCTGCCCGGGGCCGCCGACGGCGAGTACGGGCAAGCCGTAGCGCGTCACGTAATTCGCCCGGGGCCGAAGCCGCGGCGGCGTAGGGCCGAGAGCGGCGTGGCGAGGGCCGCGGCATGGGGCGAGAGCGGTGGGGATACAACCTGGACTATGCGCCGAGCCGTGGGCGACTGTTTAGATCTCCTCCTTTCGCTCCGACGGTTTCGGGTGCTGAGCTCCAAAGGAACGTGGCTCGGCGAGTACAATAACTGCAAACATACATCTATTCACTAAACCAGGAAATTCATAAATGAGATTACTGCAATCGTACAGTTATTTCTGGCCAATCCTACTTATCCAGACAAAAATCGCGCAAATAACTGCACAATCGCAGGTATTTCCCCCTTATTCCCCTTATCTTCTCACAATAACTGCACATTAGCAGGTATCCGCCCACCTGAGACCCAGTACCGCCAATCGACACTTTTTACCCACCCCGAGGCTCTGCACCACTAATCAACACTCTTTACCCACTCCGAGGCTCTGCACCGCCAATAGGCACTTTTTGCCCACCTGAGACTCAGTACCGCCAATCGACTCTCTCTACCCGCCCCGGGACACTGTACCGACAATCGACACTTTTTACCCTCCCCGAGACTCTGTACCGCCAATCGACACTCTCTACCCGCCCCGAGACGCTGTACCGCCAATCGACACTTTTTACCTCCCCGAGACTCTGTACCGCCAATCGACACTCTCTACCCGTCCCGGGACACTGTACCGCCAATCGACACTCTACCCGCCCCGAGGCGCTGTACCGCCGTTCGACACTGTACACCCCGAGATTCCGCGTCTTCAAAAAAAGCTCTCCTCGTCATTCGCATGACGTCGGAGAGCTTCATTTTTCGTTAGCTTGGCTAGCTAGTTAGTTAGTTAGTTAGATTACTTGCTGAAAATTTCCGTCAGCACCGGCACGATTTGCGATTTGCGCGATACAATGCCTTTGAGCACGGCTTTGTTGTTGCTCAGCGTAACGTTGTACGCTTTCTCCATTGCGTCCGTTGCACGGCCGAGAGCGACGGCGACGGAATCGTTGTTCAGGATGTCCGTTACAACGAATACGAACAGATCCAGGCCTTTGTCAGCGATGATTTGGTTCAGCGCGGCTTCCAGCTCGTCTTGGCGGTTCATCACGTCGTTCACGTCAACTGCGTTGACTTGCGCGATTTCGACTTTGGCGTTGCCCATGTTGAACTCCTTGGAGTCAAGCGAGATGAGCTGCGCGATCGTTTTGTCGCTCAGGTTAGCGCCTGCTTTCAGCATGTCCAGTCCGTAGCTGTCGGCATCGACGCCGGCGATTTGTGCAAGTTCTCGAGCTGCGACAACGTCTTCCTCCGTGCACGTCGGCGATTTGAACAGCAAGGAGTCGGATACGATCGCGGACAGCATGAGGCCAGCGATTTCCTTCTTGATTTCGACGCCGTTTTCTTTGTACAGCTTCTTCAAGATCGTAGCTGTGCAGCCTACAGGCTCAGCGCGGTAGTACAGCGGAGCGCTTGTCTCGAAATTGGCGATGCGGTGATGGTCGATAACTTCCAGCACACGCACTTGGTCGATATCGGAAGCGCTTTGTTGGCGCTCGTTATGGTCGACTAGAATAACGCTTTTTACTTCGTTAGCAACCGTGTCAACTTGGCGAGGAGCTTCAACTTTGAACGTGTCGAGCGCAAATTGCGTTTCGGCGCTGACGCTGCCGAGGCGAACGGCTTCGACGTTTTGTCCGAGAGCTTTCTTCAGCTCCGCGTAAGCGATTGCCGAACAAATCGTATCCGTGTCCGGATTTTTATGACCGAAAATAAGTACTTTTTCCATCCCAAAAACTCCTTATTGTCTATTTTTCATGCCTAAATTATAGCCTAGATCGTGAATCACAATCAAGATTATACACAAAAAATTGGTGTACTCCTATAACTTTAATAGGAATAGACAAAAAGTCGATATCGGGATGTTCACTCCTCCACTCAAACAATGGTTGATATAACATCATCTTCACAACCGTGAGTTGTTTTTTACAAATTCACGTCCATTGATTAAACCCACTGGATTCCATAATATTAGGGCATAAGGCGCCTTAATTACGACCAAAACTTTAGGGGTGTTTACATGACTTCCAGTCAAATCGGAAAACATATTGCGGATTTACGAAAATCCAAAGGCATTACTCAAGAAACTCTTGCGGAAGCAGTGGGGGTTACTCCGCAGGCCGTATCGAAATGGGAAAGCGGCGGCTCTCCTGATGTGGACTTATTACCTCCGATCGCCAATTATTTTGGTGTTTCCATCGATCGGCTGTTTGGAAGAGCCGTCAATGATTATGCCGATCTTGAGATTGAAGTGGCTAGGCAGATTGCACAAGCGGGGCAGGATTCTGCGATCAGTAAAGCTTTTGACATGTGTTGGGCCATGGAGAGGGGAATATGCGGGTATCCGGAACTGGAGGCTCGCGACTCCCTTGATGCAATTCAAGAAAAAGCACCAAGATTTGTTTATTCGCAGATGTTATTTAATAAAGGCATTACCCTTATGTCGTTGCAAAAGGATTTGCAATATTTTCTCATTATGCCCGAACCGGATTGCGGGTGGCTGAAGGAACTGGGAAACCAAGAAAATTATCTTAAACTATTTGGAATTTTGGCGGACCCGGATATCTTAAAGACGTTGTACGTATTGCACGGCAGGGACAACAAACCGTTTACCCCAAAACTTCTTGAAAAAGAGCTTGGCTTGCCGGTGGAAAGAGGAACCCAAATCCTTGATATTTTGGAGAACTATTCTCTTATCGATACTTCGGAAATCGAGCTGGACGATATGGTCCAGAAGGTATACAATTTCAGCCCTAATCCTGCCTTTGTTGCCGTTCTGACACTTTCTTTAGAAATGATTAAAAGACCTAATAGTTTCTCCTTCAATAGCAGCCACAGAACTCAACCCTATCTTAAAAAAAGTGAACAACTATCGAGCCCGCCTAACTAGCCTATAAGCTAGCCAAATCGGGCGCTTGTTCAGTCCTAATTGTATAAAGAAACCACTCCATTGTTAAGAGTGGTTTCCCTTTTTAACTTTCACCGAACAATCAGCCGATGATTGTTTTCACCACTTGCACCGCTTCCGCATCGAGCTGCTTCGCTTCCCGCAACAACGGAATCAGCGACTTCGCTTGCTTCTCCGTCACCGGCTTGCCCAGATGTTTGGCTCCGTCCCAATCCTGCTCCAGCACATCCATCATCCGATGGAACAATCCGGCAATCCGCTCGAAACGCTCTGCGACGTCGTCGAGCCCAAGCTCCTTGCCCCAACCTGCCGCCAACTTGCGCACGTATTCGGAGGCGAACATTTTCGATTCTGAATACACCGTCGTGGCGTACCTTACTCCGAATGGATCGAACGAACCGCCAAGACCGTGTATCCAGTTATCGTAAGCGAGCAGCCCGCTCTGGTAGTCCTTCGTCATATGGAACGTACGCTCCATCTCGCTGACATAAAATCGAAGCGATTCCCTGTACGCCCGCTCCCGATCGTATGGAACGCTTGTTATCGGAATGACAAGATGGAGCAGCGGTGCCGGCGGGAATTTCACCGCAAGGTTTTCGTACAGCATCGGATCGCTTCCAAGCTGCCTGTTGAACTTGTCCACGCCGTCTACGTGGAATACACCATCCTCGTCGTCGTAGCCGTGAATAACGCCAAATTCCCCATTGTCGATCGCCCATGCGATCACGCCAACGCCGCGGTCAATGGAGCTTTTGGTTTTGGAAACGCCGTGTTTGCGGGCTGCTTCATACGTGTTCGTGCCCGGCTCCGAGTGAAACACCTCCGCAAGAATGCCGATTCGCTCCAACGCGTTCTGATGCCGCCCGATCCAATCGTACACCGTCACGGAAGATACGTCACAATGCTTCTGCATGAACAATTGAAAAGCGATACCCGTCACGCCCGCAAATTCCGTAAGTGTAAGATCGCTCATCCCCGCAGCCGTCACGACGCCGTGCGAAGCGCCCAAGTACGTCGTCCAGCACGCCCCTAGTCTTGCCGATGTCGCACCGGATTTTCCTGCTGTTTCTGTCATCTTTTACAGCCTCCTCAAATGTGATCGAATGGTCTTTGTTTGCCTGCCTCTATCGTAACAAAAGAGGAGTGACACCAAATGTCACTCCAGCAATTAAAATCTTTTGTACCTCAAACAATTAACCAAGCAAAGATTGGCGCATCCGGTCCAAATATTGAGCCAGCTTGCCGCGCAGCCATTTCGGATGGACGACCTGGTAGTGCATGCCTGCAGCGAGCAAAGCCGGAATAAAGTCGTGCGAATCGTAAAATTCGAATACGTCCTCCATCCGCTCGTTTCTCCCCCGATAAAAAGGCTGCAGCGAAGTCGGCACGCCGGCGGCTCCGCCGATCCCGCCGAAACCCGCGCCTACGCCGGTGATGGCTCTCGTCCCTTCTTTGCGCAGCACCGCCCGAAACGGCGTCACTCCATCGCCTGCGGCATGCTCCAGCTTCAGCGCAGGCGACGGCCTGCCCGATAAGCGAGCCAGCAGATCGGCCAAATCGCCGAACGTACTCGACGTACGCGTATCGATTCGCGAAATTACCTCGTAATGCGCGGCTAAGCAGGATAACAGATCCCGCTGGCTCTCCGTGAGCAACTGCGACGGCACGGCGAACGCAGTATCGGTATAGCTGTAGCCTTTGGCCTTCGCGCAATAAGCTAACGGCGCGCCCAGCGAATCGCGCAAATATTCGACGTCCCGAAGCGCCTGGCGGCGCGAAATTTCGAACCGGTCGGCAATCTCTTGGACGTTCGGGTATTTTCCCGTGCGGATGCTTTCGTCGATCCATTGAATCCGGTGCAAGGATGCCATTCGCTTTCCCCCAAACAAAAAGATTATTCGATGTTATTCCACAACGATATGCAACAATCCTCTAAGGCAGAAATAAAAAACGCGAACAATATTGAAAAATATGGTTTACAACGTACCACTCGAATGATACGATTACATTATGTTATTACGTAATTACGTTATTTAATAAAATGGAGTGTTTTGTGATGGAACGAAACTACGGACAAGAAATCGACGAATTGAAAAATCAATTAAACGAGCTGCGGCAGCTGTTAACGCAGCGATTAGGCGGAAGGCATAGCGGCAATGAGTCCGGCTCGGGATTCGGAGCGGCTGCCGCCGATGCCGGTCTGATGACGGTGCAAGGCGGTCTTGCGGACGAGGGTCCAGCCGGGACGATTTATTATGCCGGCAGCTACCGCGGCGAGCAGCATAGCTGCCGCTGGGATCCGCAGGAGCGGCAGGTGCGCGGCCTGCTCGACCTGGACGGCGACAAGGCGGCCAAAATATTGGCGGCGCTCGGGAGCAAGCAGCGGCTCGATATTTTGCGCGCCGTATTCGACGGCCCGCTCACCGGCGCCGAGCTGGTCGAACGCTTGCAAATGGGCACGACCGGCCAGCTGTACCACCACGTCAAGCCGCTGCTTGGCGCGAACCTGCTCGTGCAGGAAGAGCGCGGCGGCAAATACGCGCTGCCGGGCCAACGGGCGCTGCCGCTGCTGCTCTTGCTCGCGGCCGCCGCGGACCTGCTCGATACGAGCGGCTACATCGAGATGACGGCGGTGCGCGACAACGCCGGCACCTATCTCGGCACCGCGCGCAACGGCTTCGATCCGCACCTGCTCGTCTGGTCGCTGCTCGAGAATACGATCCTCGAGCACCGGGCCGGCTATTGCAGCGAAGCGAGCATTATCCTGCAGCAGGATGGAAGCATCACCGTCGTAGACAACGGGCGCGGCATTCCGACTCACGCGCTGGCAGAGAAGGAAGATCGCAACGTACAAGCGATCCTGACCGACATCCATCACAACAGCAGCTTTCATTATTTCGCTCCTGGCGGCGAGAAGGGCATTAGCGTTGGCGTTGTCAATGCTTTGTCCAGCATGCTGTCGGTTGAAATCCGCCGGGACGGCCACGTCTATCGCCAAGACTTCAAGCGTGGCATTCCGCAAACCGGGCTGCTCATCGTTGCAATGACGAACGAGACCGGCACGAGCGTCACACTCGAACCGGACCGCGAGCTGTTCCCTGCCGGCTTCGACCGCGAGACGATTCAAGCAAGGGCGGATGAGATTATGGCGGCGTACCCGGGGCTGCTGGTTCGAGTGGTTTAATCATTGCGTCATACGCAAAAACCGGGAAGGATCAACCTTCCCGGCCTCGCGCGCTATTTAGTTATTCAATATGCCATACAACATCTTGGCGATTTCTGCCCGCGTCACGGATCCGAGCGGATCAAAACGGTTATTGCCTTTGCCGTTAATAATGCCCATCGCTTGAAGGCGGCTTACGGCATCTTTCGCCCAAGCGGAAATGCTGTTCACGTCGGAGAATGCACCTCCGGATGACGGAGCCGAAGCTTGTTTCTTCATAGACTCGGCCATCTTAACAAAAACGATCGCCGCTTCCTCCCGGGTAATGTAATCTTTAGGACGGAACTTGCCTCCGCTGCCTTGAACGAGACCAATTTCCGCCGCTTTCGCTACGTAACCCGCATAATATGAGTTGGAAGCTACGTCGCTGAACGAGGTTTTGCCATCGCTCGCGTCGATTCCCAGTGCCCGAATAACCAATGTAGTAAAGTCCGCTCTAGTCACGTTCAAATTCGGTTTGTAATGGTCGTTGTCCACCCCGGTAACGATATGCTTGGCGGCAAGCTTGAGAATGTATTCATCCGCCCAGCTTCCCGTCAAATCCGCAAATTTCTTATGGTATTCCATAACGGCGAATTGCGAGAAATGATCGGTCGTGAAACTGACGGTTTCCCCGTTGAACAACCCTCCGATATACTGCGCTGTGCCGCCGTTCAAATAGTACACGCCCGCATAATCTTTTTGAAGCTGCTTGCTCTGCTCTGCCGTCAATGTTCGCGTAACCGTCACCGGCCCGTTGAACTGGTGAACAGAAGTCTCCTTTTGACCTTTGAACGTGACAAGGCTGAGCGTGAATACCAGTCCGGACGAGGTCAGTTCGCCGTTGCCGCGGATCGATTCGTTCACGGCGGTTTCAACCTCAGGATTTAACGTCGGATCAATATGAACAACGACCTTATCGGCGCCTGCTAGTGCATTCGGCAAAGATTTGGCGGGTATCGTGACCGTTATCGCAGGACCTGCAATCTCGATAGCCAGTTCACGCTCTTTTGCCTTTTGGACTCCAGCCGCATCAAGATCGACAGTAGCCGCTTTCGCAGCACCCGCAGCCCCATTCAATTTGATGGCGACTTTGCCGTTCTCGGCTTCCCCAACAGCCTTAACCAACACATCCCGATCTACCGTATACGAATTTCCCGAGACCGGATTCAGCCGGATGACGCCTTCGTCCGATGACGGACTTGGGCCATTAGGCTCTTTGGGTTTATCCGGACCTGTCGGCTTGTTCCCGCCAGGGTTGGATCCTTCGCCCGAATTGCCCGAATTGCCCGAATTGCCTGGATTACCCGGTTCACCCGGATGACCGCCGTCATCGTCTTTGCCGGTGTAGAAGCCCCAAATATCCGACAACACACTGCCGCTGTTGGCATCATCGACTTTCGTATACCACTGGTAATAACTATTGGCGTTGAGCCTGTTCCATGTTACCACAGCCTGTTTTCCACTCTGGACGTTGCGAATTTTGCCGATTTGTTGATCCGTATACACCTTCACCCCGATGTAATCGGTCGCGACGCGCTTTGTTTTCGGCTGCAAATCGAGATCAAGCGAAAACTCGTCTTTCCCCGGATATTGGGCAGGATCGTAAAAGTTATAGTCGTCCAAATACGGCGAGTACGTTTTGATGTGCAGCTTGTTGTTTTTGACGTCGAACTGCATGAGCCGGATGTACCCGAGACCGCCTTCCGGCGCTCCTTGGTAGTCGGCAAGCATTTGATACACTTTACGCTTCACGCCGTTGTCATCCAGCTCGTCGATTTTGAGCTGGGCGTCGTGATAATGCCCGGACAATGCAGCAATGACGTTTTTGTTCGGCTTGACGACTTTTTCGAAAATTTTCTCGGCAATCGGCGCACGGTTGTTGGACACGAGCATATACTCGTGCAAGCACAGAATCGCCTTACGCTCCGGATATTTGGAAACAACCTCGTTCATCCAGTCTATTTCCTTATTTCCGAGTCCCCAGCCCATGTACACGATAATAAAATCGTTGCCGCCTGCGGATACGAGGTCATAATGTCCCCGATTGTTTTCGTAGGAGCCTCCGAAGGTCGGCTGATCCTTGAAGCGTGAATCCCCGAAGTATTCCCAATATTTCGTGTAGTCGTTGTCTTGATGCCCTACGTCATGGTTTCCTGCCAGAACGCCGTATGGGATTTTGGCGTCTTCCAACACCTTCATATCCTTGTCGGCTTCCTGCCATTGATATTCCTGGTACGATTTATCGACGATATCGCCGGTATGAATGACGTATTTGATATTGTTGCTTTCTTTGTTATCTGCGACCCATTTGACGATATCCTGATAAATGTACGGATAGCTCTGCGAATAATATTGCGTGTCGGACATCCATACGAAGGAGAAGTCGTAAGGGTTTTGGTTCTCCGGATTCACCGGAGCTTGAGCCGCCGTCGCACCGATTTCATCCTGCACGATAACCTGAATCGTTTGTCCGTTCGCATAATCGCCGGCTGTAACCGTCGCCTTCAACTCGAAATCGTCGGCGCCCGCAATAAGGTGGTCGAGCTGCTCCCATTTCTTTGACGCCTTGCTCCAAGCGTACAAGCTGACTTTACGGCCTTCGAGCGATTTTCCTTTCCATACGATATCGACGCGATCCGTCGCTTTGACGGAAGGATCAAGCTTAATCTCGTAACGTTGGTACGGGAACTGCTCAACCGACTCGTTCACCAAATAGTCCCCGTCCACTGCTCCGATCTTCCTGTAATCCTCGGCCGTTAACGGCTGCTCCCCTTGCGGAACCATCACCTTCGGCGGTTCGGTATCGGAAACGTTCTTGAATCCCGTAAACCCTTCGGCACGATTGCCGTCATACTGGAACCCCTTGTAAAACGTAACGTCCAATGGATCATTCGTAGGATCTTGAACATTCACCTTCAACGTTGCGTTGTTGCCTTCTCCCGTTTGTCCATTGGTCGGCGCGATGAGCTCCGGTTTCAGCGGATTTTCCTGCGGCACGGTGAAATTAACGGTTTTCACCCCTTCGTTGCCGACTTTATCCGTTCCTGTAATCACGAGCTTATGATTGCCTGCAGCCATGGAACCGGACGATGTCGCATAAGGAAGCTGGATCTCCCGGTCGTCCAGCTTCACTTCGACACGGTCTAAGCCGGCGTAGTTATCTTTGATTTCGGCATCAATCGTGAAGTATCCGCGATACGTCTTGCCCTCTTCTACGCTTGGTTGGATCGAAGGAGGCGTATTGTCGACCGTCACGACCGATGTCGCCGTTTCTGCGCCGTCTTCGACCGTAAGCCGATGCTCGCCGTCCTCGACCTTTTTCGTATCCCACGGATAAGCCTTCGATTTGAAATATTGCGACTTTAAGTCGAACCGGAAGCCGATCCATTCCGACTTGCCTGCGCTGTCGCCCATCTTGATTTCTTTATCCCGCACGGCGTAAAGCGGATCCCATATTTCGGTGCCGTCGGCCAAGACAAGCCGGACGTTTCGGATTTCGAAATCGTCTTTATTCTCTTCAGGGCGCGTATCGAACGGACTCGATTTCGAGCCGGCCCGAATATAGATGACGTTATCGGACCCGATTTGCAAACGGCTGGCGTCAATCGGGAATGTAAGCGTCGTATACGACGGGATCGGATCCATGAACGTGTACAGGATCGTTTTCTCCGCTTCGCTCGGCGGCCCCATCGTTACCGCGTTTTTAAAATAATAATCAACGTTTTTCGCTTCGAACACAAAATAAGCGTTATGCTCCAACGCGGCAAACGTGCCCTGCGTCAGTTCTTGTCCGTCGATGCTCAGCTTTACGGCATTTGCGTCAACCGTTTGGGAAGTGCCTTTCAATGTCCGGGTGCCGCTTAAAATTTCGCCGCTCTTCACATTAAGCCGAAGCGGCGATTGATCCGGTCCTCCTGTAATGTTCACTCTGACTTCTGCCGTTACCGTTTCGTTCGTACCGTCGGAAACGACGAAATAATATTCGACGTACGCCCTGCCAATTAAGTCTGCCGAGGACACTTTATGATGGTACAACGTGTCGTTGAAGTCCTGGGTAAGATAATACCCGACATAATTCGGCTGCTTATCGGATCGGACGAATACTTGCACCGAAGCGATTTGCTTGTCGTCATCGGCGAACGTCTTGATGTCCAAAATATTGGACTGGTCGATCTCGGTTACTCCCGTTCGATCTTCGACGATTGGTTTCAGCGTGTCCGTCACCACATGAACAGGCTCCGCCGGAACTTGAGCCGGATCGACCGTTCCCGGAATCGGCACATCTTGCCCCGAGCTTGTTTTGATCATCGTGACGCCGCCGTCGAGCGGATATTTGAACTGAATGGCTCGGTCTTCTTTTGTTTCGTCCTTGACTCCTCCGTCATAAACGGTGTCGGCATCATAGTATGCGGCGGAAATTTCCGCCCCCGTATTCGTCTTGATGACGACCGCCCGGCGCCCGGAGTTGGCCATGCCGTCGCTTTTGATGACAAACAGGTTCGTATCCGCGATCAAATTCGTTTTATAGAAGTTGTTAAAATCGGTTGCCGTATAGCCGCCGTTGGCGCTGTTGACAATCCAGAACACGACCGGCTGCTTGGCCGGGATGACGAAATCTTCCTTCGTCGACGGCCATTTCACGTCGGCTTGCGGCCCGCTATCAGGATAACGGTAATAAATTTTGTAGTTTTTAAAATTTATCGGTTGATCCGTGTTGTTGTAAATTTCGATAAATTCGTAGGCGTCCGTCGAAGTACCCGGTACATTCGCACTGTTCGGAACGAGCTTCGTCACGAGCAGCGGCGGCGCTTTCGCCGGATTAAACGCCGGCAGATTGACGTTGACCGAATAGCTTTCGATAACGTCTTTCACGCGGATTTTGTATTCGAGCACCGGCTCTACAAGCGCGCTGGCCGGAATGACCACTGTAAATTCGCCGCCTGCCTTCGGAGACATCGGCACGACTTTGAATCTGGCTTGAGATTGCGTCTTGTACAGCAGTTCTACCGTTCCAAGCGCCGTATTGTCCGGATTGATCACTTTAGCCGATATTTCCAGGTCTTTCGCATCCGCGCTTTGTGCCGGAGTATGAACGATTTGCGGCTTGATCTCCGGCGGAGCGGCAATCGTTACGGCATATGTACCCGATTTTTCAGGCGACGCATTGCCGTCTGCCGCTTCAAAATAATACTGCAGCAGCTTTCCTCCGGCGATCGCTTGACCCGGGATGGAAGCGGTGAATGAAGCTCCGTCCGACGGGGTCATCGTAATGGGAGCATATTCAGTCTGAGCATCCGTCTTGTAGTATACGGAAGCCGTTACCGTGTTGACGTTTCCTGTAACGGTTACGGAAACGGCGACATCTTGGTTAGCCGGCAACGTTGTGGCAGCCGTATGCTGGAAATTCAAATTGGTGACTATCGGCGGCGCAACATAATCCGAAGCATATTCCGGAACTTGCGTTGCATCTACAAAGCCCGGGGAAGCGGGTTGAGATTCTGGAAGTCCAGCCATGGCCATATTTTTGCTGCCGTCGGCGGGATAGTTGTAATGGATTCCGTAATTTGCCTTAGAGGTGGTTACTGTATACGAGGCTTTGACGACTTCGCTCCCGTCCAGGTTTCGGATCGATAAAGAACGGGTTCCCTTGTTCACCATACCTCCCCCACCGTTAATCCGAAACAAATTTGTGCCTTCGACCAATGCCGAATTGTAATTCGCATTGAAGTTTGCTGCCGATTCTTTATTGTTGCTGCCATTTTGCACCCAGAACACGACGGCTTGGCGGGACGGAATTTTCACGGGCAGTGTGGCCGCATCGAAGGGCCACGGCGTCTCCGTCGTGCCGTTAATATAAATCAAGCTATAATTACTAAAATCGATTTCTTGGCTCGTATTATTGTAAATCTCAATCGATTCGTAACCGTCGACCGAGCTGGCCGGATCTTTAACCGTGCCATCGATATTTAATTCCGGAACGTTGTTCGTGTCCGGAACAAGCTCCGTAATAAGTAGCTTAGGTACCTTGGCATAATCAAAGCCGTCCGCAAACACGGCCGCAGGCTGCAAAATACTTAATAGCATGCTGAACAACAGGACCAATGACAGCCTTTTGTTGTGCTTCCTCATGTTTTTCATCAGTTCTCCTTTTTTCAGTATCTTCTTGTTAGATGACAACTCCCCTAGTCTAAGCGGCTTGTGTTAAGTCCATATCAGGTCAAAGTGAAATTTATGTAAACCTAACGTTGAAAGTAACACATTATGCCAATATTCTCTCGATAAACCAGAACAACCCGAAACAACCAATGATGCCCGAAGCGAAATGCGTCCATTGGATCTTAGTCGGAATGCGGCTTATTGCGCTTAGGAGAGGAATGCATATCGCAACAACAACGAGCTGGCCGATTTCGACACCCAGATTGAATGAAAACAGCGGAAGCGTCATATTTCCGGACAGCGTGCCCCGGAGCACCTCGGCGAAGCCAAAGCCGTGCACTAAGCCAAACAACAAAGTAACGACGACGCGCCTGCTCTCTTGTTTCCGCCAAATATTTTCAACCGCGATATACAAAATGCTAAGCGCAATGAGCGGCTCTACGATTTTGGGTGATAAATATGCGATCTCGAGTGATGACAACACTAGCGTGATACAGTGTCCTACCGTAAAAGCCGAAATTAGCGCAATAATATGCCGGGTATTTCGGTTCGAGGCGAGAAGCAAGCCAAAAACAAACAACATATGGTCCAGTCCCGACCAAATGTGCTTCATACCCATCACCGTGTAATTCCATATCGTTTCCGCCCAGCCGGACGATGCTTGGTCATTCGCATGATCCTTGTTTGATGTTGAGGCTGTCGACGGCCCATGGATCTGGATAATATAGTTTTGGCTGCCCAGCACCTGCTGGATCGTTTGGCCGCCAACATCGATCGTTGCAAAGTTGCTATGGTTCGGATCGATCCCGCTGTACCAAAAAAAGTTGTACTGCACAAGGTACGTTCCAACGGCGGAAGGAAAGGAATACGTAACGTCGATGCCGATCATATCTAAGCTTGCGCGTTTTTCGTGTTTCGCGCTTTGAATCGTGCCGGCAGCCAGCTTCCCGTCTCCCGTAACAATCAGGTTGTCGTCCACGACGCCGGCAATTTCATCGGTCGAACTGGACAATTCTTCATCGCTCAGCTTGCCGTCCCCGTCCTTGTCCACTGGCAAAATTTTGATAAGATCGTTTTCCGGGAAAGAAAGATGGTACTGTAACGCATCGCTCTCCACTTTGATATCCGAATATCCCGCTGCGGTGGCATGCGCCCATACCCGAATAGGCAGTATTCCAATGAATAACAGCGCTAGCGCAAACGACAAGATGACTCGATAACCGTTGATACCCATTCTTTGTTGCATACCGAAACCTCGCTCTTCCTTCTCATTTGATGTTCGGTTTCGTATTATAGGCCTTCTATATTCGGGCATCTTTAACCGAGTATTAAAACTATGTAAACCCTCTCCCTCCCCCACACTCGACAAAAACTCACACAAATCCAACAAACCCGTCGATCCAACCATTCCCATATGGTAGAATACCCCTATGAACAAACCAACCAAAACGCCTATTTACCGGCTCATCACCGATATATTCAGAACGCTCGCCTGGACCTGGCGGCCGGTATTCCTTTTCGAGCTGCTGTACAAAACCGCCACGTTATTTGTTTTCATACCGGCGATTTCGTTTATTTTCCACCGCGTTCTCCGCTTTGGCGGGTACGCAGGCGCGACGAATTACGAGCTGCTGCAATTCGTTTTCAGCAGATACGGATTCCTATGCATGCTCATTCTCGTGCCGGTGGCGACGGTGATGATCTTCCTGGAATTTGCGGTGCTGGTCGTCCTCTCGTATAACGGGCACCACAAGCGCAAGGTCAAGCTCATTCCGGCTTTTCTGCAATCGCTCGCTTATTTGCCGTCCCTGTTCAAATACGGCTTCCTCGGCTGGGCTCTATATTTACTGCTCGTGGTGCCGCTAATTAACGGCTTCGGCTCGTCGCTGCTGCCTTCTCTGGACATACCAACTTTCATTTCCGGAGAGCTGTTCAAAACCGGCAAAGGCACGCTGCTTTATTTGTCCGCGTTCGCCATTGTCGGTTTTTTGAATATCCGGTGGACGTTCCTGCTCCATGTCATCGTCATCGAAGGCATCAACAAGTTCCACATTGCAGCTAGAAGAAGCGCCGCCATTCTGAAAAAAAGCTTTTGGAAAATGACCGCTGTCCTTCTGAGCGTCTTTGTCTTGTTCGTCGTGATGATCGCGCTGCTGACCGCCATTCTGTTAGCCGTCGCGCTGTTGATTTACGCCATGCTGCCGGGTCAAGCCGATTGGTCCGAAGCCGCCGAGGCCTTTATCGTCAAAGGAGTCATTCTTGCTTTCTACCTTTCAACGCTTTTCATAACGCCGCTGTACATGACAACGCTGACGCGGCTGTACGTCGCCAAAGCCGATCCGCACCTTGCCGTTTTGCCCCTGCCCGAGCCGCACGATGCTTTAAGTTTCCGCAGCCAGGGCTTGCTGAGCAGGCACAAAGGGAAGCTGATAGCGCTCGTCGCCATTACGGCGGTCGCAACGGCGCTTGTCCTTATTCCCGCCGTCGGCAACGTGCAGCCGGAAGGCGCCAAACCGAAGGTTATGGCGCACCGCGGCTATATCGCCAAAGGAGCGGAGAACACGCTGGAGGCGGTTCAGGGAGCTATCGAGGCAAAGGCGGATTTTGCGGAAATCGACATTCTGGAAACGAAGGACGGGCAGCTTGCCGTCATCCACGACACCAACTTAAAAAGATTAGCGGGCGTGAATGCCGATGTGTATGATCTGACGATGGATGAATTGAGGAAGCTGACGATCGAACAAGGGGATTTCCGGGGCAAAATCGGCAGCTTGGACGATTTCATCAACGCCGCCAGAGGGAAAATCAAGCTGAATATCGAGCTCAAAACTCACGGACATGAACGCCGTCTCGTCGATAAATTCATTCAGACGATCCGAGAAAACAACTTCATCGACGAATGTGTCGTACAGTCGCTGGATTACGAAATCGTGCAGCAGGTTCGAACGAAAGAACCGCGGCTGCGCGTCGGCTATATCGTGTTTGCGGGAATCCCCGAGCTGGAGAAGATTCAAGCCGATTTTATCGTGATGGAGCAATATTGGGTAAGCGAATCGGTCGTTGCGGAGGCAAGGCGGTACGGAAAATCGATTTTTGTCTGGACGGTCAACGAAACGGCGGATATGGAGAAATTTTTCGGCATGGGCGTCGACGGGATCATTACCGACGACCCTGAAGAAGCCGGCCGCATCGCAAACGAGATGAAGGCCGGCATGTTATCCGGAACGTTCGATATCCGGTGGTAGAATGCGATTGGACGGCTGACGGTTAAGCTTTGCGCAGGATGAGCCACCAATGCGCGCTGTCGTAGCCATCCAGGCGGATTTCCGTTAGGCCGAGATCGGCTTCTTGAACCCACTGTCGCGTCAGCTCGATATAGGCGCTGTGGAACGAGGTGGAATATCCGATTTCCTCGTAACCTTCGAACGTACAGTTATCGAAAACCATGTAACCGCCCGGCTTCAGCAGCTTGGCGCACGTCTCGATAATGCGGATGAAATCGCCGTAGACGGCTTCTTTTAAATCGCCGCGTTCATGGTAAGCCATGACGGCCCTCAGCATCTGCGGCTCAATCGACCACCAGTCGCTGCCCACTGTATCGATGCCTTCTACGCCCGACAGGATCGTCTGCACGATATCGTTGACCGCATGGTGAAAGGCGACGACATCCACCGTACCTTCGGGCACATAGTCCAATATCCGGACGCCGTCGTCTTCAATAACCCGGACACCGATGTTCAATTCCTCCGTTTTGTCGATAAACCGCTCCGTCAGCGCTTTATTCAAATTGGCGGTGACATAGCTTGCGCTTTCGGAATAAGCGTCCAGCGCTTTCGGAACATGAGCGGTGTCGCCGGCGGCGATTTCGAATACTTCGGCATCGGCCGGAAGCTTCAGCTTGGCAAAAATCTGCTGCCAGGACACCATATAATAAAGCTGATACAGCTCGTAGCTTGCCGGCTTCGACAAATTCAGCGGAATTTGAATCACTTGCTCCAGCTGCCGTTCGATTTCATCGGCGCTCATTTCTTGCAGGCGCGCGACCGCATCGTCGGGAAAATCGCTCTTGAATGTTTCCTTTAACGTACCGGATGCGATTCGTTCGGCTAGTTCACGTAAATTCATGGTCATCACTCCATCCCTATTTTTCATCTACGCTACTATTGTACTAACCGGATACCGTCAAAAATGAATCGATCTTGCTCACAACACGAGGAGGCCGCGACGCCCATGAAGAATATATGGCTGGACAGCATAAAGACTGCAGTCGACTTTATCGAACGTAACGTTCACCGGAAAATTACGCTGGATGAAATCGCCGCCGAAGTCAACCTGTCGAAATATCATCTGCACCGGATCATGAGCGCGGCGGCGGAACGCCCCCTCATGGATTACGTCCGCGCGCGAAGGCTGGCTTCCAGCCTCGACCGGCTGTTGCATACCGGCATGACGATACTGGATATCGCCTTGGAATGCGGCTTTGATTTCGAACAATCTTATATTCATGCATTCACAAGCGAATTCGGCGTAACTCCTTTCAAATTCAAAAAAGGCAGCTACTCGGTTCGAATAACTCCCCCAATCGATATCTCGCAGCTGAAAGCTTTGGAGGACGGCATTATTTTTAAGCCTCACTATGTGGTGAAAACAGCTTTTATCGTGGCTGGCGTCCGCCATCGTTTTTCTCCGGAGGAGAATTATAACCACAATACGGCCAATGCGGCCGGGAACGACTTTTTTTACCATCGCCGCCATGAAATAAAAAACCCCGTACGCCCCGATACGTATATCGGGTTTACGAGGTGGATTCAAGGCGATCCGGGCTCCAATAGCTATATGCCCTCCATCGAGGTAACCGATGCGAGCCGGCTGCCGGAAGGGCTGAGCAGCGAAAAGGTCGCCCCTCACCGGTATGCCGTATTCCAATATATCGGCCGATTCCATCCGCGGGAGCTGACTTATCATCACCTGAAGGAGATTTGGGCCTACATCAATGAAACTTGGTTGAACGGCGCGGACCGCGAAATCGCGGACACGTTCTTCTTCGAGCGGATCGATATGGAACTTGCCTCGGAGAACTACTGCGAAGTGGAACTGTACATCCCCGTGAAGGATAAGCGGTTTATGCCGTCCTGATCCGCGCCTCGTTTATGCGTCCATCCTGCTGCAATCATGACGCACACTGTATGCTACGATTGCATTTGCGCAAATTTGCGCATGGCATGCTTGCGGTATAGGTACGTCCAGCCGATCGTGGCAACCAATATGCCGTAAAGCACGGGATTCGATAAGGCCAGGAATTGCTCCGTCGGCAGCTCCACGACCAGCACGGTACGAAGCGCGGATTCGCCAAGGAGCGCCGCCCCCCATACGACAGTCATGAACCGGAACACGAACCGGATGTACGGGTGGGTCCACCGTTCCTCATACGCAGCCACGCTCTTCTGGGGGACGAAGCGCCCGGCAAGATGGAAGATCAGCGGCCTTCGAAAGCTAAGCGACAGCAGGAACAGCGCCCCTACCGCCCCGGTCACGAACGATTCGCGAATGAGAATCAGCCTTTCGCTTCCGCCGAGCGCCGCAAGCCCTGCGGCCAAAGCGAACGTCCCGAGCATGATCGCTCCGAACGCATCCAGCTTGCGCCGCTTGAGGAAGCTGGCGATATTCTCGGTGAGCGGCAGCAGCGTAGCCAGAAGCAGCGCCGCCAGACTTGGCATATGCGGCTTGAGCAGCATGTACGCCCCATACGGCACGAAGCCGTTCCATACAATCGTAAACACAATCCCCATCGCGACCGACCGCCGCCGGGCATTCTCCTTGATCTTCACGTTCGATCCACTCCGCAGTTCAATGTTGTTGTTAACCCGTCAACCTGTCGCTTTTATGCGTGCTTGTCATATTTTCACTATCGTTAAACCGAATCTTCTTATGCTAAAATATTGGAATCCACACGAATAAGCTGAACAAGGAGAACTTTGTATGACCTCATACCGGTTTCTATCCATGGAAGAACAGTATGTCCCTGCCGTACTGGACATTTACAATTATTATGTCGAGCATTCGACCGCAACGTTCCATCTCCACCCGCTGACTGCCGACGAGATGCGCCAGATCGTGTTTTTTGACAATAGCCGCTACGAGGCATTCGTCATTCTGGACGAAGACACCGTGTGCGGCTATTGTATATTGCAGCCCTACCACAAACGCGAAGCTTACGCCCGGACGGCGGAAGTGGCGTTATACTTGCGGCACGATCTCACGAACCGGGGTCTTGGCGGCATCGCCTTCGACTATCTTGAATCGATTGCCCGGGAGCGCGGCATCCACGTACTGATCGCCAGCATCTGCGGCGAGAATATCGGAAGCATCAAGCTGTGCCAGAAAAAAGGCTACGTCCAGTGCGCTCACCTGCGCGAAGTCGGCGTTAAGTTCGGGCGGCTGCTCGATGTCGTCTACTATCAGAAAATGCTCGACTCCGGCAGCTATTGAAGCGTGCGGAAGATTAGGCGGAAAATATCCTCGAATTCGATCGCGCCGCCGACATCCTTGGCAATGACGTTGTGCACGCGCAATCCGTATGTGAATACCATGAAGATCGCGGCCATTTTCTGCGCGTCGACAGCAGGCGGAATCGCTCCCGCCTGCTGCCCCGTTTCAATCCATCTGCTCGCCGTCTGCAAGGAGAACTCGTAGACGTCTTTTAAGATCGTCGCGATTTTCGGATTGTCGATTTGGCTGAGCAAATACGTAAATATTTTATTGGAAACCTCTTGTTCATTCGTTCGATCCACCATGCCTTGGGATATCGTCCGGATCGGCTGCACGGCGTCTCCTGCGGCAGCTCCCGCGACAACCTCGTTGAACTTGCCGTTCATCACTTCCATCTTGGACTTCAAGATCAGCCCGAACAGCTCGTCCTTCCCTGATACATAATGATATATGGCGCCTTTCGATAAGCCGGATCGGTCGATGATGTCCTGCAGCGTCGTCTGGCGGCAGCCTTTCTCCGCAATCAATTGTTCCGCGGTTTCCAGTATGAGCTGGAAACTTGCGCTTCGGCTCCCCGAATCGGACATGGCTTATGCCTCCCTTTGGTTCATCGATTTCGTCGTCGATGGAGTTGTCTGAACAACATCATATTTATAGATCTAACCTTCTTCTCTCTATTGTATACCAACCGTCGGTATGGTCAAGCCCGTCAAGGATAACGGACTAGCGCCACTTTCTTATTTAGAAAAAAGTACGTGTTTCCCAGCGGGACTTAAGTGTTGCGGCCGGCGTCCACAATCCGTTTCTTCCGTAAACAAGATACGTGAACAGCAACAGCAGCGCGGCGAGCGTTAGCTTATAGGGCAGCTTGTCGCTCATCGACAATGAGTCACGGAGGATGAATAAAGAAGCGTCGCTCACGTTAAAGACAAGACCGTCCACATAATCGTAAATGCCGTGGGCGATAGCGGAAACAAACAGCGATCCCGACTTGATGTACATATACGCATACACGATGCCGCCGAGCACGATGCTAATTGCGTGGTATGTCTCGAATCCGCGGAACGGAAGATGTACGACGAAGAATAAGACCGACGAAATGAGGATCGCTTTGACGATGCCGTACCGGTGCAAATTGGCGAGCATATACCCGCGGGACAACGCTTCCTCCTGCATCGCGGCGAACACCCAAGCGATGAGAGCGAATAGCGCAAGCGAGATGTACGATGGCGTCAGAACCCTGTTCGCGTCGAAGCCGACGTTCAAGCCGCCGTTTCGATGCATCAGCCATAACGCGGTCAAAGCCGACACAGATGTAATGGCGAAAGCACCAAGCGAGAACAGGATATCTTTGCGGCGCAACCGCAGCGAGAACGCGCCGATCCGACCGCGGTCAATATAGCGGTAAACGGCCAGCGTCACCGTCGTGGCGACGACGCCGATCAGAATGTTCATCGCGGACTCGATCCCATAATGATCGAGAACGTAATCCAGCGACCCGGTAAGCACGACGGGCAGCATAATAAGCAGCAGGATGGCGATATTGCAGACGATCGCAACGGCGATTCGGCCAAAAGGCGATTTGATGCGCGGGTTCATTTTACAAAACTCTCCTTCTTCTGCGGTATTCGCCGCTTGCTGCGGCGAGCATTTGGTTCGGGTAACGAATCGTAAGCATGACGGCTTTGCCCAGCAAAATGCCTGCGATCGAATACAAGAACGGGACGTAGGCGTTGCTGCCGGTCAATTGCGTCGGGATGTCGAATAGTTCCATGATGCCGTATTTGACGCCAAAGCGGATCGGAACCGATGCCAGCCAGATAAGCAGCGTCAACCATGAGCCTGCAGACCACCAGATGCCGTTTTCCGAGTACACATGGATGAGGCGGCCCTGAATGAGTCCGACGACCGCGCCCAGCACTACGCAAATCGCAAGCGAGATCCCTTCGCCCACTTGGACGTTAGCCTGCTGAGAGGCATAAACGGCGAACAGCAGAAGCAGCAGCGGAAGCGTATAAGCGCTTCGTTTCAGCGGTTTGGCGACGAGCTGGCTGCGGATAATAATGAGCAGAATCAGTGCCCCAATAAGTAAATTCGTCATCGTTATAGCCTCCTTAAGCTTCAATCGCAACGGCGGCGGCGCGTTGTGCCGTCCGTTTGTATTGCAGGTACATGAATAAACGCCAAACGAAGGTATACACAATCAATACTGTGATATATTCGGCAAGCATCAGTTCGATATCCGGCCGGTGATTCGCGGTCAAAATCGGATGCTCGTGGAATACGCGGTCGCGGATCAAATAGCGGACATACGGAAAACCGAACAAGAAAACGTAGAATAGGACGTTCGACTTGAATTGGATTTTGCCGTCGGGCCTTTGAATAAACTTGGAAGTCAAAATGTAAGGTATGGACAGCCCGAGGCCGATTCCGATCGCCCATTCAAGCTGCTCCATCGTCGCCCGGCTGGCCATGCAATACACGATCCATGGCAGCGGCGCGAACATCAGCCAGTCGCCGAGCAAGATGCGAAGCCCCGTCCCTTTCACTTCCTTGCGCGTTTGCATGAATTGCTTGAGCGTCATCCAAATGATGAGCGCCCATACGCCATAACCGATCAAATCCCATTGTTGCTGTGTCATCGTTTCATCTCTCCTTGGTTTTGTTTTTTACCAACCGTCGTTTTTCGTTCATCAACGTATCGTTTCGTTTGCCAACAACCCGTTTCCCTCTTAAGCATACCGTCCATCTTCTTTGGCATACCGTCGGTCGGTTTATATGAATTTAGTATACATACCGTCGGTCGGTCTGTAAAGGGGGCGGGATAAATTTTTTAGCCGGCTCGAAGGGCGGTTGTTGCATACAATGCAGCATTTTCAAAAAGGAAGCTTTGGCTGGTGGGGTTCGTGGGGGGCATCGGGTTTACGAGGTTTACGAGGTTTACGAGGTTTGCGAGGTTTACGAGGTTTACGAGGTTTGCGAGGTTTGCGAGGTTTGCGAGGTTTGCGAGGTTTGCGAGGTTTGCGAGGTTTGCGAGAATTTCTTAGCCTTTAGCCAGTTTCTTTGCAATGTCCCTCTCTGGCTCCGGCGACATAATGAAGGACCTCCCCGGAGGTTTATCCTTGCAGTCATTCAGAAACTTTTGGCTGAAATTCAGCCGAAAGTTTCTGAAAATCCCTAAAATCCTCAAGCTCAATCAAGGATTCAGAAAAGATTTTCTGAAATACAGAAAATTTTGGCTAAAATCAGAAAATTTTTTCTGAATTCGGCTCAATAGCCCATTTTTCCGACGAAAGATAGAAAATTGTTTCTGAAATTAAGAAACTTTTTTCTGAATCGTCATGAGAACCTTCAAAATTAGCACAAGCCTGCGTCCGGGACGGCACGTCCACGCGTCCGGAACAGCAAGCGCAGCGGCGGTGAAGCCCCGGATAGCCACGGGGCGCGCGAGGCCCATTGGCCCTAGCGGGAGCTACCCGCTGTCCCCCTCCAGCAGCAGCGCCTGGCCGCAGCGGGGGCAATACGAGGCGCC
The DNA here is from genome assembly GCF_056120465.1 of Paenibacillus sp. sgz302148. Classification (NCBI taxonomy): domain Bacteria; kingdom Bacillati; phylum Bacillota; class Bacilli; order Caryophanales; family Paenibacillaceae; genus Paenibacillus; species Paenibacillus sp. sgz302148. The sequence continues at coordinate 129,421 of NZ_JBVYOJ010000003.1, forward strand.
GCGCGGCGAATAGGTGCCGCAAGCGGCACAGAGCAAATCGCCGCCCGGCTGCTCCGCATCCTCCTGCCGCAGCCTCATCTGCCGCGGCGGATTCAGCGCGGCCAGCGAGCGCCGCTCCTCGTCCGTGCCGCGCCGGATAAGCAGGAGCAGCAGCAGCAGCCCGCCGCAGCCGATTGCGCCCATCCACGCCAGCCTAACCCAGCCGCTCCAAGGCTGGAAGTCCCAGCAGGCGTGCAGCAGAATCGCCGCCAGCACCAGAGTCGCGGAAACGGCCCACTTGCGGATCCGTCCGCTTCCCGCAGCCTCCCCGCGTTTGCCGTGCACCGTCAGCCCGTACCATACGCCGGCAGCGGCGATCGCCGTCCATGTGCCGTGGCCGAACGGCGACAGCAGCGTGCGCGTCCATAACACCGCAAGCATTTGCCAAGCCGAGTTCTGTTCAAGGTGCATCCATCCGTAATAGGCGCTCTCCAGCGCAGCAAAGCCCATGCCGGCAGCCGCCCCGAATACGATGGCGTCCATCAGAAAGCGCATGCGCCGCACGCGAAGCAATGCGATAACAAACAACAGCTTCGATACTTCCTCTACAACGCCGATGACAAGAGGCACGGTAACGATCCGAAGCGATTCGGGAGATATGCCTCCGCCGACAAGCAGCCAGCGTTCCAGCACCCAGGCCAAAGGCACCGCGATTCCTCCCGAAACAATAAACGTTATGGCCAGCCTCCTCGCCTGAAAACCAAGAAGCTGCGCATCCCGAATAACGGAAACGAACGTAATCGGGCCAACCAAACCTCCAACGATCAGCGAAGCGGTAATGACCGCCGAATTTCCTTTCATCACAACGGCAAGCAAGCTCAGCAAAATAAATGCTCCCGCCGACAGCAGCAGCACATTCATCCATGAATCCCGCTTGCGCCCGGCTATCGGCGCTTGCTTCACCGCCGCCGCCTCCATCCCGCCAACGGTAGCGATATTTTCGTCTGCAGCCACTCCGCTTGCATCGGTAACGGCCAAGTCGGGTCTCCGGATGCGCATGACTTCGGCAAACTGCTGTTTGACCGGCGGGTAATACGCCAGGATCGAATGAAACTCATCCTCCGCCATAAGCAGAAGCTCCCCGTCGGTTGCCGCGACGATCGTCTGCTCCTCCGCCACGCCGGTCAGCAGGGATACTTCGCCGAAAAAATCACCCTTGCGCAGCAAGGCGGAACGCTTGTCCTCTCGGAACACTTCAAACCGGCCGTCCAGTACCATGTAAAAAACACTCGACGATTCGCCGGCCCGTATAATCGTTTCCCCGGCTGCAACTTGATCCCGCACCGAAATTTCCGCGAGCCCCCGAAGCTCCGATTCCGGGATGGCCGACCAGATGGAGGCCTTCTGCAGCAAAGCATGAATCATGCGAATTTCCGCCGTATAAGATAAGCTTTCGTAAAATAACGGACTTATTGCCGACAACCTCGCAAATGCGTCGCGGTCGATGCGCAGCGCCCTCACTTCCGATGCGGCTTGCACGCTTGCGCTTCGCCGATCGTTCCGCAATAACGCCATTTCGCCGACAAGCTCCCCGGCCGCAAGCTCCGTAAGCAGCACCTGCTCCCCGACCAGGTTGCGGGAGCTGACCTGCACTTTGCCCTCAAGCAGCAGGAAGCATTCTTCGGCAAACTCGCCCTCTCGCATGAGCCATGTCTTCGGAGCAAAAAAAGCCGGTTTCAGCAAACCGGCCGCTTCCTGCAATTGCTCCCGCGGCACGCCATGGAACAACGGGTGGTTCAGAAAATATTCATAAGTGGATACGGACATCGCATGACGCTCCATCTAGAACCGAATTATCGCATATTGCCGATGATCGACGAGCGGGAATCTTGCATTTTCTTAATGAAATTGGTCATGACATCGAACGCTTCGTTCCGTTTGTTGGACAAGCTCTGCAATCGAAGCATGTCCATCTGTTGATTGCTGGAAATGCCGTCGATCTTCGTTTTCAGCTCCGTCATCAGGCTTGTCCATTCCTCGCCCTTCAAAACTTCGGCCGCAGGCAATTTAACGCCGGCATTCGTCAATTCGAGACGCAATTCCGCGGGCAGCGCCGCAGAGCCATTCCCCGGCCGAAGCTGCTGAAGCCTTCCGAGAAGCGTACTCAGCTTGCTGATCATCTCGTTGCGCGCTTGAACCTGATTGATTTGATCTCTCAGCTGTTGATCAAGTAGATTCGCCCTATTGCTCTGAACGGCCATTAACGCCGTCTCCAGGTCCATGCCCTGGATATTCGACATGTCGAATCCGATGGCATTGCTTGTCGCGGACGCGCCGATCGCCTGCCGGATCGAATCCGAAGCTTGATCGTTCAGCATAATGCCGATACCGCCGGCAATGCCCAATATAAATCCAGCCAATGTCAATAACGCTTTTACCCGAAACATAAGTTCAACCACTCCCACTTGGAAATAATAACTATTTTTAATTATAGTCGAACTGCACGCTTTTTGGAATCATTTGTAGAGACAAACCTAACGAAGTCGAATCCTCTTGATAACCCTCTCTCATTCAGCAAACTTTCAGTTTGTCTTCATCGTTCTTTAAGCAATCTTTCACCTTCGTTTAAGGAGCGGGGTCAATAATGGGCTTGTGCGATGCACACAAAGATCCGAAACGGAGGAATGTAGATGAACAAATTAGCAAAAGCCCTTGGAATTACAACCGCACTTGCGGTAATGATCCCGCTCGGCGCTTACGCTGCCAGCAGCACGACGGGTTCTTCGGCCGGGGACGCAAAACAGCAAACGATAATTCAAGAAAAAGGCAAACACGGTATGTTCGGACATAAAGAAGCCGTCAGCCAAGAGGTGCTCGACTTGCTGAAGCTGGACCGGAAGACGCTGCAAGAGAAGCTGTCGTCCGGCAAAACGTTGGCGCAAGTTGCAGAGGAGCAGGGCGTTTCACGCGACAAGCTGAAGCAAACGTTAACCAATGCGTTTAACAAAACACTGGACGAGCAAAAAAAACAATTCGCCAGCAACTTGGACAACATGGTTGACGGGAAGTTCGAGAAAGGCGACAAATTCGGCTTCGGCATGAAACAAGACTTGACCGAGGCAGCCAAGCTGCTTGGCCTTACGGCCGATGAGCTGAAAACGAAGCTCTCTTCCGGCAAATCGCTGGCCGATATCGCCAAAGAGAAAAACGTCGACGTTCAGAAGTTGATCGATGCGCAGAAAACAGCGATGATCAGCAACATCGATCAAGCGGTCAAAGACGGCAACATGACGCAGGAGCAAGCCGATAAGCTCAAAGCCGATGCTGTCAATATCGCGGAGAAAATGGTGAACGGCAAAGGCTTTAAACACGTCGAACGCGGCGAGCGCGGCCGCAAGTTTGAGCGTGCGGAAAAGCAAGAAGAAAAACAATCTACACAGACGACAGAGACTCAATCTTAAGGAAAAGAAATTAGGTTAGACACATACGAAACGTGAAAAAGGGCCTTGCCTCTGTCGGATAGACAGAAGCAAAGCCCTTTTCCTTGCCCCATTTATAGCCTGAACTTACCGGGATGTTGGATTACAGCGTCAGACCGCCGTCGACGGTGACGATGGAGCCGGTCATATAGCTGGAACCCGGCGATGCCAGGAACGCGACTACGTTCGCGATTTCGTCTGCATCCGCCATACGGCCCATGCGCGGAAATTGGATTTCCGGCACGTTACCCGTTTCCTTGACGTTCTGCTCGAAACCGGCAACGAGGTTCGTCATGACGCCGCCCGGACATACCGCGTTGACGCGGATCCCTTTTTTGGCATATTCGATCGCTGCGCCTTTGGTCAAACCGACAACGCCATGCTTCGTCGCGGAATATACCGACACGCTGTGCTCGCTTTTTAGTCCTGCGGTGGAAGCCGTATTGATGATCGATCCGGAGCCTTGCGCTTCCATCACTTTCAGCACATATTTCAGGCCAAGGAATACGCCTTTCAGGTTAACCGCAACGACACGATCGAATTCGTCCTCCGGAATGTCGGACAGCAGATAAGGTTTTTGAATAATACCGGCATTATTGAAAAATACATCGATCCGGCCGAATGCTTCGACCGCTTTGTTCACGTAGTTCTGCACGTCGGCGCTCACCGATACGTTCGCTTGGACGAAAATCGCTTCCACGCCTTTTCCCTTTACCAATTCAAGCGTCTCCGCACCCGATTTCTCGTTGAAATCGACAAGCACCAAGTTCATTCCCGCTTCGGCCAGCTTCAAGCTGGTTGCGCGTCCCATTCCGCTGCCCGCTCCCGTAATGACTGCCGTTTGCACTGTTTGTGTCATCATCGTTCACTCCTTAGGTTGTTCGATTAGATTCTGGAACATACGTTTATTGAAATTTAGCAGTTGGCTTAGTTCATCCTGAGTAAAACCGCTCCATAACGTGTCCGTTAAGGTCGCGTATTTGTCGTTTGTCTTCTCGAGCACCTCGTTGCCCTTGGCCGTGATTTGCAGCATGGTCACCCGGCGGTCGTGCTCCGGAATGTTACGCTCGATATACCCTTTGCGCACGAGCTTTCCCGCCAGATTCGTAATCGCAGGCAGGCTAATTTCCAGCAGCTCCGCAAGCTCCGAGCTTTTCTTCGGCCCTTCCGTCTGCAGCAATTGCATCATATAGACTTGCGATCCCGACAAATCGCTATCAAGTATTTTGCCGTATGCGACGACGAATTTGTAGGACATCGCCGATAGCAGCTTGGCTAATTCTTCTTTCTCCTTCATAGGCTCCAAGCACCACCTCGCTGTATTTTTAGTTCAAAATATTAATAGTTAAAAGTATTAACAATTAGATCATACTGCTGTGCGCCATCGATGTCAACCGCCCTCCATCCGTCAAAAATAGGGAAGACCGACGGCCATCGACAAAATTTTAGTTTATTTTCAGCTTTCTTTAAGGTTCGGTTTATCTAAATTTGATGAAAAAGGGCAATACTGGTAGAGGCGAATCTCACACCCTACACAGGAGGTTACACAATGAACAAGTTTGTAAAAGCGCTTGGCCTAACGACCGCGTTAGCCGTCATGATCCCGATTGGCGCTAGTGCCGCTTCGGTGGGAGGCATCCAATCGGAGCATCCGGGTTACATGGACAAAGGCCGCCATGGCGGGTATAAAAGAGGCATCGGCGATGACGTGCTGAAGGTGCTTAAGCTCGATGAAGCAACGCTGCAGCAGAAGCTGCAATCCGGCAAAACACTGGCGCAAATCGCCACGGAGCAAGGCGTTTCGCGCGATAGCCTGAAGCAGGCGATGACGGCGTCGTTCAACAAAAGAATGGATGAGCGCAAAAAGCAGTTTAGCGAGCATCTGGATCAAATTATCGACTCCAAGCACCAAGGAAAACTTCGGATGCGCAGAAGTGAAGGCTCCGGCGTTTCACAAGGCGCGCAATAAGGCAAGCCGATTCAAACGGCTGACCCGATCAAATGCAATAGCTCTTCCCGGCTGCCGGTAGCAACGCGGGGAGGGCTATTTTTGCATAGGATTCGAAATCTCAAATAAAAATAGAAGCCTAGTGGCTTCTACTTCGATAAGGGTATTTTTTTACCTATAAACTTGTTTAATTCCATTTTGGTTATTTTCATCAGTAACCCTATTAGGTACCCTGCCCCAAGTATGAAAAATGGAATACTGGAGTAGAAATATCTTGGTGTAGGAGCAAATGGCAAATAAATCACAAAACTAATTAGCGCTAATGCGACTATAAGAACCATTAAAGACCTTTTTTTCTCCTTACTTAATAACATAAAAATTAGTCCGATTGCCCCAAAGAAAATAATAGCATAGTGGAGTATTTTTGAAATCGTATTTCTAGAAATATAATGATTCCCGGGCCAAATATCTTTTATAAGGTACCATGTTTTTCCCCATGTATACCAGCCTGCATAATATAGCGGTTGACTTTTAAAACCTTCAATAATTCGTGAAAGTGCTCTTTCCCCCATTTCCGCCGGCGCAATACTTACATTAATTTTTGGATTCGAGTTATATGGAAACGTCCCCCATAATAACGGATTACCACCTTGCTCCGCAAGAAGAACAACCTTGTTAAGCGTTATATAATTACGTATCCACCACGGGGACATAACCACAATAAATCCAATGATAAACATGGATATTCGTTTCATGAAAACGTGTTTTCCCTTTGCTTTATAAACCACCCAACTATAAACAAAATATATGATAATAAATGGAAATATCGCCGGTCTAATAAGAACAACAACTCCAAATACGAATCCCAATACTAGATGTTGAATGGAGCTTTCTTTTCTAAAAACAATAAGCAACATATATGTAAATAACATGAATATAAATTCATATAGCGACTCAGTTAATAAAAATGAAGGAGATAAAATAAAAGTAGGATGGAATAAATAAACTGACATCGCGATAATTGACACGGTGACCTTTGAAAATAACTGTTCAGATATGAAATACAGAACCAATGCGCTCAGTATTTGAAGTAATAATTGTATAATTTGAATTTCAAATATTGGGGCAGAATCATGATAGCCAAATAAAAGATAGATACTGGATAAGAATAATGGGTATCCCGGAGTGGTAAATGCATTTGGTTCCTTGGAATAAGAATAAGGGGCATATCCAAAAGTTCCTGTTTCAATGAGTTGTCGTACCATCTTATCATATCCAATTTCATCTCCCGCTAGTTCCTTATTCCAATCCATAGCGTAAATTCTTAATATTATCCCTAAAATTAACAGGATAGCAACGCTGCATACAGTAATCTTTTTTTTCATTCCCTTGTTTCTCCATATAATCAACTGCAGCTTAATGTTTTGTTTTATCGTTAGACTCCGCTTCGGCAGCCGTTTTTTTCAATGATTCGATCAATTTGGCCGGAGTTATGTTTTGGTTGCCTGCGTTAATACGGTAGCCCACCTTCTGTTCCCTTGTGTTAATGCCCGGCCTGATCGTCAGGAATAACTCGATTCCCGCCTCCTTCGCTGCCTGAAGCACTTCCTTGTTATAGACGCCGTACGGAAAAGCAAGCACGCCGTACGTGTTGCCAAGCTGCTCCCGGAGCAGCTTCTCCGCCTCCCGGAGGTCGGTCGAGATCCGCCGGATGTATTCGTCCGTCCGTTCGCCCCGTTTCTCCCGCTCCATATAAATTTTGCTCGCCAGCATCGGCCGGGTATGTCCCTGCGCGTCAATCGCCGCGTATTGATGGGAATCGAACGTATGGTTCATGAACCGGTGGCCGTTCTGCATCATTTCGCGCATCTGATCCCAAGTCAGCTTTTTATAGCCGTGATGTTTGTCGTTTTCGATCGTACCCGCCATAATAAAATCGGTTGCCGTGACCTTGTGCTTCGTTAAGACGGGATACGCCAATTCATAGAAACTGGCATATCCGTCGTCGAAGGTCAGCAGCACGGCATTGTCGGGCACCGGCTTGCCGCGAAGCATAAAATCGGCGTATTGGTCCATCGTAATGATGTTGAAGCCGTTCTCCAGCATCGCATCCAGCTGGTCGTCGAGCAGCTGCGGCGTAATGATGGACTTGTTCGGCGGCTTTAGCTCCAAATGATGATACATGAGTACGTTCACCTTATTGCTGTAATACACCGGCTTTTCGGGCCGCTCGATCGGTACCGGCTGCGGCGCCGGCGCAGGCATTGCGCCTGGGTTCGGCGCCTTCTGCTGCTTCAGGAAGCCAATCGCTCCGAACAACAGCGCAACCAGCACGACAGTCACCGCACCGATCGCAATAATAACGGGCATCAAGCCTCGCAGACGTGCCATCTCGCCACCTCCCGGATGTATGTCATGTTGCATGGTTCCGCTCCTTCGCGGCTGTATCTGTACCCGGCTCCACACCATCGTCAACTTCGGCTGCTGCCGCGACTAGACTTGCGCTTGCATCAGCCGACTCAGGCAAGCTCGCTCCTAGCTCCGCTCCGCCGCCGACTGCGAGATCAGCCGCTTCGGAATGCTTCGCTTCGTATTCGCGCATTTTGTTGAAAACCCATCGTCCCGCCCGCACCGCGACCCAGCAAGACATTATGACGATCAGCGGCATCATGACGAAGTTGTAGCGGTATTCCGGCACGAACAGAAGCCGAATCATCGACATGACGGTAATGATGACGGCAAGTACGGTAAGCGGCTGACGCCAGCGGCGGTAAACCAAGATCAGTCCAAGCAGCCCGCTCCATATGATCATCGTATGAAATTGATGGCCGAGCGGAATCACTTTAAACATCGGCTTATGGCCACTGCCAAAAAACATTCTCGAATACGTATAATCGAGCTTGCCGATCGTATACCATTTGACGAACGTCCACGTATGTTCGGTAAAACCTACCTTCAATCGCTCCATCGCCACTTGATCCTGCGTTTTCCCTTTGCGATCGACAAGGCCGTCGTCATAGTTTTTATCAGGATATGTACCTGCCGCAAACGGGTTGGTCTGCGTAGCGGTGAGGACAACTTCGTTCAATGTCACAAGGTTGCGTATCCACCACGGCGACATGACGATGGCGATGCCGAGCAAGCTGCACAGCAGCAGCTTGAACGATTCAAGCCTGCGGTGCCATAACCAGTGGAACACATAAACCGGCACGACGACCGGCAGAAATTCCGGGCGGATGAGCGCGGTCGCACCAAGCAGCGCACCAGCGATTAGCGCATCCCACCGCTTCTTCGTCTCCAAGGCGCGAAGCTGCCAGTATAAGTATGCCAGAAAGCAGAAATTGGCCGGTACTTCGGTAAGAATGGCTCCATTCGCCCATGTGAACGGGGGATAGATGGCCGCGACGAACGCGGCGGTCACGCCGACCCATATGCCCGCCAGCTTGCGCGCGATGCGATAAATCAAATAAAGGCTGATTAAACTTAAGGCCACGTTAAGATATCGGATATACGGGAACGGATCGTTGTTCTTGTAGTCGACGATTTTGTATACAGCGGCCATAATTAAAGGAAACCCCGGAGTTACGCGTGCGTTCGATACTTCCTCTTTATACGCATACACGCCTTTCTCCAGCATGCGCTTCGTCATCTCGTCGTAATATTTGCTGTCATGAGATACGTTATGCGACACCGATCCGATAAAGTTGATTCGCAGAAATGCAGCGATAATAAAAATGCATGCCAATGCGATCATCACGATCTGATTTTTTCCTAGTACTTTCATTTCGATAAACAACCTCCTCCATACTTGACTACAGTATAGAAGAGACTCCTTAACGGTTTAGTTGCCAATCGCTTAACGACCGCTGAAGCTTTTCTTAACAAAAGTTAAGAATTATTCAGATCGTCGCCATCGTCTTCAAAAAAATAAGGAAGCCCGTACCTCTCCGGTACGAGCTTCCAATGTTGCTTCCTTCGTATTAATGATCTACGGACGCCTCCACGATATCGGCCAACGCCCAGTATGTCGCAGGAACGTCTTTCCACGGTGATTCGGGAGCTTCCGCAGACGGAACCCGTCCAAGCACCTTGTTGATGATCGTCACCGCTTCGGCACGCGTCAGCGGTTGATCGGGCCGGAATGTCCCGTCCTCGTAACCGGTAATGATTCCCGCTGCTTGCGCCTTGACGACGTATTCCTTGGCCCAATGGCCCGCAATATCCGTAAAGCCTGCTCCAGCCGGCTTATCATCGCTTATAAGCAGCGAGATAAGCTTAGCCATCTCGGCGCGGGTTATCGATTGCTGCCCGCCAAAAGCTCCGCCGGGATAACCTTGCATCAAGCCCATAGCAGTTGCTTGGTAAATTGCGTCTTTGGCCCAGTACGTTTCCGTCACGTCGCTGTAGGATACATCTGCGGCAACAGTATCTTTTTTGACGACTCTCGACAAGATCGCCGCCATTTCCGCACGGGAAATGTTGTTGTCCGGTTTAAAGCTGCCGTCTTTATAACCTTTGATGTACGCTTTATGCTGTTCGGCCGGCATACGCACGAGTGTAAATGTGCTGAATTTATGGACCGTAAATTGAAGCCCCCTAACGCCTTTATCGTTATACGATACAAGAACGCCCTTCAGCAGCTCCTTCGTCCCGTCGCTATGCTCGATATAGATTGCTAAGCTATTCATTTCCGCTTCCGTTAATTTGTCCCCTACAATCGGCATAACCAATGTAACTTCGCGGTTTTGCATGTTCGTTTCGATCGTCATCGGACGGCCGATTGCCCTTACCTCTTGATCGCCCACCACCACTTTGACGACCACCTCTTGGTTGGCGCGCTCTTCGATCTCCTGTTTCTTCGATTCTTCTTTCACCGGGACGAACCGGAAATACAAGTCCTCTGTGAAGCCGCGCAGCGATTCGTTCGGAATCCGCACCTTCACATTGTCCGTTACGATGCCCAAGTCAATGCTCGCCCCGGACACAATGCCAACCGAGTCTTTCGGCATCGTAACGTTCAGCTCGGATACCTCGTCCTTCGAATCCGGTATAACGATGCTTGCCGACGATGAACCGGCCGAAACGATGCTGTCGACCGTTTTTTTCGCTTGCTCTGGCGTGAATTTGACAGCGTCTTTTTTCGTGCCGTCCTGTTTCTTCGTCCGCTCGATCACAGCCTTAGCGACAACGCCTCCGGATGCGGATCCGGAATCCTCGACATCAACCGTGATGACTTCCACGGGCGATGGCGCAGGAGCAGGCGTACGATTCGTTGACCCGTTGCCGGTATCCGGATTGCTCGGCCAAGAAGGCGAGCCAGGACTGCTCGGCGTAACGGCCGACGATGGAGCGGAAGGCGCCGACGTTCCTGCCGCATTCGTTGCCGTCACGGTGAACGTATAGGCCGTCCCGTTGGAAAGGCCCGTCACGGTGATCGGACTGCCGTTCCCCGTAGCCGTCATTCCGCCGGGATAAGCAGTTACGGTGTAGCCGGTGATCGGGCTGGTGCCGCTACTGATCGGCGGGGTGAAGCTGACGGTTGCTTGTCCGTTCCCGGCCACCGCCGTAACGTCCGTCGGGGAGCTTGGCGCCGAAGCCCGGGTAATCACAACCGTATACGTGAGCTCGTCGCCATTTTGCGCTTTGACGACAATCGTAATCGTGTTGGTACCCGGTACGAGCCGCAAGTCCGTCAACATGTCTCCCGAATCCACCGGATTGCCGTTCACTGTCATTTCCGCATAGTCGCTCTGTGTTACCCCTTTTAGATTCACCGTTGTTACGCTGCCGGGAACGATTGCGGTATAGTTGTTCGTCTCTGCTGCGAACGTCGGCTGTAGCAAAATCGGCGTACCGCTGCCGTCCGTCAGTTCCAGATTGCTAAGCCTTGCTTCGGCGCTTTCGATGACCGTGACCACAACTCCGGTGGAGTCGGCCCCTGCATTGTACGATTCGCTGCCGCTATACGTTGCCGTGAACGAGTGGCTGCCAAGCTCAAGATCGGATACGGTCAGCGAAGCTTCGCCTTCCTCAAGGACTACCGGTTCGCCAATCTGTGATCCATTGACCATGAACGTAACCGTGCCGCTTGGGATGCCGCTGCCGGGAGGCACTGCTTCAACCGTCGCGGACAGCACGGTTTGCTCGCCGTAGACGAGGTTCGTTTTTGACGCCTCGACCTCAACCTTCACGTTTGCTTCGTTGACGGTCAAGGTTACGGAGCCGGTGTCATTGCCTGAATGATAACCCCCGGCTGCGAGGTTCCCCGAATATTCCGCCGCAATAGGATGCGAACCGACTGGAAGAACCTTTGTTTTCCAAATCGCTTTGAAAGATTGATCAAGCTGCACTTCTACCGGAGCTTCGCCGAGCACTGTGCTGCCTTCCTTAAATTGCACCGTGCCGGTTGGCGCTCCTCCGGCGGTCGATTCCGGGCTCACGTCCAATGTGAACTGCACTTCTTGCCCGTATACCGAGTCCGTCACCGAGGAAGTGAGCGTTAATGTCGAATCAATGTATTTGTACACTTTCACGTCAATCGGATTGGAAGTGCCCACAGCGTAGTTTGTATCGCCGCTATATTCTACGGTAATATGCATAGTATCGTAATGGGTTGGCTCCTGAAAATTAGCCATGGTCAGCGATGCCTGACCGTTCTCATCAAGTTGCACCGTGTCGAGTACCGTCTCACCCGCCTTGAAGGTTACGTTGCCTGTAGGCGTATCGTCTCCACCCGACACTAACGCCGTTACCGTCACTTCACTGTCACTGCCATATATAATCGCGCCTTTTGAAACATTCGCCTCAACGGTAACGCCTTTTTTCAATCGCGTAACAGACTTAATATCTCCGTAGGAAGTGCCGACAGCATTGCTTGCATAAGCTCTAGCTACGTAATCGGTACCCCGTTCAAGTGGGCCGATGTTTACCTCGAATGAACTGGCTCCGCTTCCAAGCTGCTTTCTTGTCCAGTCAGCATCCCCGACTTTTTGATATTCAACGCCTCTATCCGTAATCATAAGCCCACCGTCGTTATTCACTTGGGCAGTCACTTTAGCCATTTTGTCCACTTCGGACACGCTAATATCGTTCGTGCTTACACCCGGCTTCAAACCCAAATCAAATCCCCATGTATAGTTTGGTAAAGTTTGAATGTCTGGTATAAAACCTCCGAACATGATCATCTTTCTTCCGTCATAAGTAAGAGTATTATGCGCACGAGCGCCCGGGGTTCTAGTAGCCGTAGATTTAGACCATTGCTTTGCCGCCGGGTCGAATACCCAGGTTTCATCGCTGATCCGGGCTAGACTGGACTCCCCGCCGAACAACACGACGCGGCCCTCATTGTTATAATTCATGCCAAAGGCTACTAAAACCGGGGGAGATACAGCCGTTGTTATTTGCTCCCATTCGAATGTAGTTCCATTCCACCTCCATGTATCGTTCAGCAGCGATGCGCCCGGTTGCTTTATGCCCCCGAACAGCACGGCCCCGCCGGTGCCATCATACGAAAAACCGCCAAACTCACGTGCTCCCGGCTTCTCGCTTGGCGTCCGCTCTGTCCAATTCGTACCATCCCAAGTCCACGTATCGTTCAATGAACCTGAGTTTGTTCCGCCCCCGAACAAGACAACTTGCTTCCCATCCCAAGCCATCTGCAGGGTAGTTCTTGCAGGAGGCGATAAGCCGGGAGTAACTTTCGTCCAATCCGATCCGTTCCAGATCCAGGTATCGTTTAGAAGAGAACCGCTGTCTCCGCCAAAAAGGACAATGTTATTATGCTTCGGATCGTAGACCATTCCTGCGCCGCTCCGTTGAGTCGGAATATGGGCTGGGGTTTGTTTCGTCCAAGTATTCGTCTTACCGTCCCAAATCCACGTATCATTTAATTTTGAGCCAACGTGTCCGCCAAAAAGCAGCACTTTATCTTGTACAGGATCATACGCCACACTCGGCGCCGTTCGTCCGCTTGGCCCGCCACCAACCGGGTTCAAGTCATACCAAGTCATTTGGTCCTCATAACGAGGAGCTGCATCCGCTTCCGCAACGCCGCCCGGCAATAGAAAAAGCACTTGGGCCATGAGGCACGCGATCAGCAATGAACTGACCCACTTCATATCCTTCTTCCTACGTTTCGCCAACATCCAATTCCAACCTCCGATTTCATTCTTGATGATGAATGTGAATGGGACTATCGTACGATATCGGACCTTAAAAAAACCTTAAAAACGACAAAAACCGAGCTCCGCCGCTGCGACGGCTTCACTCGGTTGATTCCGCAATATTGCACTCATCCTGCTTGCGCCTTCGCCGAATCGATCGGGATCAGCACCGTGACTTTTGTACCAAATTCCGGCCTGCTTTCCAGCTGCAGCTCTGTCCCGTATTCGAATTTCAGACGTTTTCCGATATTGTAGAGGCCTACACCCTGAGAGGCATCCGATTCGCTTTCGTTCCCTTCAAGCCGTCTCTTAAGCTTGGCAAGCGACTCCTCCGTCATGCCGACGCCATCGTCTTCAATGACGAAGCTGAAGTGCCCGCCCTCCTGCAGAGCCGAAATTTGTACGGTGCCCCCTTCAACCCGCCGTCCGATTCCGTGGCGGATGGCATTCTCGACAAGCGGTTGAATGAGCAGCGGCGGGATACTGACGTTATAGATCGGCTCCGCAATGTCATATTCGATTCGCAGACGATCCAGAAACCGCGCCTGCTCAATATCGACATAAGTCTGAATGAATTCCAGCTCCCGGACGAACAAAACCCGCTTCTGCGTATTGCTGAACCGGAAGCTGCCGCGCAAATAGTCGGCAAGATCGGTCGTCAGCTTCCTGGACTGCTCCGCGTTCGTATAGCTGAGCGCAATGATCGAGTTTAAGGCGTTATATAAAAAATGCGGCTTGATTTGCGACTGCAGAAACGCCATCTCCAACTCGATCGTCTTGCCTAACGTCCGCTTCATCGCCAGCAATCCTTTGATTCGCGCTTTCAGTTCCGCCGTATCAAACGGCTTGGACAAAAAATCGTTCGCCCCCGCATCGAACGCGGCTAACTTGTCCTGCGGCTGGATTGCTGCCGTGACCATCAATACCGGGAGCTCCAGCAGCGAATATTTTTTTCGGATGGCCAGGCACACTTCGATACCCGACAAGCCCGGCATCATAAGATCGAGAACAACAAGGTCGATCCCCTTCGGACTCGCCACTTGTTCGAGCGCTTCGTATCCGTTCTTGACGGCAATGACGTTGCAGCCGAGCGGCCGCAGCATGTCGATCAGAATTCGCAAATTAGGATAATGGTCGTCCACGATGAGCACCGTGTACGTTCCTTCGCCCTCCGAATAATAAGGCGTCGGAAACGAATAATCCTGCGCAGGCATAACGCGTTCTCCACCTGTGCGGATGCTCCCCGATTTGCTGCCGGAACCGGCTTTCGGAAGCCGGAAGGCAACCGTTGTCCCTTCGCCAATGGAGGAAGCGATCGAGATATCCCCTTGCTGAAGCTGAAGAAGCTGTTTCACGATGGACAGGCCTAATCCGATCGAATTTCTTTCCGCCTGACTGGACGTCATGAAAGGCTCGAAAATCATGGAAAGCGAAGCTTCATCCATCCCCGCCCCCGTATCCCGAATCGAGACGACGATCATATCCCCCGCTTCCTCAGCCGAAACTTCAATGCTGCCTTGGGCGGTATACTTGATCGCATTGTCCAGCAAGTTGCCGATAATTTGATGAAGCCGGCTTTCATCCACGAGAACGAACGGCATTTGCCGCGGCACGTGGTTTACTAGCCGTATATTTTTGTCCGCGGACAAATAGCCGTATATTTGCAGATTGAGCTCAACGGCCGAATAAACGTCGACCGGAATCGGATGTACGGTCAAGCGGCCTTGCTTCAGCTTGGACAAATCCAGAATATCGTAAACCAGCTGCGACAAACGGCCGGTTATCTCCATCATCAGCTGTAGCTTTTCTTGCTGCGTCGCCGTCAACGTCTCGTGCTCGTCGTCGATCATCGACCGGGAAATGTTCATTACCGTGTGAAGCGGCGTCTTGAATTCATGGGACGTTCTCGCCAAAAAATCATCCTTGAGCGCATCCGCCTCGATCAGCTTCAACGACAAATCCTCGATTTGCTTAAAAGCGTTCGAAAACCGCAGCGACATGACCAGCGCAAGCATGAGCAGGAACAAAAACGGCTCGAAGGGGACAAAAGAAACCGAAGTTGCCGTGTATACGTTAAGATTTTGCAGCAAGGCGTATGTATTCAAGGCAATAGCCGCAACGACCAGATAAATGCTTCCCTCCACCTTGTGCAAAGCGGCCAATACAAAAACATAGGTCGCATACAGGAAAGGCAAAGTTGCGTATAACGTCGAGCATACGAGTGAATACTCGTTGGCGAAAAATTCGGTAAATCCGACCAACAGAACGCCCATCACGATTCCGGCGCTCAAACCGATCCGAATGAACCGTGCGGAGCAAAACTGCCGGAACGCCAAATAAAGATAGATTAGAAGCCCGGCCCCCGCCCCTAGAGTGGACAATAATTGGATGCGGATAAATAACCAGAACGGGACCGAATCGAACAAGACGAGCAGCACTCTTTCGCCGCGCGTTGCCGTATAAGAGGCAATGAACACGCAGAGCAATCCGAACGCAATCAGGGAATAATCGCTCCTGCGCTGGGTGAACAGCCCGATGAAATACAGCCCCATGATTAAAAAGGCGGTTACGGCGATCCAATCGTTCGCCAGCGCAACATCGCGCAATCGGGCAATATCCGATTGAAATCCCAATTCAATGGGATGCTTGATGCCGCTGCTCACACGAAATTCGTGATTCGCCACCTGCACGATGATCTCGTTCCACCCGCTGCGCAAATTGAAGTAGCTGACATAGGGCTTATTTTTCGCATCGTAAGGTTCTGCCGGACTTCCGCTTTCGCCTACGGTTTGCCCGTTGATGATGATTCGGTTCGAGATTTGGATCGAAGATGTTTTAAGTCCGAAAACATGCCCGGCTTCGCCGATATGGACGAGCAGCCGGTAAGTCGCTTTGCCGAGCGTGTCCATCTTGTCCGTCCATGATCCGGGAACATCGATCCATGCCGGAGCGGGCGCGGACGATTGCTCTCGGCCGTCCTTCGCGGCGAAATCATTGTGATCCAGCAGCCGATTCGGGTAAAACGCCCACTCCCCGTCCAGGGGGACGGTACCTTGATCGGAGAAGGACCAATCCGTCAGATCCAGCTTCCCTTGAACCGCCTTCGGCGCATGTTCCCCGTCGGGAGTGAAAATCTGCAAAAACAATACATACGTTGCCGCCAGGATAACCAAGGCAATAACCGCCGCCGATAGCTTCTTTCTCATAGAGCTCCTTGCTGCGCCATCTGCCCGTACAGACGCAAAGTCTCATCCTCGGGCTCTACGTCCAATTGGAGGCGAACCGTCTGCACCAGCTGCACGTAAACTTTTAAAGCTTCGCTTCGTTTGTCGGTTTGCAAATAGAACCGAATCAGCTCCCGGCCATCCGTTTCGGAATCCGGCGTTACGGAAACAATCCGTTTCAAGCAATCCTCGGCCAATAGAAGATTGCCTTGGCTTTCGTAATACCGGTAAAACAACCGCAGCGCCCGGACGTATCCGAAGATCAGCTCCTCTGCTCTGGCAGCCGCCCAGCCGTAGTCGCAGCCCTCCAAATATACCCCTTTATACAATTCGTTTAATCTCGCGTAATGTTGATCAGAGGTGTTCGGGTCTTTTGGGACCGTTTGGAGCAATTGCTCGAACTCGGCCAAATCGCTTTTGACGCCATTCATTGCGATGGCATAGCCTTTATCGGCTTTGCTCACCCGGAGCGGAACGCCGAATTTGTCGAAGTCTTTGCGGAGATAAGACAAACACGTGTACAGGTAAGTCTTCGCCTTCTCCAAATCGGAATCCGGCCATAACGATTCGATGATCATCGCGGTATCCACCGGCATCCCTCCATAATGAATCAGCAGGGCGCACAGCTCCTTTTCCTTGCCGGTACGCCAAGGGAACAGCCCGTTAGCCGAACCGAGCTCGATATAAAATCCGCCAAGGCAGCGGATATAATAATCTTCGCGAGAGTCCGCCGCGGGCGGCAAATTGCGCACCGCTTCCGAAAGGCGCTCAAGCGTATCTTGCAGTCTAATCTTCGTATACGGCTTCAGCAAGTAATCGACCGATCGGATCGCAAAAGCCTCTACGGCGTATTCGGTGTAAGCGGTCGTGAACACGAGCTGTATTTTCGGATCGATGGCGCGCCATCGCTTCGCCGCTTCCAGGCCGTTAAGCCCAGGCATCTCGATGTCCATGAACACGGCGTCCACCGGCGTAGACTGCAGGGCCTCCAGCGCTTGAAGCGCGTTGCGATGCCGGCCGACAATCGTTACTTGCCCGATGTCCCGCATTAATATTTCCAAGAAATCTAACGCATTCTCTTCATCATCCACTAGCATGACGCGCAACATGATGGTTCCCCGTTTCCTCTTGATGTACTATGAAAATTCGGCATGATTCGACAATTTCCTTCCGGTGCTGTTTGAATAAAAAAGAATCGCTGCGCTCACTCTAAAACAGTAAAAATGGCAATTGCCGGGAGGCTCGACCATTGGCATTCAACGCGGCCCATGCTTCATTTTCCCAACTGCTGATCTCCGGAACGCTTGTGCATGAAGGAACGTACGGCGAATTGCAAAAACGACTCGGCATCGAAGTCCACCCGAACGTGGTGATCGTTTTCTCCATTGACCGTTATTACGATTTGGCCGTCGGACAGCCGTTTATTTGGCGTGCGGACATCGGGCAGAAGCTCGTAGGCGCGCTTTATCGGGCAATCACCGTACCGTTTCTGTGGGTGTGGGTGTCGGAAGGCGTCCTGGCTGCCTTGCTGGAGCTGAAGTCCGACAAGGAGAAGGAAGCTTACGTCGAGCTGACCTTGCGGATGGTTCGCGACATTCAGAACATTACGGACCAGCACGGCTTTTCCGTTTCTTCCGGCATCGGAACCTATTACGATAACCCCTACTTGCTGAATCATTCTTACGAGGAAGCGAAAGAATCGATGATCGACCGGTTTTTCCAGGGAAACCGGCTTATTTTTCAATATACGAAGCAATCCGCCAAAGGGGACAAATGGGTGCCGGTCGTGACCCATGAAGAGAAAATGGAGCTGCTCGCCCGGGTCCGGATCGGAGACGAGGAAGGTTCGGTCGCTTATTTGAAAATATTGCTGGAGCGTTTGGCCCAAGCCTATAAGCATAATATCGACATGTTCAAGTCGGAGACGTTCGAGCTGATGATGACCGTTTCGCGGCTCGTGCTGGATGTCGGACAAAACGCTTCCGTGCTGCTATCGGACAGCGCAAGAATTATGCAGGATTTGTACCATACGATTCGCTACGACAAATACGTCGTCAAGGTGTGCGAATATTGGCGCAAGCTGGCGAGACAAGTGGCGGAAGCGCACGCGCTGGAAGCATCGCCCGCCATCCGCTCGGCCATCGGTTACATGAAAGAGCATCTCCAGGAAAAAATCACCTTGGGAGAAATAGCACAATATTGTTACCTTAGCACTTACCATTTTTCCCATTTGTTCAAGAAGGAGGTCGGCATGCCCTTCGTCGATTTCCTGAACAAGCTCCGCATCGAAAAAGCCGTGCACTTCCTGGAAACGACGGATTTGCCGATCAAAGCGATCGCGGCGCGGACGGGATTTCAGGATACGAACTATTTTTCGCGCAAATTTAAGATGGTTACGAACTTAAGCCCGACGGAATACCGCGCAGCAAAATTGTGCTAGTGTTCCGCAAGTTTAACTAGATTCAAGAAAGCGCTTTTATTGTAAGATGGGTACACAAAACGATTAGGGGGCTATTCGATGAGAAAGATATCCATCATTGCGGCAAGTTTGCTTTCGATTTCCCTTCTTTTTTCCGGTTGCGCGACAAAGCAAAATGATTCGATGAAAAATGATAGCGCTGCCAATTCAAGCGGCGATGTCATCAAGCTGGGCTGGATCGGGCCGTTAACCGGACCTACCGCCACGGACGGGACGCACAGCAGAGACGCGGCGATGCTTGCCGTAGACCAATACAATAAAGCCGGGGGCATTGGCGGCAAACAAATCGAATTGATCGCTGAGGACGATCAAGGGAAGCCCGAAGAAGCGTTAAAGGGCGTGCAAAAGCTCATTAACAACGATAAAGTCGTTGCCGTTGTCGGCGGCGCTTACAGCGGTCCGACGAAGACGGTCGCCGCCAAAATGCAAGAGCTCAAAGTGCCGATGGTCATCGCCTACGCCGTTCACCCGGATGCGACCAAAGGCGGCGATTACGTAAACCGCGTCATCTATACGGGGCCGGTTCAAGGGAAAGCGATGGCCGATTACGCCGTGAACGATTTGCAGAAGAAGAACATCGCCGTGCTTTACGTTGATATCGATTACGGTAAATCAATTTATACGTCCTTTAAGGAAGAGGTCGGCAAGCTTGGTGCGAATGTCGTCATTGAGCGTCCGTTCAAAATGGGCGACAAAGACTTCAGCTCGGTGCTGACCGCCGTCAAAGCCGCAAGCCCGGATGCCTTGTACGTCGTCGGGTATTACAATGAGGCCGCGGCGATCGTCAAGCAAGCGAAGGAAGCCGGTGTAGACGCTCAACTGCTTGGCGTTGACGGATTCGATTCGCCGAAGTTTCTGGAGCTCGGCAAGTCCAATACGGAAGGCTCGACGTTCACCACCTCGTTCTACGCAACGGACGAGCGCCAAATCGTCAAAACATTCGTTGAGGAATGGCAGAAGAAATTTAGCGAGGTTCCGGACATGCTCTCCTCGCAAAGCTACGATGCGGCGACCGTCATTATGGAAGCGCTGAAGAAAGCCGGGGCTGACAAAGAAAAGCTGAAGCAAGCCATTAACGAAACGAAGGATCTCGAAGGCACGTCGGGCAAAATTTCGTTCGGCGCGAACCATGAAGTCATTAAACCGGTCATCTTCATGACCGTGAAGGACGGCAAATTCCAATTTGTCAAATCGAAAGCGTATAACTGACAATCCGCCTGCAGAAAGGATGGATCCCATTGGTTTTTTTACAGCAGTTGCTTAACGGCATATCCCTCGGATTCATTTATATTTTGATCGCGGTTGGCCTGACGATGGTTTATGGCGTGCTAAAGCTGCTTCATTTTGCCCACGGGACGATTTATACGGTCGGTGCTTTTGCCGCCATGGCCGGAATCACTTATTTGCACCTGCCTGTTATCGTCGCCTTCCTGTTCGCCATGGCCATCTCGGCCGTGGCGGGCATGATGATCGAGAAATTCGCTTACCGCCCGCTGCGCGGGACGCATCCGATCACGACGCTGATCAGCGGCATCGGCATCGCCATCATCCTGGAGAACGTGTTCCAGGTTATGTTCTCGTCGGACACCAGAGCGTTTCCGGAAACAGGCTTTGAGATTTCCGTCATCAAGCTGACCGAATCGATTACGTTAACGAATATGAAGCTTTACATTATTGTCGCCGGCGTCATCGGGCTTGGACTCTTGTACCTGTTTCTCAAATTTACGAAAATGGGGCTCGCCATCCAGGCGACATCCCAGGATTTGCGCGCAGCTTCATTAATGGGCGTCAACGTTAACCGCGTCGTGGCCGTCACCTTCGCGCTCGGATCGGCTCTTGCCGCCGCCGCAGGCATTCTGGTCGCCATGAACTTCAATTCCATGTTTCCGACCATGGGGGCGATACCAGGGCTCAAAGCGTTTTGCGTCGTCGTGCTGGGCGGTCTCGGCTCCATTCCCGGAACGATTGTCGGCGGCCTCATTCTCGGCGTTGTCGAATCGCTGAGCGACGGCTATATGACGGGCATGGTCGTCGATAAAGACGCGATCGCTTTTATCATTCTCATTCTTATTTTATTGGTGAAGCCATCCGGACTCTTTGGCAAAAACATCGAGAAGGTGTAGGTGATCCGTATGGACAGCATACTGAATCCTTATTACGTTGATATCTTCGTTTTTCTGGTCATCTACATTTTGCTGGGCCTTGGGCTCAATCTGATTACCGGCTTTGCCGGGCAAGTATCGCTAGGACATGCGGCATTTTTCGGAATCGGGGCTTATGCTTCCGCGATTTTGTCGGTAAAGGCCGGACTTGATACCTGGCTCTCGATGATCCTCGCGGTCGTCATTACGTTCGTATTCAGCGCGGTGCTCGGGCTGCCGAGCCTTCGGGTCAAGGAAGATTTCCTGGCGATTACGACGCTTGGGCTCGGGCTGATTATCCAATCGTTTTTCAAAAACGCCGAAATTACCGGAGGCGCGTACGGCATCGATTCGATTCCGGCACCTTCCTTGTTCGGCTGGAAGCTTGATAATTCGGGGTACCTGCTTCTCGTCATCCTCGTCATGGCGGCCGGCATTTATGCGCTGAAGAAGATGACCGGCTCGCGCATCGGCAGAGCGTGGATGGTCATCCGCGAGGATGAAACGGTCGCCAAGGCGATGGGCATCAACACGACGTATTACAAGGTGCTCGTATTCGCGATCGGCGGGGCATACGCCGGAGCCGCGGGAGCGCTGTTCGCGCACAAGGTTTCCTTTATCGGCGCGGACTCCTTCGGCTTCACCGTATCGGCAACGGTGCTCAGCATGGTCGTCATCGGCGGCCTCGGCAGCATCCGCGGCACGTTGTTCGGCGTCAGCCTGCTCTATTTGCTGCCGGAGATGTTCCGATTGTTCGAGTTTGATTTTATCGACATGAAGTACTTGGATATGTACAAAATGACCCTTTACGGGCTGTTGATGGTTCTCGTCGTGCGCTACCGCCCGAAAGGCATTTTCGGCAAGACGGGAATCAAGCTGAAGCCGAAACAGCCGCAAAAAGCGGGGTCGCCGAAGGACGGTGACGCGGTTGCTTAAAGTCAAAGGCATTACGAAGCGCTTCGGAGGGCTGACGGCCGTCCAAGCGGTCGATTTTGAAGTCAGGCAAGGCGAAATCGTCGGGCTGATCGGCCCGAACGGCGCCGGCAAAACGACGTTTTTCAATATATTGACGGGCATTTACAAGGCGGACGAAGGAACGATCGAATTCGAAGGCAAAGCGATTCAAGGCCTCCCTTCCTACAGGATCGCCAACAGCGGGATGTCCCGGACGTTTCAAAATATACGGCTGCTCAAGGATGAAACGGTGCTCGAAAACGTGAAGGTCGGCATGTTCGGCCGAACCAAGTCCGGTTTGTGGTCGGCCATCCTCGGCCTGCGCGCCGCTGCGCGGGAAGAAGCGCACGTGACGGAGTCGAGCCTTCGGGCGATCGAGCTGGTCGGGCTGCGAGGCTTCGAGCACGAGTCGGCCGGAAGCTTATCGTACGGCAATCAGCGGCGGGTCGAAATCGCCCGCGCCTTGGCCGCAAGCCCCAAGCTGCTGCTGCTCGACGAGCCAACGGCCGGCATGAACGCGCAGGAGACGAAGGAAGTGGACGATCTGGTGCGCAAAATCCGGGAGCACGGAACGACGGTCATTCTGATCGAGCATAACGTAGGCATGGTGGTTGACCTGTGCGACCGGCTCGTCGTTCTGGATCACGGCGAAAAAATCGCCGACGGTGCGCCGGAGCAGGTCATCGAGCATCCGAAGGTCATCGAGGCGTACATCGGCAAATCCGACGAGGAGGTGCATCCCCTTGCTGCAAATTCATGAGCTTAACGTATCTTACGGAAGCATTCACGCCGTACGCGGCCTGTCGCTTCGCGTGGATGCCGGCGAGGTCGTTGCGCTCATCGGCTCGAACGGGGCCGGGAAATCAACGACGGTGAACGCGATTTGCGGGGTGATCCCTTCCCGCGGCTCCATCCGCTATAACGGCAAGGAGCTGATCGGCGCCTCCACGCACGACATTGTAAAAAGCGGGATCGTGATGGTTCCCGAAGGAAGACGCGTGTTTCCGAAGCTGACCGTCGCCGACAATTTGGCCATGGGCGCCTACTCGCGAAAAGCGTCCAAGGCGGAGCTTGCGCGCGATATCGATTTCGTCTACGGGCTGTTTCCGCGGCTTGCGGAACGCAAAAGCCAATTCGCCGGCACGATGAGCGGCGGCGAGCAGCAAATGCTCGCGATCGGGCGGGCGCTGATGGCGAAGCCGAAGCTGCTCATTCTGGACGAGCCGTCCATGGGCCTCGCGCCGATCGTCGTCAAAGGGATATTCGAAACGCTGCGCGTCATCAAGCAGCAAGGCTTAACGACGCTGCTCATCGAGCAAAACGCGTCCATGGCGCTATCGGTGGCCGACCGCGGCTACGTGATGGAGCACGGGGAAATCCGGTTCCACGACACCGCGGACCGGTTGCGTACGGAGGAAAACGTCAAGAAGGCATACCTCGGGCACTAATATATTTTCATCAGGAAGCAGGGATTTATGTTGCAAACGATCGACTTGTTGAATCCGCCCGAAATCGCCCGGCGCTCCAACTGGCGTGACCGCTATGAAACGAAAGTGGCCCAGTGGCTTACTCCCTGGGACGGAGAAGAGCAGGTGGACATCGGCTTCATCGGGGTGCCGTTATCCAAAACCTCGATCAGCATCTCGGGCGCATCCATGACGCCCAATGCGCTGCGCGAGCTATTCGCCAATGTGACGACGTATTGCCTCGACCACGATGTCGATTTGCAGGAGCTGCAGGCTCGCGATTTGGGCGATATCCGCATGCACGTCACCGACCTGCTGCAGTGCCACGCCAACATCGAGCAAGGCTTAAGCAATGTGTATACGGCGATCCCTCGCCTCTTCCCCATTATCGCCGGGGGCGACCATTCCATCACCTGTCCTTCCGTCAAAGCGTTCAAACGACGCTACGGCGGTGGCGGCGATGGTAACGGTGGTAGTGGTAGTGGCGGTAGTGGCAGCGGAAAAGTCGGCATCGTGCAGTTGGATGCCCATATGGATGTCCGAAACCTGCAAGACGGGGGACCAACGAATGGCACGCCCATTCGCGGCTTGATCGAATCGGGGACGATCGAAGGGCGCCATATCGCCCAGATCGGCCTGCACAGCTTCGCCAATTCCAAGCCGTACCGGGAATATGCCGTCTCGCAAGGCATCACCCAGTTCACCGCCCGACAAGTCGCCCAAGTGGGGATCGAGCCTTTGGTGGAACAGGCGATAAACGTTGCAGGTACGGGTACGGATGCAATCTATGTGACGGTGGACATGGATGTGTTGGATCAAGCCTATGCACCCGGAGTTCCGGCGATGGTGCCGGCCGGCATGACATCCTGGCAGCTGCTGGAGGCGGTTTTCCTGCTCGGGCGGCACCCGAAGGTACAGGGGTTCGATATCGTCTGCGTGGATCCGATGCAGGATACTCGGCGAGCGACCGTCCGAACCGCGCTGCACGTCATACTCACTTTTCTCGCCGGTTATATGAAACGTTGATCATTCATTCATCCATTTATAAAGCAAAGGGGATAGCAACATGGGCAACATGCAAAATACGGCTGGACGTACGATTCGCGCGCCTCGCGGAACGAAGCTTACAGCGAAAGGCTGGCAGCAGGAAGCGGTGCTTCGGATGCTGATGAACAATTTGGACCCCGAAGTGGCGGAACGTCCGGAAGATCTCGTCGTTTACGGCGGCATCGGGAAAGCGGCGCGAAATTGGGAATGCTTCGATAAAATCGTGGAATGCTTGACTCAGCTGGAAAACGACGAGACGCTGCTCGTTCAATCGGGTAAGCCGGTGGGCGTCTTCAAGACGCATCCGTTGTCTCCGCGCGTGCTCATTTCCAATTCCGTCATCGTTCCGGCTTTCGCCAACTGGGACACGTTCCACGAGCTGGACAAAAAAGGACTGATGATGTACGGCCAAATGACGGCGGGCAGCTGGATTTACATCGGCAGCCAAGGCATTTTGCAAGGAACGTACGAAACGTTCGCCGAAGCTGCCCGCCAGCACGCCGGAGGCACGCTGAGAGGAACGCTGACGTTAACGGCGGGACTCGGCGGCATGGGCGGCGCCCAGCCGCTGGCCGTAACGATGAACGACGGCGTCGTGATCGGCGTGGACGTCGATCCGTCCCGCATTCAGCGCCGAATCGACACCCGCTATTGCGACGTGATGGTCTATGATTTGAATGAGGCGCTGAAGCTGGCGAGCGAAGCCCAGGAGCAAGGCAAGCCGCTTTCGATCGGGCTTGTCGGCAACGCGGCCGAAATATTCCCCGAGTTCGCGGCTCGCGGCATCGTTCCCGATTTCGTGACAGACCAAACGTCCGCCCACGATCCGCTGAACGGTTACGTGCCAAGCGGCTATTCCCTTGAAGCTGCCGCCGAACTACGCAAGAGCGATCCGGCTGAATACGTGAAGCTGTCCAAGCGGTCGATGGCCGCGCATGTGCAAGCGATGCTCGACCTGCAGCGCATGGGATCGGTCGTGTTCGACTACGGCAACAACATCCGCCAAGTCGCTCTGGACGAAGGCGTCGAAGACGCGTTTAACTTCCCGGGTTTTGTTCCGGCCTACATCCGCCCGCTGTTCTGCGAAGGCAAAGGCCCGTTCCGCTGGGCCGCGCTGTCCGGCGATCCGGAAGATATCCGCAAGACCGACGAGCTCGTGCTGAGGCTGTTCCCGGACAACGAGCCGCTGCATCGGTGGATCGGCATGGCGCAGGAAAAAATCGCGTTCCAGGGCTTGCCGGCGCGCATATGCTGGCTAGGCTACGGAGAACGCGCGAAGCTGGGGCTTGCGATCAATGAAATGGTACGTAACGGCGAGCTGTCGGCGCCGATCGTCATCGGGCGCGACCATCTGGATTGCGGTTCGGTCGCGTCCCCGAACAGGGAGACGGAAGCGATGCAGGACGGCAGCGACGTCGTCGGCGACTGGGCGATTCTGAACGCGCTCGTCAACACCGCATCCGGCGCGAGCTGGGTTTCCGTCCATCACGGCGGCGGCGTAGGCATGGGGTATTCCTTGCATGCCGGCATGGTCGTCGTTGCCGACGGAACGAAGGAGGCCGACGAGCGGCTATCTCGCGTGCTGAACACCGACCCCGGGATGGGCGTCATCCGCCATGCCGACGCCGGCTACGAGCTGGCGATCGAAACGGCCAAGCAGCGCGGCGTCCGCGTGCCGATGCTGGGCATATAAACGGCGGCCGAGTACCGCACGAAACATGTCCAACGGCCCGATATCTTCACGGTTTCGGGCTGTTGGCTTTCGAAGGAGCGATATAACGATATGGATAAGGATTTGAATAAGGATATGGATAACCGTCCGGTAGATTTGCTGATACGCCGGATCGGCACGCTGATTACGATGCAGGGGACGCCAGGCGCGCGAAAAGGAAGCGAAATGGCCGACGTATCGGCTATTTCCGATGGCGCCGTGGCCATCCGTGACGGCGCGATCGTCGCGGCCGGCCCGGAGGAGGACGTGCTCGCGCAAATCGGCGGCTCTCGCGTGCATGACACTCTGGACGCGCAGGGCATGCTGGCGACGCCGGGGCTGATCGATCCGCATACGCATCTGGTGCACGGCGGCTCGCGCGAGAACGAGCTGAGCCTTAAGCTGAAGGGCGCTTCTTACTTGGACATCCTGGCCCAAGGCGGCGGTATCCTCAGCACGGTGCGGGCGACAAGAAGCTCTACCGAAGACGAGCTTTACCGTAAAGCGAAAAAAAGTCTCGACACGATGCTTCTTTACGGCGTAACGACCGCGGAAGCGAAAAGCGGCTACGGCCTCACGCTGGATGATGAGCTGAAGCAGCTGCGCGTCACGCACAGGCTGCAGGAAGACCATCCGGTCGATTTGGTTTCGACGTTTATGGGCGCTCATATGGTGCCCGAGGAGTATAAAGGCCGTTCGGCCGAATACGTGCGCCACGTGATCGAGGATATGCTGCCCGAGGTTCGGCGGCAAGAGCTGGCCGAATTTTGCGATGTGTTCTGCGAGCACGGCGTTTTCTCCGTGGAGGAATGCGAGCGGATTCTGACCGCGGCCCGGGAGCTCGGCTTCGGCATTAAAATTCACGCCGACGAAATTGAGCCGATGGGCGGAGCGCAGCTGGCGGGCAAGCTCGGCTGCATCTCGGCGGAGCATCTGATCGCGGCGACGGACGAAGGACTGGAAGCGATGCGGCGCGCGGGCGTCGTGGCGGTATGCTTGCCGGCCACCTCGTTCAACCTGCGCCTCAAGCAGCATGCACGCGCGCGCCGCATGCTGGAGATGGGCCTTGCCGTGGCGCTGTCGACCGATTACAATCCGGGCAGCTCGCCGACCGAATCGATTCAGCTCGCGATGACGCTCGGCTGCCTGAACCTCGGGCTGACGCCGGAGGAAGTCATCACGGCGGTCACGGTCAACGCCGCCCATGCGATCGGGAAAGCCGATACGGCGGGCAGCCTCGAACCCGGCAAGCAGGCGGATATCGTGTTGTTCGATGCGCCGAATCTTGCGTATTTGCCTTACCATTTCGGCATCAACCACGTTCATACCGTCGTGAAGAAAGGCAAAATCGTCGTTTCGGATGGACGATTGGCTTATTAGTCTTCGGACAGAATTGCAAGATTGCGGAGTTGTAGGATTGCGGAGTTGTAGGATTGCGGAATTGCAGTGTTATACGGTTATGCGTCAGCCCCACCGCCAAAATGACGGTGGGGTTTTTGTTTTCCATATGCAAAAGTACTTTCCCGGACACGCCTATTTTAGAAGAGGCAGCCTCGTTTCGAACACGGTCATCTTGCGCGTGCTGCTGACGGAAATTTTCCCACCGTGCAGCTCGATAATGCTTTTGGCGATCGGTAAACCGAGCCCCGTGCCTCCGCTCCCCGAAGTTCGCGACTGCTCCGCCCGATAAAACCGTTCGAAAATATACGGGATGTCGGTCGCCGGAATCGGCTCGCCGTAATTAATGACCTTCACGACCACCTGCTCGCCCGCCCGTTCGATCTGAATATCGACGAACCGGCCGTCCTTGCCGTACCGTACGGCATTGGAAATCAAGTTCTCGTATGCCCGCACAAGCTGGTCCGCATCGGCCATAACGATCAGATCGTCGCCGCGCACCGTTACGCGGCATGTCATGCCTTCCCGCTCCAACGTCGGCACGAATTCCTCAGCCAGCTGGCGAAGGCAGCCGTCGATGTCCAGCTCCGCCGTGACCAGCGGCAGCCCGTTGTTGATGCGCGTATATTCGAACAGCTCGTCGATCAGCTTTTTAAGACTTAACGTTTTTTCATAAGCGATATTCGTATAATGGCGCAGCTCGATCTCGTCGCGGTAGCGGTCATTCTCGATCAGCTCCAGGAAGCCGAGGATGGACGTCAGCGGCGTGCGCAAATCGTGCGAAACGCCCGTAATGAGGTCGTTTTTCGTTTTCTCGGCAAACCGCTCCTCCTCGATCGACAATTTCAGCTGTTCCGTCATCCGGTTGATATGATCCGCCAGCGTTCCAAGCTCGTCCATCGTCAAAACCGGAATCTTCTGATCGAAATCTCCTTTGGCGATATGCTGCAGCCCGTCCGTGATTTGCTCGATGTAACGGATCGTCGTCCGGCTGAACACGAAGAAAAACACGAGGAACAGAAGACAGACGATAACGATGATGACGGGAAGCGAGCCGATATGGTTGACAACCCATTCGATCGGTATGCTGAATGGATAAATGCGGATAAATATCGATGCCAGTCCATACATGCCGAGCGCGATCAGCGCCGTAATCATTATGCTGAATAAGAAGCTTAGTATGAATTTCCACCGAATCGTAAAAAATACGTTTTTGTTCACTGCTTGCGCTCCTCCGCCCTATGTCTTCTCGATTTTGTAGCCGATCCCCCATACCGTTTGAATATATTTGGGTTTGCGGGGGTCTTTTTCGAGCTTCTCGCGGATTTTGCGGACGTGAACCATCACCGTATTTTTGGCATCGAAAAAAGGCTCGTTCCATACTTCTTCGTATATTTTGTCCATGCTCAGCACGATGCCGCGGTTGACCGCAAGCAGCTTCAAAATGGCGAACTCGCGCGGCGTCAGCCGGATTTCCTGTTGATCGATCGTAACCCGGTGCGTTTCGATATTGAGCACGAGATCGTCGATTTCGATCTCCTTGTCGTTGTTCGCGTGCGGCACGTTCAAATGCTTGTAGCGGCGCAACTGCGACTTGACCCGGGCAACCAGCTCCAGCGGATTGAACGGCTTCGTCACGTAATCGTCGGCGCCGATGCTGAGGCCGGATATTTTGTCGATGTCCTGGCTTTTGGCCGATATCATAATGATCGGTATGTTGTTTGTCTCGCGGATTTTCATGCATGCCTGCATGCCGTCCATCTGCGGCATCATGACGTCGAGCACGATGAGATCGACGTTGTTGTTTTTGAGCTGCGCGAGCGCTTCGAGCCCGTTCGAAGCCTTCAGCATCGTATACCCTTCGTTCTTGAAATAAATATCCATCAGCTCGACGATCTCTTTCTCATCGTCCACGAGCAGTATCGTTTCTCTTGCCACTTCCAATTCTCCTTCCGCAACCTTATCTTCCACAGTATACCACAAGGCGGGGAGCGGAGCAGGTTCAAGGGCGGCGACGTGGTTTAAGTCGCCCTTTGCGACATTCAGGCTGCGATGCGGCTTAAGTCGCCCGTTGCGACATTCAGGCTGCGATGCGGCTTAAGTCGCCCGTTGCGACATTTTGGCTGCGATGCGGCTTAAGTCGCCCGTTGCGACATTCAGGCTGCGATGCGGCTTAAGTCGCCCGTTGCGACATTCAGGCTGCGACGCGGCTCGACGGCTGTGTTGGTGGCAACGGCTGTGTTCTGGTTGCGCGGTTTATCGGCTCTCCCGAATTCCCTGGGTGTGCTCACATCAATTGTAGGGGGTGAACGCGAAGTAGATAAGGTACGGATTTCGTATTAAGTATCGAATTTTCGGTAGTTGGGTTGGCGGGCAAGGTTGTGCGATGGTTAGTGCGATGATTAGTGTACCGGTAGATTAGTAGCGGGCTGTGGGGATATCGGTTGGTTCGCTTAGTTAGATTACGAAAAACTTAATAGATGCAAAAATGCAGTTGTTTCCATCCACATCCGGCCAAATAAAGAAAATACCTGCAAAAGTACATCAATTCCATAATATAGGCGACCAATCTAGAGATTACGCTTGAAATAACTGCACTTTAGCAGGTATTGTTTCACGAACGATTCAGGTAGAAATAATAAATGTACAATCGCAGTTACTCCTAGCGCGCGAGCATATAACCGTCCAAAGGCAGGCATCGCGTGAAAATAAAAACCGTCCCATCTGCGCGAGGCAGACGAGGCGGCTCGGGGATGACCGCATTAAGATCAGATTACGCTTATGCGTATTAGTATGCTGCCGTCAGGCGCGAACGGATATGCTTGCCGCTCTCGACTTCGTCGATCATCGCTACCGCATAGTCTTCGGCAGAGATGCGGCTGTTGCCCTCCGCGTCGGAAACAAGTGCGCTCGTTCCGGTGCGGTAAGCGCCCGTTCTTGTGCCTGGCTCGATCAGCGCGGCTGGGCTGACGTACGTCCAGTCAAGGTCCGAAGCGAGATAAACGTTCATCGCATCGCGGTGTGCCAGAGCGATCGGCTTCCACGCTTCTGGGAATTGCGGCGTGTCGACGAGTTGAACGCCAGGCGCTACTTCCAGGCTCCCCGCTCCGCCAACAACGAGCAGACGACGAACGCCGGAGCGGCTTACGCCATCCACAAGCGTGTGCGCCGCGTCCACGAGCGTCTGCTCGCTTCCGTGAGCGGGTCCGATGGCGCTGATGACGACGTCATTACCGGCAACCGCCGCTGCGATACTATCCGCATCGGACGCGTTGCCGACTGCCGAACGCAAGTTGCCGTGTTGCTCGCCGAGACGGGACGCGTCACGAACGATCGCCGTTACTTCATGGCCGCGATCCAGCGCCTCTTTCAAAATACGTTGTCCGATAGTACCCGTTGCTCCGATTAATGCGATTTTCATATTGAACCATTCCTCTCGAATTTGTTTTTGGGTTAGTATTGAATTACAATGCAAAGTCCGTCCATATTGTAACTATTATAGTTACAGGTTTGGGCAAAAAAATATTACATCTCACGGCGAGCAATTTCGCCCGCGATTTGGTCCATCGTCACTTTCGCAAGCTCCGCTTCCATCGCGTTTTGCGCAGTCGCAAACACGGATTCCACGGTGCCTTGAATGTTCCGGCCGACAGGACAATTCGGATTCGGATTATCGTGGACGGAGAACAACCCGTCTTGTTCGGCCTGCACGGCGCGATAAACGTCAAGCAGCGTAATGTTTTGGATTGGTCTGGCCAACGCAGCGCCGGCAACGCCCGGACTGGTGCTTACGAGCCCCGCTTTGCTTAACATGCCCGTAATCCGCCGAATAACTACCGGATTCGTGTTGACGCTGCCTGCAATAAAGTCGGATGTATTGCGCCCGTCTTTATTAATCTCGAGCAAAGACAAGATATGAATGGCAACGGCAAAACGGCTGCTGATGGTCACCTCTCCCACCTCCTTTGAAAATGAATGATTGCATACATGTAAATAAAAAATGACTTCGTTTATCGGTTGACCTGTAATCATTATAGTTACAGGTTATTCGAATGTCAACTATCCATTTCTATACAGGATGGTTCCGGCGTGCGTACAGACAATCCGTGAACGCGCCATCCCCTGTGCAACAGGTCGGACAGGTCGGGAATCACATATTTGTTGCAGTACAAGCAATTGCCATAGCCCTATAAGCTTAAGGTTCACTTTTGCGACTGAAGACATACACTTGGGTATACCTATCAAAACAATCAGACAAACACGGGGTCATGGCGCAATCGACGAGAAGCTCCGGCTCATTCACATACGATGATTTGCCTGGAGAAAGCACCTTTACGTACGACGCAGCGATCCACGATGCGAAAGCCCGCCTCGGCCAAAACCGCCTCGATCGGCTCCGTCGATACGATTACCGCCCGCGACGCCATGCGCCTCGCGCTTTGCAGCATGGACAGCTGCTCCTCGTCCGATAGCTTCGAGCATAGATTGTAAGGCATATCGAGAATTGCCGCATCGTACGTTTCGTCGATGAGCCGCATGTCTTGGATCGCCACCGGCTGCGGCATGCCGAAGTGGCTCAAGTTCGCCCTGGCCCCGCGCACCGCGAGCGGGTTCAGGTCGCGGCCGACGATGTCGATGCCCATCGACATCGCTTCGACGAGAACCGTGCCGATGCCGCAGCACGGGTCAACGGCTCGGACGCCGTGCGGATCGGGCACGGCGATGTTCGCGATCGCGCGGGCGACGCGGGTGCCAAGCGCGGTGGAGTAGTTCTGCGGCTTGCTCTGATGGCGCAGCCAGACGGCCTCGCTCTTGTGCGCTGCGCCGAGCAGCCAGCGGCCCTGCGCCTTGGCGACGCCGTACAGCCGCTCTGGCCGGCGCATGTCGGCCGTGCCGCGGATGCGCGCGCCGACGGCCCGCTCCACGGCGCGCTGCTCGCCGTAGTCGTCGAGCTCGGCGGTGTCGACGCAGATCACCTTGAACGTCGCGCCGTCGAGCTCCAGCGCTGCCGCTTGCTCTGCAATTTCCTCCACGCTGCCGCCTTCGAACAACACGTCCAGCCGCCATTTCACGAACGGACTGCGGCTGGGATCCATTTCGCGTTGGCTGATGACGAAACCGCCTATGTCCGGCTCGCAGCCGAACAGCGTCCGCAGCTCCAAGCGGCACAGCTCCTGCTCGTCCTCATGGCATGCGTATGTGTATAGATAGTTAGTGGCTGGTATGTTATGGTAAAAGGCTTCACGTGTCGTTGTCGGCATGCGGCGCTCCTGTTCATTTTCTTTATGTATTCTCTTTATGGTCAGCCTGGTGAAGGCAACAATGACTGCTGTCGCAAGTTGTAAAAAGAAGCTGTCATTTCGTCGATATGCTCGCGGATAAGCGCATCAATTGATTGTAGCACGATTAAATCTTGCTCCGTCAAGTTCCGTCCGTGCTTTGAACATGCTTTGTCCTCTGTTCAAGCAGTCTAGTTCAATTAGCGGATCAAACCGATCCATTTCCAATACGGGACGCTCGCCACCGATGCCGCGATCACCGCAGCACCGTATCCAAGCGCGACAAGCTGTCCTTGCCGATGGCTGAACGATCGCCCTTCCGAACTGTAATAACCGGTTAAGTACGTTGGCGATTGATACGTGAAAAAGAACGGGTCGGTCGACAGCAAAATGACGAACACGAGCACCCACGGATGAATGCCGGCCTGCGCCGCCAGCGGGTACATCGAGATGACGAGCAGAATGACGGCGGGATCGTCGCGTACGACGAGCGTAACGAGGAACGAAAGCACGATGACCGCGATCAGAAAAAGCGTCGGGTTCGCAAGAAACGGCGTCATCGCGTCGCCCAGCGCCGCCGTCATCGCATCAACGATGCCAAGCTGGCGGGCGCCCTCCGCGAAGCTGAACGCGATGCCGATGAACAGCAGGAACGTCCAGTCGATGCCGCTTTTGACCGTTTGCGTGTCGAGCACCCCGCTGATGACAAGCACGGCGAAGCCAAGCAGCATGACCCACGCGTTATCGATCCCGTGCAGCGGCTGCAGGATGAGCAGCAAGATGCAGCCCGCCACCGTCAGCACAGTAATCCGCTCGTCTCTTGTCAGCTTGCCGAGCACTTGAAGCTGCTCGTCCAAGACAGCTTTGGACACCGCTTTCCCGGGCTCCGCCTTGCGGAACAGCAAGCCGAGCACGGCCAGCATAACCACGGCAAATACGATAAAAGCGGGCAGCGCGTACAGGAACCATTCGAACCACGACAGCGGTTTGGCATTGGGGACAAGCCCATACGCCATCACGTTTGTGTACGAACCGGTCAGCACGAACGGCGCCGTGAACCCGTAGAACACCATCGCCGCGATCCCAAGTCCGGCCGCGCCTTTGCTGCGGTCGCGGAAACCCATCGACTCGGACAACGTTTGCGCGATCGGCACGCCGAGCGCGACTTTGGCCGAAGACGACGGGATCAGCGGATTCAGCGCCGCACCTCCGGCAACGATGCCCCATAACTGGCCGCGGTAGTGGGCCGGGAATCGCTTCAGCGCATGAAGCGAAAGCCGGTACAGGATGCCGGACTTCGTAATCACCGCGCCAATCGCCAGGATGAACAGCATATATAGCCAAGTCGGCGTGGCGAAGCCGGACAATGCCGTCTCCGGCGTGACCAGGCCCATCAGCACCCACAGCATCGCCATCACGAGCGCAACGATATAGTCCGGCACGATGTTGACAATCCAGAGCATTACCGCCGCGATGCCGATGCCGATGAAGTCCATGCCGCCCCGCGAAAGTCCCGCCACAGGCGGCGCATAGTGAAAGAACAAGATGCTGAGCAGCGCCAAAGCTAAGGCGACGATGCCCGTCAACCTGCTGCGGCTCCATAAGGAACCGGCTTTTTCGGCTTGCTGCCTGCTTCGCTGGCTGTCCAGCTTCTGCTTCGCCAGTTGGTAGGTGCGGTCTTCGCTTTCGCTTGAGGCGTGCGAAGACGAATTGCCTTGCCGAGTCGAGGCCAGCGTCTGCGCCATTTGCAAATACTCAAGCGCCTTCGCCATCATGCCGATCTTGCGGCACAGCTCCGCGCCCCACTCGTATAGAGCTACCGATTGCTCAAGTGTAAAATACGTCTGCCGCTTCTCCAGCGCCGCCTCCACCTTGGCGAAGGCCGCCTCTCGCGGCGCATGCTCGATGCCGTACTTCAGGTAGCGCCCCAGCACGGAGAACCGGCGGAACAACAGCTCGCCTGGGCAGCGGTCCAGCAGCAGGTAGATGCTGCCGATGTGGTCGCCGGTTAGCGGCTCGGCACCATCGTGCTGCCAAACAGCTGCGGTGGCGCTTTCCGCAGCGCCTCGAAGGAGCCGCTCGGCGGCATCTCCCTCCGGTGCGGCTTCGTTTGCAGCGAGCAGCATAACGGCTTCTGAATCTTGCGATGCTGCAATGACGCGGCGCTTGCCCGAGGGTGTGGATGCCTCGGCTCCACGGGCTGCAATTTTGGCTACATCGGCCTCTGGTGCTCCGCCTTTGGTCAAAGCCGCAGTCCCGGCTATCAAAACCCCGGCCGCCTCCGCATCGCTCAGCCCTTCCACTACGTCCAAGACCGCGTCCCAGGAACCATTTTCCACGAACAAAGCCGCCGCCAAGGCGTTCTCTCCATGCTTCCAATAATATTCCGCCGCGCGCCCGATCCATTGTTTTTTGCCGTCATAGCCATGTTTGGCCATAAACAATTCGTTTAATGTCGGCTTTACCGATGCTTCAGCCGCGTACCAAGTCCCTTCCGCCGACACGGGCCGAAGCAGCTCAGCCAGCTTAGAGTTTGCTGCAATTGCAGCTTTGACGCTTTCGATGCCGAATTCCTCGTGCAACAGCCCCGCACTCGCCCTCGGCAGCAGCGAAACGGCCAGAACCGCCTCCGCCAAATCTGCGGGAAGCTGCTCCAATTGTTGCGCGATCCATTGCGACTTCGTTTCTTTGGATGCCTGCAATCGGCTATTAGTCTGGATGAGGCGCTGCGACAGCACTCGGATAAAATAAGTCGAAATGACCGGATGCTCGGCGATGAGCGACTGGAACGTTTCCGTGTCCATGACGAACAGCACCGTTTCCATCGCCGCAACGGCAGACGCCGAGCGCGGTTCTCCGGTCAGCAGTGCCATCTCGCCTATCGTATCGCCTTCACCCAACATCGCGATCGACTGGCTCGTCCCGTCCGGCCTCTCCGCGAACAGCTCCACCTTGCCGCTAGCGATAATATACATGCTGTCCCCGCTGTCGCCTTGCCGGAACAAGGCGGTGCCGGCCGAAAGCGTTCTTTTATCGAGCTTCCCTAATATCTTGGCAAATTCGACGTTCGACAACCCTTGAAACAACTGAATATGATGCAAATTCATGCTTACTCCCCTATGTTGATCTTTTATATTGAAAAACCGTTTTGCGGCTTCAAGTATAGGTAGAAGCGCCTGTTTATTAGCTTAATTGTTCAAGCTGCAAACCGCTATACCTAAAAGTTAATATCTTTTTAAAAAAATATCGCTTCGTCCTTTGCCCAGGAGGCATCAAGATGAATTGACACGAAAAAGCGGACAATATTCCGTTTCAACCGGCATGCCGCCCGACTAGAATAAGGGCATGATCCGTACCATCGGTGCGATTGGCGCGGTCACCACTTCATGATGCATAGGGGATGTCGAGATGAATTTCGATTTGCGTACGGTGCCGTTCAGCCGGTACGGTTCTTTTTTTGCTATATCCGAATTGCCTGTTCGCGGCGAAAGAGAGGCCGGCCTTTATTTGCGCAGCATCCGGGGCGGCGACGAACGTACGGGGGAATTGTTCCGCATCGAGCTCGTCCGTGACGGAATACCGGTTCCGTTCCAAGCGCAAGCCACTCCCGCGCTGCTTCGTCTTGAAGCGGAAGGCGGCATTGTCGAAATGTGCCTGCCGGAGCCGGGCGAGGTCCGGGTGCGCGGCCAAGGCGTCGGGCTTCGTCTCAGCATGCGGCCCGGCGCATACGACCATGCCGTTCCGCAAGGGGACGGCGTATGGGAGATCAATAGCTATTCCCTCGAATGCCGTTTCGCGCTGGCGCATATTCAAGGGCTCATGCAAGTTGATGCGCCATGGGAAGTCGCCCGCTGCCGGCATGTCGTCGCGGATATATCGCCTGCGGCGGCCGGAGAGCCGTATGAGCTGGCGATCGAAGAGTACCGGACGGTGCGGAAGCCGATGATTGATGCCAAGCCAAGCTTCGGGGCCTGCGCAGATCGCGTGTCGGCCGAATGGAGCCGGTGGCTTGCGCATACGATGCCCGTGCCTGCCGAATTGACCGAGGCGAGAGAACTCGCCGCTTACATTACTTGGTCGTGCGTCGTGGAGCAAGGCGGCCACTTGCCGCGGCAAGCGATGTATATGTCGAAAAACTGGATGACGAACATTTGGAGCTGGGACCACTGCTTCAATACGATGGCGCTGGCGCGGACAAATCCCGATCTCGCTTGGGACCAGTTTATGATCTTTTTTGACGTCCAGCATGAGGACGGGATGCTGCCAGATTTCATGAACGATAAATTCGCACTCTGGAACGCGACGAAACCGCCGATCCACGGCTGGACGCTCGGCTGGATGATGGACAACAGCGACGCCGTGACGGATGACCGACTGCGCGAAGTGTACGAGCCGCTATGCCGCTGGACGCGCTGGTGGCTCGCGCACCGCACCGACCGCCGCATCGGCCTGCCGTGTTATTATCACGGCAACGACAGCGGCTGGGACAACAGCACGGTATTCGGCGCGGGGACGCCGGTCGCGAGTCCCGACCTGTGCGCCTACCTCGTGCTGCAGATGGAGGTGCTCTCGCGCATCGCCGAACGTCTCGGCAAGCCTGCGGAGGCCGCTCAGTGGCGCGAGCAGGCTAACGCGCTGCTGCAGAAGATGCTCCGCCTGCTCTGGAACGGCGAGCGCTTCGTCGCGCTGCGGCCCGCCGACGCTTCCGACAGTGGCGAGGGAACGGCAATACCAGGCGGTGGGCCTGCGGCAGCGTCAGACAGCGGAACGGCAGCAGCTCCGGGCGGCAGTCCTGCGGCAGCGTCGAACAGCGGAGCTGCAGTGGCTCCAGGCGGCGCTCCTACGGCGATGGCTCGCCCCGCAGGCGAAGGCGCCCCCGCCACCGCGACGAGCGACGGCCTCGCGGACGCGGACAGCCTGCTGCTGTACGTGCCGATCGTGCTCGGCAAGCGGCTGCCGGAGCCGGTGCGCGCTGCGCTCGTAAGCGGCTTGCGCGAGCAAGGCCGCTTCCTGACCGAACACGGGCTCGCGACGGAAAGCACCGCAAGCCCCTACTATCGGCCGGACGGCTATTGGCGCGGCCCGATCTGGGCGCCGTCGTCGATGCTGCTCATCGAGGGACTGCGCTCCGCCGGTGAGCTCGAGTTCTCGCGGTCGCTCGCACGCAGCTATTGCGATATGGCCGCCCGCAGCGGGATGGCGGAAAATTACGACGCGTTAACGGGCGACGGCTTGCGAGACCGGGCGTTCACGTGGACGTCAAGCGTGTTCCTAGTTCTCGCGAGCCGATATTTGTAGAACATGAAACAGGCCGTTGTCCGCAAACTCGAGGACCACGGCCTGTTTGTTTATTTTTGCATCGTTAAATATCCAACACCTCAAACATCTTGTACAGCATTGCTGCCGATTCGGCACGAGTAGCGTTACCGCCGGAACGGAACGAACCGTTCCCGTAACCTTGGATGATGCCACTCGCAACAGCCTCGTTTACGGCGTCAATGGCCCATGCCGGAATGGCGGCTTGGTCGGCGAACGCCGGCGTAGACTGTCCGGTTGGCGTGGCTGGATTTTGCCCTAACTCTTGCTGCATGTACTTCAATGCCCTGGCGATCATGACGGCCATCTCGGCCCGCGTGATCGTCTGCTGCGGCTTGAAGAGCGTTGCGCCTTGTTCCGAATAACCCTTGATGATACCGGCTTGCATCGCTGCATGCACCGCATCCGAAGCCCATGCCGGAATGCCATCCTGATCCGTAAGCGTCGTATTCTGCTCGGCAGTTTTGAGGCCCAATGCGTCGGCGAGCATCTTAGCGAACTGGGCCCGCGTTACGGTGTCCTCCGGACGGAATGTCCCGTCGCCGAAGCCGCGAATGACGTTCATGCCTACCAAACGATCCGCATAGGTTTTGGCCCAATGCTTGTCCAGATCGGCGAAATGTACCGGTTGATACGCGAACACGGCAAACTTCGTAAAGTGGTTGACTTCGACCGTAATCGTTCCGTCTCCGTTGTCTTTGCCGCCGAGGAAGATCCATCTTTTCAGCTTCTCGTGGTAGTAGTAGATGGCAGGAGCTTCTCTGTTTTTCAGCTTGAGTTCATCGTAACGCAAAGTAATCTTGATTTTTTTCTTAAAATGGCCGCCCGTGCTGCTTGTGAATTCGGCGATTTGGCTTAGCAGCGTTAGTCCGTCGAGGCTTGGCGCTTGATCGCCAGCGATAACGGCAATTTTGATCGTACCGTCGCCCGGCAAAGCGCCTGCCGGAATCGTCGCAGATCCGACGCCTTCAAGCTGGACCGTTCCGCCCTCGGAGGCTTTTACTGGCTTCTCCGTCGATGCCGACTGTTCCGGCTTCACCGGCGGTTTTGGCATTGACGGAGGCGTCGTTGGCGCCGGAGTGCCCGTCGCCGGCGGCGATGTAGGCGGTGGCATATCCGCCGCGGCTACCGTCACGTTAACCGTCGCATGTAATGCGCCGTTCGTCACGGTAATCACCGTCGAACCCGCCGCCTTCGCCTCGATCAGGCCGTTCGGCGATACCGTTGCTACGCTAGGGACGCTGCTGAAATACGTCGTGCCTTGGCTTGCCGCGGTTACGTCCTTGGTCGTGTTGTCCGACATCGTCGCCGTTACTTGCAGCTGCTGACTTACGGTTGCACCCAGTTTCAAGGAGACATTCGATGGCAGCGCCGAAATGCCGGTGATGACAGCCGCCGCACGGCCACTTGTGAATTGAGTTACTCGGTGGTTCCCTGTATCCGTTACATAAAGATTCCCTGCGGCGTCTGATGCGATACCTTCGGGCTCATTCAGATCCGTTCCCCATTCACCAATAAAAATCCCGTTTTGATTAAACATCATGATATTGGAACCGCTGGTATTGGTGACATGTACATAACCTTCAGCATCAACGGCAATACCCAATCCTTTTTGAATCCAAGGAAAGTCGCCGTCCTTGTCTTTTAAAGACCACTTCGCCAACAAATCGCCTGTTGGAGAGTACTTTTGAACAAGTTTTTGCGCTCTATCCGTTACATAAACGTTATGCCCTGCATCCACGGCAATTGCAAAAGGCGAGCTCCAGCCCGATGCATCGATTGGCCATTTATCCTTATACACTCCGTCTTTATCAAACTTCTGAACCCGATGGTTTTGGCTATCTACGATATAAACAACTTCGTCGTCGACAACAATTCCAGTCGGGGTATCGAATTGTCCGTCTCCCGTTCCGAACTTTCCCCACTTTATGGGATTTCCCAAGTCTTTATCAAATCTGACAATCTTACTGTTGCCTCTATCCGTGACATACACGCTGCCATCCTTACCGACAGCAATCCCAGCCGGATTGTTGAAATGATCATCAACTCCCGCTCCATACACATACACAGCTTGAAGGAAATTACCGTCTCGATCAAACCGCTGCACGCGATTGTTGCGGGAATCCAGCACATAAATTGATCCGTCGTTGCCAACTGCGGAAGCTTTGGGATTTATAAAATATCCCTCTTCCTCGCTGAAGCGCTGCCATTTTTCCCAGTTAATCTCATTCTGAACGGCTTTACTGTCAAAACGCCAAATTGCATCATCATCTTCTCTCGCGAAATAAACATAGTTTTCGGGAGAAACGCACATATCAGAGATATTGTAGGATACTTCGGATGTTTCTATCTCTTTGGTGGCTGTGCCGTTGTCTGGAGAGACGATATAGATGTTGACGTAACTTTCCTCTTGTTCGTTGTAGTCGCTCTCACCAAGCACATATAGGTTGCCACCCGGCCCAATCGCGATTTTTTTCACCCTTGATGCACCCGTTAGCTTTGCGGACCAATCGCCGATCCTGTTTCCATTCAGATCGTATTTATGAATTTGCCAGCCGTCATTTTCGATATCTTGAGCAACATAAATAATCGCATCGTTCCCGGAACCGGATACCGCAAAAGCTCCTGCCGGAACATTCGGCACTTCACTAAACGTTCCGTTGGCTCCCAATACTTTTATTGAAGGAGCGGTTATCTCTCTGGCGGAATCAATAATATAGATCGTTCCTTTATTGTCAACTGAAATAAATACCGGAGATGAAAATCCTGCCACACTTCCATCCCAAGATTTTTCCAAATTCCCGAGTGAATCGTACTTTCTAATTTGTCTATTTCTAGCATCGCTTACATAAAGGCTTCCGCCAGGGCCCGCAGTGATCATTCTTCGACCGGATAATTCCTCAAGAACAGGAGGTGCCGCTATATCTTTCCATTCTCTCAATAACTCGCCTTTGGAATTATATTTTTGGATGAATTGGATCGAACCGCTAGGGCGATAACTAAAGTTCATCACAAAAACATTGCCTTGTTCATCCGTTGCAACGCTTTGCGGACTATCAAAGTTCCATTGCTTCTTCGGCAGCATCAAACCCGGAATAAACTTGAAGGAATTCCGAACAACGGTCAGCTTGTACGTTTGGGTCGGATAGCCGTCTGCCGTTATTGTGACCTCAATCACGTTAACCCCTGGTTTCAATTGGATGGTCGACGGTTGAGCGCTTATGACGTCAACTCCGTTCACCTGTAATTTATCCGAGGCATTGTAAGCAGTGGCCGTTATTTGGATAGAGTCGCTTTCCCCCACGTTTACAATATATTCCTTCTCCTCAGGCGAAAACTCAGGGGTCATGGGGTTAGGCGATACTTCTAAATTCTGCAGTACACCTGGGGCGGAAATACTGCTGCAATTTTCCACACTGCACCAAGGAATACGTTTGACACTTGCGGAGATGGAATCTTCAGTTGGCCCGCTATCCACTCCCCACCAGTTTCTGGATGCGTTTACCTTTACATTGGAAGGAGCTATACTTTCGATATTACTTTCTTTCGGCATCTCGGTTCCAACGGTGTTTCCGTTAATTTTATTATCATGTATGGCGACCGAAGTAATCGGTTCTGGAAAATCGGAACCTGAAGGACCGACATATATACCTCCGCCTTCACCCCCCGCCTTGTTGTCCTGAAGCAAGGATTTCTCTATACTGACCAAACTTTCTTGGGAATAATATTCTACAGCCAGTCCTCCCCCGTTGGTCTCGGCGATATTGTTAATTAGTCTTGAATTTCCCACGGTTAATTTGCCGGTACTTGTAATGTGAATTCCGCCGCCTGATCCCGCTATGTTATTGTCAATTGTACTATCGTCAATAACTACTGTTCCCTCACTTAGATCTAGCCCTCCTCCGCCTTGCTCTGCTTGATTATTATGGACGACGGTATGATTAAGCCTCATCGTGCTTGTCGAACCGATTTGAAATAAACCGCCTCCTTGTCTAATTCGAGGCCATACCGTATTTAGGAGCGTCACTGCCATACCGTTCCCGGATATTACGCAGTCCGTTAATGTCGCTTGTCCACCATTC
This sequence comes from Paenibacillus sp. sgz302148, assembly GCF_056120465.1. Taxonomy (NCBI): domain Bacteria; kingdom Bacillati; phylum Bacillota; class Bacilli; order Caryophanales; family Paenibacillaceae; genus Paenibacillus; species Paenibacillus sp. sgz302148. Next base: position 172,086 of record NZ_JBVYOJ010000003.1, read on the forward strand.
ACATTGGCTAAACCGCCACCGCCATAATATCCCCCATTACCTGACAAAGCAACATTCGTTAGAGTAAGAATCCCTTCGTTGTAGACCCCTCCGCCGAAGCCGGTATTTATGGCGTATCCACCCTTAATAGTTAGATTCGACATGGAAACATGGGCATTGGGGAAAATTTGAAATACCCGGTCTACCGACCCAAAAGCAGCATCAATATAGAAATCGATAACAGGATTTTTCGCTTCTTCGTCAACAAAATCGGTTTGACCTATGATATCCAGGTCTTCCAAGATATCAAAATCGCCGGTAGCGGCGGCATCCTCTCCCGCGCCGATACTATCAATGGTTGCTTTATAGCTCAAATTTCCAGGCAAAATGATTGTTTGCTTGCCGGGCATGGCATTCGCCTGTTGAATGGCTGCACGAAGCGTACACTTTGATGATCCCTCAGAACAATCGCCACCCCGGCTTATCGATAAATCCTCCGTACTGTTCACCGTAAACGTTACATCCGCCGTCGCAGGCTCGTCCGCCACCGCAACCCTCACGGGCAATACCGCCGCGAGCAGCAGCTGCGCGGCAAGGCAAACCGCCGTCAGCAGCGACGTCACTTTTGCTTTTTTCCTCATTCCTTGCAATCTCCTCCCCTAAATATCGCTCCGCATCGGAGCGATCGAATTTGATCTCGCCGCTCTATTCATGTTGTCATTCGACCCTACGTACCGGCTCGACAATGAACCGTCTTTTTCCCTAGCATTCGCGGCGATTCTCCAAAGTTCGTCCAATATTGTACCGGACTAAGTTTAAAACCCGTTTAAAAAACAAAAAAAAGATGACCCTGAAAAACAGGAATCATCTTTTGTCGTTCACTTCATCTTTGATTCATTATATTTTTACAATCGTATCAATTACTTCGTGCTGTCCAGCACTTCATGCGGAACTACAATTTTGGCAATCTCGTTATATTTCGAAATTTCGCCGGTCATGTTCATCTCAAGGGACATGGTTTGCCCTTCCGCCTCGTATCCCATCGTCATTTGAACCGTGGATTTTGTCGGCAAATACGTTTCGGCATTGACCGAATAAGCGATTTTAATATTTTCGATTTTCATGTTTTCCAGCATTTGAGCGGCCATCTCGTTGTTGCCGGCTTTATTTAACATCGATTTCGCAAGTTCCTTTACGCCATCCCCGGACAGGTCGGCGGAAAGAACGTATTCGTTTCCTTCTTGCGTAACTTTCGCTTGTTCGGCGATCGATTCGAACTGCTCCAGCTGCTGCTCCGGACTTGCCGATTGCTCCAGCTGCTCGAGCAGCACATCTTTGTTTTCGTCCGGGAGTTTGGCCCAAGTTCCCCCCGCATTGGAGTAAATGCCATTGCTCGTAATATACTGCTCAATATCCTGTTGGACTTGGTCTCCCATCGAAAGCTTCATTTTGTAGTACATGGCCAGCGGTTCTTTGACGATGTCCGTCTTCATATTCATATCGACGTTTTGTTCTTGCTTCTGATCCCCTTGCGCCACGATGATATGCTGCTTCACGTTGGAGTCCATCGAAAAGCTCGTTAAGCTTTTGCTCGCCTCGGTTGCTTTGCGAATCATTTCTTGGGAAGTTGGTATATTTGATTTAGAATCAACCGTCTCGGTATTATTCGTTTGATTGCCGTTCGTCGCGGAATCTTTGGCTTCCCCGTCCGTTTTTGCCTTGCCGCAGGCTGTCATGCCCAATACCAAAACTACGCCCAACAATACTGCCATCCATTTCTTCAATGCTCTCTTCCTCCTGATCTCTATGTGTACCAATTGATGTTATCAGCCTTCACCACGGCATGACAGGGGAATTTGTATCAATTTGGTATTTTTGGAGGGTCCCAATAAATTGGTAGGATGGTCCTATAAAAGACAACGTTATCCGCTTTCAAATTGGATATATCCTTTAGTGCAGCGTATACATAAAATATATCTTGTTGTAAAATGAAACTCATAAAAAGGTATGTTCAACGAAGGAGGACAATACAATGTATCGAAGCGGCGTGCCGGAACCGGCCATTGCGACATATGCCCCCCTGCACTACATGTGCCAAAGAGCGAAGGAGCCTCTTCTGCAGCTGGACGGACGGCTGGATAAGCCGTTCTGGCAGGATGCGCAGTGGACGGAGGATTTTGTAGATATCGAAGGCGACGCGAAGCCAAGACCGGCGAAACAGACCCGCGTCAAAATGCTATGGGACGACGAATACTTCTACTTCGGAGCCGAGCTGATCGAAAACGAGATTTGGGCGACGCTGACCGAGCGGGATTCCGTTATTTTTTACGACAACGATTTTGAAATTTTCATCGATCCCGACGGTGACACGCACCGGTATTACGAATTCGAAATCAACGCGCTGAACACGGTATGGGACCTGCTGCTCCCGCGGCCTTACCGCGACGGCGGCCCGGCGATCAACGGCTGGGATATCACCGGGATGAAAACGGCGGTGCACATTGACGGCAAGCTGAATGATCCATCCGCGGACAACCGGATGTGGAGCGTTGAAGTCGCGATGCCATGGAAAATTCTGAAGGAATGCGCGGCAGGCGGGCGTCCTCCGAAGGCGGGGGAATTTTGGCGCGTAAACTTTTCGCGGGTCGAATGGCGTACCGAGGTGAAGGACGGGCAATACGTCAAAACGATCAATCCCGAAACCGGACGACCTTACCCGGAGGACAACTGGGTCTGGTCGCCGCAGGGCATCATCAACATGCATTATCCCGAGCTGTGGGGATACGTCGTGTTCACGGACGGCGAAGGACAGGCTTCCTTCGAGCTGCCGGCCGACGAAACGATCAAATGGCAGCTGCGCAAGCTGTACTACCGCCAGCGCAACTACCAGGCGGAGCACGGCGTATATTGCCCCGGCTTTGCCGAGCTGCGCGGAAGCGACGACTGGTCGATCGCGCCTCGCATCGAAACGACAAGCAGCCTGTTCCAAATATCCGCGCCGTCACATGATGGAACCGCAACGTTCCATATCCGCGAAGACGGCTTATTATGGAGGGAATAAAAGATGGAAACGACAACGGCTTTTTCGCTGGATGCGGCAACGCTCCGGATGATCGAGGAAAAGTTTAATTTCAAAAGAAAGCTGGCCGCAGCCAAAGAGCGCGAGTTGTTCGGCATCTTTGACGGCCCGCTGACCGAAGAAGAGACGGTGGCGCTCAAATTTCTGTATGCCTACATGCCGATGAACGACCTAGCCGATTACGACGGCGAGCTGTTTCTGAGCCATGTGCGGACGACGCTCGCGGTCCGCAAGCAAGTGCCTTGGGGCATGCAGGTGCCGGATCATTTGCTGCTGCACTTCGTGCTGCCGTACCGTGTGAACAACGAAAATATCGAGGACAGCCGCGGTTTCCTGTTCGGCGAGCTGTTCGACCGGACGAAGGAGCTGTCGATGGCCGACGCCATCCTGGAGACGAACCAATGGTGCCACGAGAAAGCTACATACATCGGCAACGATCCGCGTACCGTTTCGCCGCTGACGCTGATCCGCACGACGCTCGGCCGTTGCGGCGAGCAATCGACGCTGGCCGTTGCGGCGCTGCGCAGCCTGTGCATCCCGGCCCGCCAGTGCTATACGCCGCGCTGGGCGCATTGCGACTCCAACCACGCTTGGGTAGAGGCTTGGGCGGACGGCAAATGGTATTTCCTCGGCGCCTGCGAACCGGAGCCGCGGCTGAATCAAGGCTGGTTCCGCGCACCTGCGCGCAGGGCGATGCTCGTCAATACGCGCGTGCAAGCCAACTATCCGGGACCGGAGGAAGTGACGCTCGCTCACGAGTGGTTCACGGAGATTAACCTGCTGGACAACTACGCGCCGAACAAAACGATCACGATCCAAGTGCGCGACGAAAACGGCGCTCCGGCGGACGCCAACGTTCAATTCCAGCTGTACAACTTCGCGGAGCTGTCGACGATGGTCAGCAAAACAACGGATGACGGCGGCAACGTCCAGCTGACGACCGGCTTCGGCGACCTGATCGTTCATGCGGCAGGCAGCAAAGGCTGGGGCTATACGAAAATCCACGTTGGCGACGGCGATGTATTTACCGTTGTCGTAGCGGACCGTGCTCCTGTCCACGGCGTAGAGGAGTTCGAGATGGTGCCGCCGCCGGAGTTGGCGGAAGCGGCGTCGGATCTCGCGACGGAGGAAGAGAAACGCCGCAACGACGAGCGCGTGAAGGAAGGCGCGCAAATCCGCGCGGGCTTCGAAGCGACGTTCGTGAGCGAGGAAGCGGCCAAAGCTCTCGCCGCCGAACTGTCGCTGCCGGAGGAGCGCGTCTGGATGGTGCTGAAGCACGCGCGCGGCAACAGCCACGAAATCGCCGCGTTTCTGCGCGAGCAATCCGGCGTTTACGGCGAATGGCCGCTTCGGCTGCTCGAGTCGCTGAACCCGAAGGACATGACCGACACGTTCCGCCCGACGCTTGCCGATCATTTGACCGGAGCGCTGCCGAAGCAGGATGCGTATGACGACGACACGTTCGCCAAATACGTGCTGTGCCCTCGCGTCCATTACGAGATGGTTGCGCCGTACAAGGCGTTCTTCCAGGGCGTGTTCACGGACTCGGAAAAAGCGTCGTATCGCAAGTCGCCGGCTGCGCTCGTGGAGCGGATCGGCCGCGACGTCGAGGTCATCGACGGCATGAACCATTACCGCGGCTGGGCGGCGCCGGTCGGCAGCTTCAAGCTGCAGAAGGGCGACCGGATGTGCCGCGACATCGTGTTCGTCGCTGCTGCACGCAGCATCGGCATCGCCGCTCGGCTTGAGCCGACCGATCAGCGGCCGCAATACCTCGGTGCTGACGGCATATGGAAAGACGCCGCGTTCGGCGATAGCGCAGCGGCTGCAGGCAACGGTAGCGACAGCGCAGCGGCGTCGAGCAGCTGTGGCTGCGGCACCGCATCCGCAGCGGACGCGTCTTGCGAGAGCGCCGCGCCTAGCGCAGCCGCACCAGGCTCGGTTCGCCTGCTGCCGGATGCAAACGGCGACGGCGACGGTTCGACCGCGGCGGCGTATTTCAACAACTTTACGCTGGCGCGCTTCGAAAACGGCGTATACCGGACGCTCAGCTACGAGTTCGGCAAAACCGACGTATTCGACCAGCCGTTCGAGCTGCTTGCCGGCGAATACCGGCTAACGACAGGCACGCGCTTGTCCGACGGAACGGTGCTTGTGCGGCTGACCCACTTCACCGTGGCTTCCGGCGAGACGCTGGAGCTGCCGCTCGTGTTCCGCCGCGAGACGATCACCGTGCCGGTGCTGGGCGACGCCAACCCGGATTGCGCGCTAACGCCGCTGCAAGGCGCGGCCGTCCGCCTGCCGGAGCTGGCTTCGAAGCAAGGCCTCGTCCTGGCGTGGATCGAGCCGGACCGCGAGCCGTCGAAGCATCTCATCCGCGAAATCGGCGAGCTCGCCGCGGAATTCGACGCCTGGGGCGGCCCTGTATGGCTCGTCGCCGGCGACGACAAGATCACGGCTGCCTTCGCGCCGGAAGCCTATACCGGGCTGCCCGCTTCCGTGGCGTTCGGCCGAGATAACGCGTACGCTTCGCTGCAGTCACTCACTACAAGCTTGCCGGAGCCGGCGCAAATCAGCTTCCCGGCCGTGTTCGTCATCGATAGCGAATGCCGCATTCGCTACCAGTACACCGGCTACAAGCTCGGCACGGGCAAAGAGATTTTAAAAACGATTCAACATATGTAACCGTCCTGAACTAGCCGCTCTTGCTGCATGATCTTCGTGCAGCAAAAGCGGCTTTTGTTATGGACTCGCAACCGCGCAGGGCCGGACAAAATAACTGTAGAACATGTCGTTAATTTTTCAAGGTATAACGTTCTAGAAGAAAACAACTGGAAAACATGTATCTATTTCAAACGGATTCCGGATTTTTCAGTAGATGTTGAAAAAATAAATGCATGTTTTCCAGTTAATCTGCTTTATCCTGATTTTTTCCGAGAATTAACTTCATGTTTTCCAGTTGTTTTGGCAACGAGCTAGTACCGGGTAGTGAGTATAGCGGCATCTCAGTCCGTAACGCCAATACCCCCCTCGCCCGCTCAGCGCCCCACCCTATTCACCCAATCACGCAACGAGGGCTGTCCCCAAGGTTCCATAAACCTCAAGGGACAGCCCTCGTATAATTTTATCCCGCTCTATCGTCTATCGTCTACCTGCTATCGTCTTTGTCTAACATCTATCGTCTACCTGCTATATCTATAGTCTACTTGCTATCGTCTACCGCCTGCCGGCTTTCGCTTACCGCTTCTTCCTCGCGAACAACAACCAGACCGCGGACAGAACGCCTAGTCCGGCTGCGCCGTAAATGTTGATGAGCAAATAACTCTTTCCCGATCCCCAATACAGCAGCACGTTCAAAAGCAGCGAAGCGACGCACAGCAAAAATACCCATCTCAATACTTTATTCATCATTCTGACTTATTCTCCCCGTTTCTTATTTCAGCACATCGACATGCTCGATGTTGCGAATCGACATGTAGGCGACTGCCGCGCCGAGAAGCGCGAGGCCGATCGGCACCGCAATGAAGTTATATAACGTAAAGCCATCGGCATTTTGGCAGCAGATCGCTACGACAATGAGCGACGAAACGATCGTCGCCGCGCCGGAATGCTTGCGCATTCCGAAGTACAGCGGGATGAGGCTCAGGAAGCTGGTCGCAAGCGCACTCATCACAAATTTGAATAGCGATTTTGCCGCGATGGACAACGTGAGCGGTTCCGGAATAATGGACACGAACAGGTTCAGTATATAAAAGCCGACGCCAACAAACAGGTTCCCTGCGATGTCCGCAACCAGCGTAAACAATACCACGACGAGCAGCTTGGCCGCGATCAACTTTTTGCGGTTGATCGGGTACATGAACAGCACCGTAATCGATTTGTTGCGGAACTCGTCGATGACAAGACGCGAAATGAGCACCGACGCGAATACGATATACGTCCCGCGCACGAGCGTATCGATGACGGAGAACGCCATGTCGTAGCCCGTAAAAGGCATCCCTTCCTTAATTTCCTCACTAATGCCGATCAAGCAAATTAAACCCAAAATGACGATGTTGGCGATGATCGCCGCGCGAACATAAGACCCCATGCGAAATTTACGCATTTCAAGCTTCATCAGCTTAAGCAACGACGCCACCTCCGTTCAGGATGGACAGGAAGTAATCCTCGAGCGACCCTTTTTTCTTATATATCGATTCGATGGCGACATCGTGCAGCACCAGTACTTTCATCAATTCGCTTTGCGGGACGCGGCAATCGTAAATGCGAATTTGCCCTCCGTCGATCACGCGCACATTGGATATATTCAGTTGATTCTCCAGCACGTATGCCGCTTTGCTGCAGTCGTTTGTCGTAATCTCGATGTATTCCGTATTCAGTTCGACGATACGCTCCATCGCAACTTCTTGCAGCAGCTTGCCGTCGTTCATCACGGCGATCGTATCCGCGATCAGCTCGATTTCGCCGAGAATATGGCTGGAAATGAGAATCGTGATGCCGTATTGCTTGGACAACATGCTGAACAAATCACGCAGCTCCTTGATGCCGAGCGGGTCAAGCCCGTTAATCGGCTCGTCCAGAATAAGCAGCTCCGGTTTCGTCGTAATCGCCCGCGCAATGCCAAGCCGCTGCTTCATCCCCAGCGAAAATTGCTTGACCGCTTTCTTGTCGATCCCCTTCAAGTTCACCAACTCGAGCGCTTCGTCGATCGACTTTTTATTATGGTAGCCCATGTATTCACAATGGATCTCCAAATTTTCGCGGGCCGACAGCTTATCGTAAAAGATCGGGTTTTCGATAATCGTACCTATCCGCCCCAACATTTGATACGACGTATCGGTTAGCCGTTCGCCGAAAATCTCGATTTCGCCGGCCGTTGGCTTCACCAGGTTCGTGATCATTTTCATCACCGTTGTTTTGCCCGCTCCGTTCGGTCCGAGCATGCCGTAAATTTCGCCTTTTTTGATGCTCAAGCTAACATTCGAAACGACCTCTTTCCCTTGATAGGTCCGGGTCAGCTGCTTCGTTCTTACGATATGCGACATAGATCGATGCCTCCTTCGCCCAAGTATAAGCTTCACGCTATACTCGGCTTCTATTTCTCGGTAAACGAGCGCCGATCAAAGCGGCGCCAGCCGTTTTCCTTGGTTACAAGCTTTATTGTAAGCATCGATTTTTGCTTTTTTCTTACCCGATTCTTACAAATTTCTTAAGCGGAGAAGGCGATTCGCTCCAGCTTGACAGTGAATACCGTTTTTTCGTACGGCTTGCTGTGGATGCGGATCGTCCCGCCTTGCGCTTCGACCAGCCTTTTCGTAATCGTGAGGCCAAGCCCGCTGCCTTGATACGATTTGTTGCGCGAGTCCTCCAGCGTATACATGCGCTCGAACACCCGATCTTGATGCAGCTCATCGATCCCTTTGCCCCGGTCCCACACGTCCACGTATACGAACTCGTCGTCGCTTCGCAAAGCAAGACCGATCGCCTTCCCTTCGCCGCCATGCTGGATCGCGTTGGCGATCAAATTGTTCAGGATGCGGTCGAGCGCTTCCTCGTTCCCCCAAGCGAGCAGCGGCTTGTCGGGGATTTGGATGGCCACGTCGAACCCTTTGACCGTCAGCGTATCGTAGAAGGCCAGCATATTTTTCCCGCAAATGTCGTTCATATGAACCCGGGAAAGCGGGATGGGCTTGTCCCCCGATTCCAACCTCGCCAAATCGAAAAACTGGCGGATCAACTCCAGCACCTCGTTCGCTTTAGCGTGCACCTTGGACAGCAGCATCCCTCTCTCCTCCGCGCTCATGTCCGGGTCAAGGTTGATCGTTTCGATGTAGCCGAGCACGACGGTGAGCGGCGTCTTCAGATCGTGAGATATGTTCGAGATCATTTTCCGCATCGACTGCTCCATCTTCAGGAAATCGGCCGCCGTTTGCTGGTTATGGTCCAGTAAATGATTGATCTCGATCAAGATCGGAATCAACGCGCGGTCGTCCGTAAAAACAAGCAGCTTCTCGCTTGTATTGTTCACGATGATTTCGTTCAATCGGCTGTGGATTTGCCGCAAGTTGGCGCTTCTTGTGCGATAGGCTTGATATTGGACCATAATGATGACGATCAAAATAACGCAAAGTACAGCTAGCGCGATTACCATGTCATTGTCCTTCCCACTTGTAGCCGATACCCCATAACGTCTTAATATAGCGGGGCTCGGACGGCTGGTCTTCGATTTTTTCGCGCAAGCGGCGGATATGGACGTTGATGACGTTTTCGTCGCCGTAATATTCGTCGTTCCATATAAAACCGTACAGCTGCGCCTTCGTGAACACGCGGTTCGAGTTTGTGGCGAACAGCTTCAGAATTTCGAATTCTTTAGCTGTTAGCTTTAGGTCCACGTCGTTCTTCGATGCGTTGAAGTTGTCCAAGTCGATGCGCAGCCCGTCGAACGTCAGCACTTTAGCCGCCGGAGGCGCCTGCTCCGTGGTCGCGGCGGCAGCTGATGCGGTCTGCGAATACTTCGTCGCGCGGCGAATCGCCGCTTTAATCCGGGCCGATACTTCGATGAGGGAAAACGGCTTCGCGATGTAATCATCGGCGCCGAATCCAAGCCCGATCGCCTTGTCAACGTCGCTATCCTTCGCTGACATGATGAGGATCGGCACCGCGCTGTTTTCGCGTATGAGCTTGATCACTTCAATGCCATCCAGCTTCGGCATCATAATATCAACGAGCACGATATCAAAGTCGCCTTGCCGGAACAGGGCGATTCCATCCAATCCATTAAACGCCACCGAGACGTTGTAGCCTTCTTTGACCAAATAATTTTGCAGCATTTCGACGATTTGCGTATCGTCCTCGATCAGCAGTATGTTGTGCGGCATGATGTTCTCTCCTTACGTCTTCTCCTTGCGTTCGCATACTGAAAATTATAGCTCTAGGCTGGCGTTATGGAAAGCATGGCGATCGGAACCGGTTCATCAGAAACAAAAAGAGGCTCTGATGAAGCCTCCTCAAATCCATGTTCACCCACTTTTCACCGTCATTTTCGGCAAAAAATAAAAACAGCCGTCGCAGAAAGGTGATCCTGCAATGACTGTTTATTCTTTCAATCAGAGTCGATTAACTCAAGCGCCTTATCGAGCGCAACATCCCGTTTATTGTACACATGCTCTCGAATAAGCTTTACCTCGACATCCGGAGCGATGCCGGTACCTTCAAACGGCTCTCCGTTCGGCATATAGGCGCGAATCGAACCGATTCCGACTTGAATATCCTCACCGAAGTGTCTGAAGGCAGGCTGGCCTGTCGATCCCCATGTCCGCTCGCCGACGATCGTCGCACGGCCGTTATCCTTGAACGGCATAATAAAATCTTCCGCGGCCGATCCGGCAAAACGATCTGCCAAAATCACGATCCGGCCGTTGTAGCGTTCGTCTTCGTTCGCAGGCTCCTGCCAATCCGGGCGGCATTCGGCATACCGATAATCGTCCGCGAAGCGGATATCTACGTCCCCATGACGGTTCCTCATCCACTCCGGATGGCGCGAGCGTTCCGTCCACCATCGGTAAGGCCGGTCCATAAGTAACCTCGTGAGCCGGCTTGGCGTTGAACCGCCGCCGTTTCCGCGCACGTCGACGATTAGCACAGAGGCTTCCCGGTACTCCTGAACAAGCTCCAACGCCAGGTTTTCGTACTTCGGATCGCCAAAGCCCGGGATTCGAACGTACGCGACCCGGTTCTCGCGCAGCCATTTGCCCTCCGTTTCGGAGGCCTGTCTCGATGCGGCTAAACGCTCGTCGTCGTGCGCCAACCGAGGCATTATCACCGTTTGGCGGGAACCGTATTGATCTTCGTATTCAACTTCGATTGTCGCGCCTGGAATAAAATAAGAGAGAGAACCAATCGCTCGAATTCGTTGTGCACTTTCGTTCGCTGTCCCTACGTAGGGCTCTAGTTCCTTGCACCATTCAGCCGGATGCTTGCCTTCAATGGATACAACGGCATCCCCCGGCTGCAACACATCAGCCAAATCCCGTTGTACGACCCATTCGCCGTCCATTTCCACCATCGAAAAGCTGATGCTCCCGTTAGCCGGCGTAGAGGCCAACTTGTCGACATACCAGGAATGCGCGTTTCTCAGCCGCCCGAACAGCTCCCACATCACCTTTTGGAAATCGGATCTCGTTTCCGCTTCCGCCGCTTTTGCAAAAAACGTTTCCGCAAATTGGTCCAACTCATCCGACTTTATCACGGCGTCTTCCCAATGAATGAACGCCCGCTCTACCAAGCGAATCGTTTCCGACATGATCAAAAGCCGCCGTTCCAACGCGATTCGTTGCTCGTCCATCAAAACTCCCCCTGCCTACTCGTTCAACCACATGATCGTGGTGAGTCTTGCTTTTTCCTCTTCGGAAGGCAGCTGAATTTTGCCGGTTCGCTCCAAGTACTCCATGATCGCGAATATGACGGACATCCCATGCTGCAACCCTTTATATACAACATCCTTCTTCGGTACAAAAGAAGGCGCCATCTCTTGCCACATGGCCTGAAAATCGTCATGAACCTGCTCCAGCTTGCGCTTCGCGCCGACCTCTCGGAACGCTTCATCGACGATGTCGAAAAATCGCTTATGCTGATCCGGCTTGAAAAAAGGAATCAGGCAAGTCAGCTTGCCGTCACGATAGGAGACGAATCCTTTTTCCACCATTTTGCTGATCAAAATTTTATCGTGCTCGTTATGCTCGGCGCCGCTTTCGATCAAATCGAGGATACGGTTCATCTCGATCACGTCGGTGCGATCGAAGTCTCTCCATTTCATCCCCGACCACCATGTTTCCATCTGCACGCCGCGATGCTTGTCGTCCCCCCGAGATTTAATACCATTACAATCGTACTTGCGGACGATATCGTAATCGGCCATTTGCTCCGCGTACTGCTCGTGGGTATAGTAAATGCGCGCCATGACGATATACTTGCCGCCATCCTTCCGCTCATCTGGCTGATACGGCGCATAGTAGTCCCATGGCTTGGCCGTGTTGTACTGGTGCCATAACGCATAGAGGAACAGCGTCCACATCAGAAAATGATCGGGTGCGTCGTATCCATAGAAGCCGATTTTTCGTATATCGTCCATCCTGGAGGTGATGCAGGCATAAAAATCGTCAGCCAGCTCTTCCGCTTTTTGCTTCATATAGGTTCTTTCGCGCACCCTGTTGCCCATATTGTCGATTGCGAAGTTCGTCTGGTATTTTCCTTTACCCGTATTCGTCATGAGCTCCGCGTTTTCAAATTGCGCGATATAATCCTCAAGAAAGGCGCTGGCGACACCAAGCTTGCGGGCGATTTCTTCAATTGTCAGCGGCCGTTCATAAGCGGCGACAAAAATATTATTCGCAAGCAGCGAATTGAAATAACAATTTGGCTCGCCATTCGTCCCGGGTGATCCGCTATGACCGACAACAAGCTTCACCGGTCGGTAGCTCAAATCCTGTACTGTCTCCATCCGATTCATGCCCTCCCTCATCTTCTGGCGCGCCTCGAACAGATGCCATTTCACGGTGCCTTGCGGCAGACGCAGCAGCTCGGCGATGTCGCCCACACTCCTGCCTTCGTAATAATAACGAACGAGAATGTCGCGGTGCAGCTTGGACAAATAAGCGATCTCCCGCCGCAGCTGACCGGTACTTTCCAGCGCCTCCAGCTCCGACTCGATCGGCTTCGATCCGTCATGGACCTCGAAGGCGTCGACATCGGCGTTGCGCCAATGCCGCTTCTCCTTGGCTATATAGTTCGTCCAAGTGTAGCAGCATATTTTATACACCCACGCGTCCATGTTCTCGATCGTTTTGCCGGACCGGAGAGACCGGACCAAGGAGACCAGAATCTCCTGCGCCAAATCCTCCGCGTTGTGGTGATGGCCTGTTCGGGACAGCGCGAATCCGAATATTTTTTTGGAATAGTGCGAAATGATCGTTTCGTCGACGCTTGTAGCTTTTGCACGTGCAAGTGTCATCGGTTCTTTTCCTTTCGAAGCGGCTTCATCCATATAAGTATGAGGGTGGGGCAATCGGTTGGGAACTTTTCGAAAAAAATTTTACTACATCCTTACGGGGTCGTACACCACTCGCCATCCTCCGGAATCGCGACTTGCTGCAGCAGCACTTCCGCCACTAGCCTGTCGCGTAAATCCGCCCTTGTCACCAAGCAATGATTGATCGAATCCATGTGCACGGCAACGATTGTCGTATGCGGCACATACCTGCACAGATTTACCACGTCGTCGGCATCCATCGTGATCGGATCGCCAACCGCAAACCGAGCTCCGCCGGCGTTAACGACGACCATATCGGGCTGATGGCTGTCCAGCGCCTCCTTCACATCATCACACCAGATCGTGTCTCCCGCAATGTACAACGTCGGCTCGCCATCCGCCTTCAGGACAAATCCGGATACCTGCCCCATCTTCTCCCCGATTTCGCCTGTGCCGTGCTGCCCGCTTGTCCGGATGATCGTTATGCCTTGAAACGTTAGACGCTCGTGAACCGCCGTCACCGATACAAAACCGGAAGAACCGATCCGGGTCTCATCGCCCGGTTGGCATATGATCGGGAGCGCCTTAGGCAGCACCTCGGCTGCCGCGGCATCCCAATGATCCGGGTGTAAATGCGTGACCAGCACGGCATCCGGCCGAAGCAGCGCGTCAACAGCAACGGGCATCGGCACAAGCGGATTGCGTCTATCATTGGTTGTATTCATGATAGGCGGGTTAACTCCTGCTTCGCTAAACATCGGGTCGATCAAAAAGCTTTTTCCCCCGTATTCCAGCCATAATGTCGCATGTCGAATCAGTTGCAATTTCATTTCCAAGCACCCCTTATGTTCTGATTTGTCGTTCTGCTACAATTATAGGATGCACCCGATCCGATCCATAGGGCTTGCTGAAACGAATCAGCGGCTTCCACTTTCACGATGAAAGGAATTACGATGAGCTATGAGCAATCCATCTATCGATGAACTCGATCTTCAAATATTGTCCGCCTTACTGGAAGACGCCACGCTTTCCCACAAGGAAATCGGCCAGTTGGTCCATTTGACCGGCCAAGCGGTTGGCGCACGCATTCGCAAGCTGCAAGACCTCGGCGTCATTGAAGGATACACGCTGCGATGGAATCCGGAGAAAATCGGGCAAACCGTGCACGCCTTCGTTACGGTATTTCTGCCGTCCGGCGCCGCCCATTCTTCCTTCCAGTCCTTTGTCCAGGGTGACGACCGGATTGTCGAGATGCACCGCGTAAGCGGCGAAGGCTGATACTGGATGCGGGTTCGGGTCGATTCGCAGCTTGCGCTGAACGCTTTTCTGGACGAGCTGCTGAAGTTCGGCAATTATAAGCTGAGCCTGTCGATCGGCCGGATTAAATAATGTGGCGGGGGGCTACACGCCGTCCCCGATATGATATGATGGGGCTGTACATACGGACAGGCAGGTTCATCTCGACAAAATCCTAGGAGGAGCATCACATGAAAATCGATCTAACGGGCAAAATCGCCATCATTACCGGCGCCACCGGCCAGCTCGGTCGCGTCATGGCGCGCACGCTGGCGGAATGCGGCGCGGATATCGTCATTCACTACCTGCAAAACGCGGAAAAAGCAAAGTCGCTGGCAGCCGAAATCGAAGGCCTTGGCCGGCGCGCATTCGCCGTACAAGCGGACATCACGGACGCCGATTCGGTCAATCGGATGAAGGATGCGGTCGTCAGCCAATTCGGCGCGCCGGACATCGTCGTGACGAACGCGGTCATTCAATATTTGTGGACAAGCGTGCTGGAGCAGCCGGTCGAGGACTATGAGAGCCAATTCGACTCCTGCGTCCTGCACAACGTGCTGATGGCGAAGGCGTTCATTCCGGGCATGATCGCGAAACAAGCGGGCCGGTTCATCGGCATCAACACGGAATGCTCGATGCAGAACTTCCCGTCGCAATCGGCTTACGTCGCGGGCAAACGCGGCATGGATGGCGTGCTTCGCGTGCTCGCGAAGGAAGTCGGCGAGCATCAGATTACGGTCAACCAGGTTGCGCCGGGTTGGACGATCAGCGAGCGTGACCGGCTGGCAGGCACGGAGCGCAGCGAAGCGTACGACCGGAACGTGCCGCTGAAACGCCGCGGAACCGATCAGGAAATCGCCAACGCGGTGGCGTTTCTCGCTTCCGACTTGTCGAGCTACATTACCGGCGCGTACATCCCGGTATGCGGCGGCAACGTAATGCCGGCGATTTAACGAGTAAAACCCGAAGGCCTCTACTGCTTGCCAGTGCGAGGCTTCGGGTTTATTTTTTTCAGGCACGAGATAGGGTCAAGCCGCGGAGCAGTTCCTATATTTCCGTTGAACGGTTTCTAGCGGCGTGTTCGCATGAAACAATTTGACGACCTTGCCATCCCTGTATTCATACACCTCGCGGTTTGAGCCTATTCCTATAGGTTTGCCCAACATAACATTCCTCCGGTCTAAGCCAATTGCTGCGCGATCTCCCAGATATGCCCGCCCGGATCCGTGAAGCTGGCGGTGCGCACTCCCCACGGCCGGTTCATTGGACCGTTAAGAAGATCGACGCCGCGCGCCTTCAATTCGTTGCATACCGCATCCACATCGTCAACGCCGATGGTGAACTGGAAACGCGATCCGGCCTCGCGGCTTGCAACCGTTCCGGGATCGATAAGTTCCTGCGCCGCGGACATTTTCAGCAGATTAATGCTCATATTTCCGAAGCTGAATACTGCAGATTCATCGTCTTCGAACACGATGGATAGGCCAAAGACCTTTTGATAGAACGACTTCGCGTCGTTCAGATCCTCGACGAACAAGGTAATAACACTAACATTCCTCGAACCTAAAGCCTCCATACTTACACCCCGTCTCGTTTTTTTACTCCGCTCTTCTCTATTTTACTATACTGCAAAACTTGTAATTTCTTATGATTTGCTATATTAACAAAAAAAATATAAGGACGCTCTCAAGACATACATTAGGCGAATATCCTGCCTATATGCGATTTTACCGGGAGGAGTTCCGACATGTACCCGAAATACCCGTATTACGGCTATGAAACCACATGCAAGCAAACGCCGATCACGTTTCCGCCGCAGCATCAAGACCGGCAGCCGGGCATGCAATATTTGATGTTCCCGCAGCCGATTTCCGATAATCCCGAATACCGCGGCAGCGGCAAGCTGCAAGACAAAGTCGCCATCATTACGGGCGGCGACAGCGGCATCGGGCGAGCCGTTGCGATCGCGTTCGCCAAGGAAGGCGCCGATGTGGCGATCCCTTACCTTGACGAGCATGTCGACGCGAACGCTACGCGGCAAATGGTGGAGCAATACGGACGCCGCTGTTTGCTGCTGCCCGGCGATTTGCGCGACGAGGCGTGGTGTAGGGAGGTTGTGCGGCGAACGGTCGCCCACTTCAGCAAGCTGGATGTGCTCGTCATCAATCAGGCCGTGCAGTTTCCGCAAAAGTCGATTATGAACATCAGCAGGCAGCAGCTAGAGGACACGTTCCGCACCAACATATTCCCGCACTTCTTCCTGACCCAGGAAGCGTTGCATTATTTACAGCCCGGCAGCTCCATCATCAGCACGGCTTCCGTGACGGCATACGCCGGGGCGCCTCTGCTCGTGGATTATTCCGCCACCCAAAGGCGCCATCGTTTCCTTCACGCGATCGCTGTCCCTCAATTGGTCCATTTCGGCATCCGCGTCAACGCCGTTGCCCCGGGGCCGATCTGGACGCCGCTGATCGTGTCCAGCTATTCGGCGGAGTACGTGAAGACGTTCGGCCTCGAAACGCCGATGCGCCGGGCCGGGCAGCCTTTCGAATTGGCGCCGACGTACGTCTACTTGGCATCGGACGATTCCAGCTTCGTCACCGGGCAAGTGCTTCACGTCAACGGCGGGATCATGACGGAAACGTGACCGGAAATGGCTGTTGTGCAAAAAAGATGCGCCGGCACAAGCGCCAACGCAAAAAAGGATCGGGAAGCGAGGCTCCCGATCCTTCTTCGTCACTGCCAATTTCAAAAGTCCACGGCCGCTTCCGCGCCACCGGCCGTTCAGGCTGTTTCTCCCTCGCGGGAATATCGCACCAATTCCGCATAATATCCGCCTCGCCGCATCAGCTCGTGATGCGGGCCTTCTTCGGCGATCCGGCCTTCGCGCATGACCAGTATCCGGTCCGCCTCCCGGATCGTCGACAGCCGGTGGGCGATGACGATCGTCGTCCGCCCTTCGGAGACGACCTGCAGCGCATGCTGGATGAGCCGCTCCGTATGCGAGTCGAGATGAGCCGTCGCTTCGTCGAGGATCAATATTTTCGGCCGGAATACGAGAATGCGCGCGAACGAGATGAGCTGCCGCTCCCCGGCGGACAACCCGCTGCCTCGGTCGGACAAGACGGTGTCGTAGCCGTCCTTGAGCCGGCCCACCATCGCTTCCGCACCGACCAGACGGCATGCCTCGATCGCCGCTTCGCGGCTGACCTCCTCGCGGAACAACCGCACATTATCGATGATCGAGCCGGAATAGAGGAACGGGTCCTGCTGCACAAGGCCGACGATCCGGTGCAGCGTATCGAGCGGAATGCGCCGAATGTCGATGCCGTCGATGTCGACGCTGCCCGCGTTCACGTCGTAAAACCGCGTCAGCAGGCTGACGAGCGAGCTTTTGCCCGCTCCGGTCGTGCCGACGATGCCGATGAATTCACCGGGATCGATATGCAGGTCAAGATCATGCAGCACGTCCACGCCTTCGTTGTAGCCGAACCGGATCCGGTTAAAGTCGACGCGGCCGCTGACGGCGGCAATGTCGAGGTGCTTCTCCGTCCCCGGCACGGGATCTTGAATTTCCGGCTTCGCCGAAAAAATCCGCCATAACCGATCCATCGACACCATCGTCGATTGGAGCGTATTCCATTGCTGCGTAATTTGGTTGATCGGCTGGAAAAACTGCCGGATATAACTGATGAACGCATACAGGACGCCAAATTCCAGCCCTTTGTTCAGCACCGCCTGCCCGCCGATCCATACGACAAAAGCGACCGACATGTTGCCGAGCATGTCGAACGACCGGTTGAACAGCACCGACGCACGCACCTCGCGCAAATTTTCGCGCAAATACGACTGGTTGCGGTGCGTGAACTGGTTCATCTGCTCCTTCTCCTGATGGAACGCCTGGATAAGGCTCATGCCGGCCAAATTTTCGGCCAGAAAAGCGATCAACCGCGACAGCTGAGCGCGGGTCCGCTGATAAGCCGAGCGGATCATCTTGCGGAAAGCGATCGCGATGGCGGCGATCAGCGGGAACAGGAGCAGGCAATAGAGCGCCAGCTTCACGTCGAGCGCGAACATGAACCCGACGATCAGCAGCAGCGACAATCCGTCGCGCACGGTGCTGAGCAGCACTTGCGTAAAAAATTGGCTGATCGTCTCCGTATCGCTCGATTCGTTCGTGACCAGGCTCCCCCTTGGGTTCCGGTCGAAAAACGACATCGATTGATCCGAAATGTGGCGGAACAAATCTTTGCGCAGCCGGGCGACGATGCTTTGCCCCGCCTTTTGCAGCAAATTGGACTGCAGATACGTAAACACAAGACTGACGGCGGCAAGCAGCAAGTAAGTGAGCCCGATCGCCACCAAGGTTCCGATGCCATGCTCCCCGGCCAGCACGTTATCGTCGATGACGATTTTGACGAGCAATGGCTGCAGCAGATCCGAAGAAATGGCGAACAAAGCGCAAAACAAGACGGCCGCAAATGTCTTACGGTGCGGTTTCGCATACGACAGCAGCGTGAATATCGCTTGCTTGCGGCTTGCCGGGGTTGCCGAGGATGCGGTACCCGGCTCTTGCGAGACGCGACTACTCATCAGACTCTCCCCCTTCCTGAATCGCTTGAAGCGACGCATAATAACCGCCCTGGCGAAGCAACTCCTCATGGGTTCCGCGTTCGACGATACGCCCCGCGTCCAGCACGACGATTTCGTCCGCGTGCTTCACCGCGCTGATCCGGTGCGCGATCAGCAGCGTCGTTTTCCCTTTGCGGGACTTCCGCAAATTGGACAAAATATTCGTTTCCGTCACGGTGTCGACCGCGCTCACGCTATCGTCGAGAATCAGGATCGGCGCATCCTTGATCAGCCCGCGAGCCAATCCCGTCCGCTGCCGCTGACCTCCCGACAGCGTCAGCCCGCGCTCGCCGAGCTTTGTCTCGAATTGATCGGGAAACCCGGTAATGCTCTTGTAGATGTCCGCCTGCTTGGCAGCCGCCTCGACCTTTCCAAGGTCCGCTTGGCGGTCCGAGAAGGCGATATTGTCGCGCAGCGTCGTGCTGAACAAGAAGCCGTCCTGCGGGACGTAAGCGATTTGCGTCCGCAGACTTTCCAAGGACAGATCGAGAATATCCGTACCGCCGATGAACACCGTTCCGCGCGGCGGGTCGTAAATGCGCAGCAGCAGCTTGACGAGCGTCGTTTTGCCGCTGCCCGTCCGGCCGACGATGCCCAGCGTTTGTCCTGGACGGAGCCGAATGTCGATCTCCTCCAGCGTCTCCAGCTCGGCATCCGGA
Organism: Paenibacillus sp. sgz302148; assembly: GCF_056120465.1. Taxonomy (NCBI): domain Bacteria; kingdom Bacillati; phylum Bacillota; class Bacilli; order Caryophanales; family Paenibacillaceae; genus Paenibacillus; species Paenibacillus sp. sgz302148. The sequence goes on from NZ_JBVYOJ010000003.1 coordinate 191,758, forward strand.
TAAGCGAACGACAGCCCGCGAATGTCGATGTCCGCGTCACCCGGCTCCAGCGCCGCCGCCAGCTCCGCTTCGCGGATGTCCGGCTCCACCGCCAGCAGCCGGTTCAGCCGGTCCAGCGAAGCGCGGGAGCGCTGCATCGTGTTGATGACGTTGCCGATCTGCTGCAGCGGGTTCACGATCATGCGCAAATAAAGCGTCAGGGCGACGAAACTGCCGAGCGACAGCTCATGCCGGGCGACAAGAATGCCGCCGTACAAAATCGCGACGACAAGCGACAGCGCCCCGACGAACGGCAGCGCCGACTGGAACATGGACGACATCCGGACAAGCTTCAACTGGTTGTCTCGGATCGCGTCGACCGTTGCCCCGAACCGGCCGCGGGCGATGTCCTCGGCAGCGAACGTTTTCGTCACCTTGATCGCCCCGAACTGCTCCTCCGCCGACTCGGTCATCGCTGCAAGCGCTTCCTGAACATGCCGTGAGCGCTGGCGAATGCGCGGACCAAAAAAAACGACGAGAAACGGAATCGTCAGCAGCGGCAGCACGCATACGATCATCACGTTTAACGGAATGCCGCTCAGCGCCATCATCGCGACAACGGAAAGCAGCAGCACGCATGCGTTCGTCATCTGATTAAGTCCGTTCGCGATCGACTCGCGTACGGCGGTCACGTCGTTCATCACATAGCTCAGCAGCTTGCCGATTCCGTTCTTAGAGAAATACGCTTCGCTGAGCTGGGAGAAATGCTTGAACAACAGCTGGCGGACGTAAAACTCGAAGTTGCGGCCGGAGCGATGATTCATATATTGCCCGATGCCGAAAAAACAGCCGTACCCGACGGCAATGCCGAGCAGCAGCAAGCTGTAGGTGACGACCGCGTCTTGAGTCAGCCCCTCCCGCTGCAGCTCATCCGTGAATTCGCCGAGCACTCGCGGGTAATAGGCGTAGATCACATTCGCGGAAATCAGCAGCAAGGCCGCTAGCGCATAAACCGGCAAACGCGGGCCGATATAGCCAAGCAGCAATTTTGTTCCTTTCAACCATTCCCACATCCCGTCTACCAAGGTTAAACGGCTGGCGCCGTCCTCGTCGGCGCATCGTTTACCGAGAAATATAAGCCAAGTATAGAGTGAAACTTATACTTTCTTATATTTAAAAAAATACCTGCCACCTCACGTAAAACCGATGATACGGGATTTGATCCGGTAGATCAACTCGCATTCCCGCACGTATTTTACGGATATTGACCGGTATTCCGTATGACGAAAGTGACGCAAGCCGTATTCGGACGATTATGCCCGATTGCTCCTGATTTGAGAAACCGCAGACGCCTCGGCAAGCAGCATCAAAGCTAAACCTTGCCCGTACAAGGTCGGGAACGTCGGAACGTCATTGTACGCTTGGGTGCTTGCAAGCACCGGCGTACCTCCGGATACGCCGCGAACGGCTCCGTTCTCGCCGATTTGCGTAACGACGGCCGATACCGCCCTGTCGGCGCAGCCGATCATCGAGACCGGAACGAGTCCCATGCGTGCAGCCTTGTACAAGCCGCAGGCGATACCGGCGGAGCCCGACGTTTCCTCTACATCATCCGGACGATCCAATACGGTAGGCCATAGTCCGCTAGCGTTTTGCCTGCTTACGAGCGCTTCGGCGAGGCGGTGATACCTTTCCTTGATTTCGCTCACCGTCCCGACGTCCCCACACAGGCCCGCCGCCTCTTCCACAATCATCGGAACGGCGGCCGCATTCCACGCATTCGCCCGATTCCACCGCACCGCGGACATATGGTCGCCGGTTTCGCCGTTCCAGCCATGGTAGAGCAGGCCCGTCTCTTCATCCTGCAGGGCGCGCAGATGCAGAAGCACCTGCCGCAGCGCTTCATCCGCCAACCGGCGGTCCGACAGCAGCCGCGAAGCGCGGGCCAGGAACAGAACGGCCATAAAGACGGTGTCCGCCCATACTTGCTCGCGGAACGTCGCATTCTCCGTTACCGTATGCTCAAAAGCGCCTGTTCGCGTACGGGGAGCCTGTTCGATCATCCAAAGCGCAATTGCTTTGGTTTTCTCCGCATAAAACGGACTTCCCGTCGCCGCATGCAGCTGCGGAAAAACGGTGTACGGCGCCATCGAATTGATGACCTTCACCGTGTCCGATTGCCCGATATTACGGTTCACCCACGCTTCGACGTCCCGAAGAACGCCGGCGCCCCCGGGTGACTTCCCGTATTCCGCCGCGGCAATGATGCCGACGCCCGGGTTCCAGTCCCACTTGTCCGGGTTCATCGCCCAATCGGTCCATGCATGGTCTCCCCATTCTTCCCGCCGGCTGTGCATCATGAATGAATACACGCGGCGTGCCGCCTGTTCCAGCTCGTTCCGTTTCATTCCGGCCTCCTCCTCTTTTATATCGAAAGTTATAGAAACTTGTTGCGGTACTCGGTCGGCGTCAGGCCGAACTGCTTCTTGAAGCTCTCGCGGAAATGATCTTGGTCCGCATACCCGATCCGGTCGCATATTTCGTAAATTTTGATCGCAGGATCTTTCAGCAGCCGGGCGGCTTCCTCCATGCGGAGACGAATGACAAAATGATTGATCGTCATGCCGGTCACTTCTTTGAAAATCGCATTCAAATATTTCTCGCTAAGTCCGACCGCGGCGGCCACGTCCGACAGCGCCAATTCCTTGCGCATGTAGATTTCTTTCACATAACCGATCGCCTGCTCGACCAGCTTTTTCTTCTTTAGGCTTCCATGCCACGCCTCGGAAGACAACGTCTCTGACAGGTTCGGAAGCTTATCCTTGACGGCTTGCTCCGCCAGCGCCAGCTCCCGCCGCTCTTCCCGTTCCTTGTGCAGATCTGCGGCCGCCCGAGCAACAACGCTCGCGATCTCCGCCGGATCGATCGGCTTCAGCACGTAGTCCACGACTTGCAGCTTGATCGCTTGCCGGGCATGCTCGAACTCGTTCAATCCGGACAAAATGATGCAGCGGATGTCCGGGTAACGCTCCTTGACGACCGCAATGAGCTCCAATCCGTTCATCTTGGGCATTCCGATATCGGTCAAGATCAGGTCGGGAACCTCGCGGTCCAGCCATGCGAGCACCTCTTCCCCGTTCTCGACGGCGCCCAGCAGCGAGATTCCAAGACCTTCCCAGTCGATGGATTGCGCTAACGTTTCACGGACCGTCCTCACATCTTCCGCGATAAGCAGCTTAAACATGTGCAATCCCCCTATTCTTCATCACGGCATCATTGATCTTCGAGCGAAACGGCAGCACCGCTTCGACGCAGGTTCCTTCGCTCGCTTCCACATAACGCAAACCGAACGATTCCCCGCAATGCAGCTGGATTCTCCGGTGAACGTTCAGCGTGCCGTAGCCGGTTCCTCCGCCGCTTGATTTGCCGACGTCTTCGCCGGCCAGCATCCGGTTCATCCGATCCGCGTCGCAGCCTCGCCCGTTGTCTTGGACCCGCAGCACGATCGCCGTTCCTTCGATTCGCGCCGAAATCGCGATCCGGCAGCCGGACGTTCGATCCGCAAATCCGTGGACAATGGCGTTTTCCGCCAGCGGCTGCAGCGTAAGGTGAACGATTTGGGCGGAGAGCAGATCGTCCGGCGCTTGAATATCCACGTGAAGTTCGTTCAGCATCATGCGCTGAATATGGAGGTAGGCTTCGATTTGCTTCAGCTCCCCCTCCAAGGAAATCCACGTTTCGCCCCGGTTCAAGCCGTAACGAAAGACGTTGGCAAGGGAACGCACGATTTGGCTCGTCTCCCGATCCCCCGACAGGATTGCCCTGCAGTTGATCAAATCAAGCGTATTGTACAGAAAATGCGGGTTAATCTGGGCATGCAGCAGCTCGAGCTGAAGCTCGCGCCGTTCCATCTCCTCGGCAAACGATTTCTCGATCAAGCCGCGAATGGTGACAAGCATGGAGTCAAACTTCTGATTGAGCTCATCCACTTCGTAGATGCCCGAGTTTTGATAAGGAAGCGGTTCTTTGAACTGGACGACTTCCGGACGCTGGATGGCGGCAACGAGCCGAGTAATCGGAACGGTGACCCGCACGACGATTCGTCTGAGCCAGAATACCGCAACGAGCAAGGCAGCCGCGCCTGTGGCGGCACCGATCGCCGAGATGGCGAAGGCATACTGGGTAAAATGTTTTTCGGGCACGACGGTCAGCAGCTTCCAGCCGTTGTCCATCGTCTCGAACATGACCCGGTGCTGTTCTCCGTCGACGCTCGCGACGGACGAGCCTCGGGAGCCGGCCAAGTCGCGCACGTAGGGAAGATCGCCTACGAATTCGAGAAAACCGTACCGCTCGCTGAAGATGACCCGATTGCGCTCATCCAACAGCAGATGGTACCCCTTCTCGAGCGGAGCGCTGTCGAACACGCTCTTGATGCTGCCGGCATCCGCGCCGACGATGACCGTGCCGATGCTTCGCCCGTCCTTGATGCTCGTCTTTTTCCTCGCCGAATAAATCATGGCGGTATTTGAACGGCCCGCTTGCCCGCCCCACCAAACGGTGTTTCGTCCCCCTCGGCTCAAATCCCGAAACCATTCCTCATTCCGAATGTCGAATGATTTGAAAATTCCAGTCACCGGGACGAAATGATCCGTCGCCATCGCGTAAAGCCCGCTTCCCGGCTCCAGCACCACGGATACCATATACGATTGCTGCGCGACGTCGCGCGAACTGAAATCGTTCAGAAGCGACAACAAGCTCAAGTTTTCCAAATTCGCCTGCAGCGCAAAAAAATCGTCGACGGCTTCATAAGGTTGCTGATGGGTGCTTTCCAGCAAATTTTCGATGGATTGACTGGATAAAATAAATGCCGCCATATTGTTCATCGTGTCGAACTGATACCAGACGTTGCGATAAACAAACTTCATCGATTGTTCCGCCATCTTGGCGGTATGGTCGTTCTGCACCCGAATGAGAATATAACTCGACGCCGTCGCAAAAAGAGCGATAAAGGTGACGATCAAAGCCAAAATCGGAAGACTGAGCCTTGTCAGCAATCTGGAGCTTCCGCCCCGCTTTCGGATCCGAATATCCATCCTCTCCCCCTTTTGCCGGCGTTGCGGCAGAAGCCCCTGCCAGCCGGTGAAACAGGCCGAGGGGCTTTGCCATCTTGTACAGTTTCTTCAGGAAGGCCGCAAGCTCCTTCCGCCTCGGAACAAATTCGGCGAAAGCGGCGGTTATTTGCCCGATTTCTTCTTGAAGGATTCCTCCAGCTCGGAGAGGATTTGAGTTCCCCCCTGAGACTTCCATTTTTCGACGAAATCGTCGAATTTCTTAATGTCGCCGCCCATAATGATCTGCGTGAAAACAGAGTCTCGCATCGTATTCAGCTCCACCAGCTTGGCGATTTTGGTCGGGGAATCGAGGTAGTTGGAAGCGTCGGTAATTTGGAACTTGTTGTTGATCGCCACGTCCAGCGACTGCGAAAACCGGAGCGGAAGCGACTCTAGGTAATGCGGCCAACCTTTTAGTCCCGGAGCGAACAGATAGCTCTGAATGCCGCGGAAATTCCCGTTTTTGTCCTGCTGCGTCTGCTGATCGATCAGGTCGGTAACCGTCCTCATCTTTCCGTTTTCGATGTTGTAATCTTCGCCTTCAATGCCCCACACGGTCAGCATTTGATTTTCCGGAGACAACGAATTTTCGATAATGGCCAGCACTTTTTTCGGATCCTTCGTTTTAGCGCTGATCGCATGCATCTGGGAGAAGGGGGCGCCCGACGGAGCGACCGCCGTGCCGTCCGGACCAGCGAGCGAACCGGTCAACGTCAAATAGTTGAAAGGCTTATCGGCCTGATTCGGGAGACTTTCGTCCGCCTCCAGCTTGCCGCTTCGGATCAGCTCGTTCGTCTCTACTTGCGTATCGTAATCGTTGGCGGTGGACCACCAGCCCATCCAGGAGAACAGCTTGCCGCTGTAAAGCTTCACCCGCAGCTGTTCTTCCTTGATCGTCGCGAATTCCTTGTCGATCAGCCCTTCCGCGTACATTTTTTGCAGGAACAGAAGCGCTTCCCTCATTTTCGGATCAATGTCGTAATTGCTGAACGTTCCGTCCTTTTCCGTGAAAAATCCGGGCGTCACGCCAAAGGCGCCGAAAATATGATCGAAGGAGTTGTTGGCATATTTCGTCTGGCCGATCTGGGCCGTATAGCCGCCGAGCGGAATAACGTCCGGCTTCTCCGCTTTGATTTTCTTCAGTAGCTCGTAATATTGGTCCAGCGTTTGCGGCACGTCTGCGCCGGCGGCCTTCAAGTAATCGCTGCGCATGACCAAATTCCAGCGGTATCCGGCACCCGGTCCCCCTTGATAAGGAATCCCGTAAATTTTGCCGTTCACCTTCGCCTGCTCGAAAACCTCCTTCGGCACTTCCTTCATAATGTTGGGCGTATCCTTCTCGTTGATCAAATCGGTCAGGTCGACAAAAGCTCCCTGCTGGGCATATTTCTGAAAGTCGTCGGCAAAATCGATTCGGACGACGTCGGGAATGTCGCTGCTCGACATTTTTAAATTAAGCTTCGTCTTGTACTGCTGCACATCGACCATTTCGGGCACGATCTTGATGCCGAGCTTCGCCTCGATCGCTTGCTTGATCACGTCTTTCGAAGGATCGTATGGCTTGGAAATGTCTTGCGCCTTCAGCCATTTGAGCTCGTACGGCTTTTCCGGCTGAGACGATGTCGATTCGGGGGACGTTCCGCCTGACGACGGTGCGGGAGACCCGCTTTCTGCTTCGTTGCTTTTGCCGCACCCCGTAACTATCACGATTCCGGCCAATACGGCGGCCAGCACGCCATGCGACCACCTTTTCGCTGCTTTGGACATAAACAATGGAGACCTCCTTGATTTATATTCATTGTATATTTACCCCTAGGGGATAAACCATGAGGAAATCAATCGCGTGCCTGCACTTATCCTGGCGTTTACCTTGCGCTTATCCTTTCACCGATCCGATCAGCATGCCTTGCTCGAAATATTTTTGAATGAACGGATACACAATCAGCATCGGCAAAGCTACGATCACGATCGCGGCCATCTGAATGCCCACCGTTGGCGGCGGCGTCGAACCGGCCGCTTCCAGCAGCTCAGGCGGAAGGCTTGAGCTCGCGATAATGGTTCGAAGCACGAGCTGCACGGGCGCTTTGTGCCAATCGGTCACATACAGCAGTGCATTGAAGAAATCGTTCCAATAAACGACCAAGTAGAGCAGGCCGATGGTGGCGATTACCGGCATCGACAAAGGGAGCACGACTCGCCACAAGACGGTTACCTCGGACGCTCCGTCGATGGAGGCGGATTCCTTGAGGCTCTCGGGAATACCTTCGAAAAACGATTTCATGATGATCATGTTGAAAGCGCTGTACGCCATGACCAAAATAAGAACGTAATCGGTGTTCAGCAATCCGAGATTTTTGACGGTAATATAAGTCGGGATCATCCCGCCCTTGAACAGCATCGTCAAGACGAAGATCATCATCAGAAACCGACGGCCGGGCAATTTCTTCTCCGCCAGCGCATAAGCGGACGTCGCGGTGAGAAACAGCGCCAGCAGCACGCCCCCTGCCGTATTGCGGATCGTATTCCCGTATGCGCCGTAGATGAGCGAGCCTTTCTTCAGCAGGTAGGCGTAGTATTGAAAGCTGAAGGAGTCCGGATACAGGACCAACCCGTTCTTCTCGCTGAACACGGAGTAAGGCGTAACCGAAACGGTAATCACGTACCAGAAAGGCACGATAATGATCAGGGTCAAGACGGTCAGAACGACATAGTTGGTTGTAACGAAGACGCTTTCGCCTCTCGTGAGTTTCATGGCTAACGCTTCCCCTTCATCAGAAAATACCGGAATCGTTGATTCGCTTGGCGATATGGTTGGCGATCAGCACCATCGCGAGCCCGATGATTCCTTTGACGACGTCCGCCGCCGCCGCAAGGCTGAGGCTAAACTGCTCGATGCCTACGCGGTAAATGTAAGTATCGAGAATGTCCCCCACTTCGAACACCATCGGATTGTACAGATTGATGACCTGATCCAGTCCGGCGCTCATCAAGGTGCCGACTCTGAGAATGAAAACGACGACGATCGTGCCCGTAATGCCGGGTAAAGTGATGTGAACGATGCGCCCAAAGCGCGTCGCGCCATCCATAATGGCCGCCTCGTAAACTTCCGGATTTAGTCCGGCGATCGCAGCCATATAGATGATGGCGGCCCAGCCCATCTCCTTCATCGCGTCGGTGACGACAAGGATCGTGCGGAAATAAGCGGGTTCGACGAGCAGGTAAGCCGGCTTTCCGCCGAACCATTCCATCATTTTGTTGATGACGCCGGTTTCCGGCGAGAGCAGCAGCGTGATGATCCCCCCGTATACGACCCAGGAAACGAACCGCGGCAAATAAACGGCGGTTTGAAGCGTCTTCTTGAACCAGACGGCGCGGATTTCGTTTAAGGCGAGCGCGAGCAGAATCGGGCACAGAAAACCGCTGATCATTTTGTACAGGCTGATCACGAGCGTGTTCACGAAGGCGTTGCGGAACATCTCGGATTCGAACAGCATCCGGAAATATTTGAGCCCCGCCCACTCGCTTCCGGAGAAGCCTTGAATGACGTTGTAGTCGGTAAAGGCGATGCTAATCCCGTATAGGGGGAGGTAATCAAAAATGAAAACCCAAGCCAAAGCGGGAAGCAGCAAAAGGTAAAGCAATTTGAATTTCCAAATCTTCCTGAACGGCTTCATGACGAGCCGCTCTTCCTTCTTGGCGCTAACGGCGGTTGCCGGCCCCATCTTTTTCCCCCTCCGATCAAGAAAGTGCTTACATTGGTTAGCTTACTTGAAATCGCAAGGGCGGAAAACCGGAGCGGAGGACAATAATACCCGGGAAAAGTCGCAAAAACCGCTATTCGGACGACCGATCATTCGAAATAATTTCGATAATTCGCCAGTACCTCTGAATATTTTTTTCTTTTTTTTGAAGGAAAATGCCGCATGTCGCCGAATACGCTTACATATCATTGTAATCGGTGGTTGCAACAAAGGAGGTGCGATCTTCAACCGCAGAGTCCGTATTACAATGAATCCAATTATGAGGAGGTCATCGAATGCGCAGGTTCAAAATTATGGTTTTGTCAATTGTATTTCTATTTGCCCAATTCATCCCGATAGGCTACATGAGCAAGCTGACCACGACCGCATTTGCGTTGGATGATGGACTGGCCCTTACCCCGCCGATGGGATGGAACAGCTGGAACAAGTTCGGGGGCAACATCGACCAGTGGAAGATTATGGGCATGGCCGATGCGATGGTGGAGAGCGGCATGAAGGATGCCGGCTATGAATACATCAACATCGACGATAATTGGATGACCGGTACGCGGGACGCGAACGGCGACCTTGTTCCGGACCCGGTAAGGTTTCCCGACGGAATTAAGGGAGTTGCCGATTATGTCCACAGCAAAGGCTTAAAGCTCGGGATCTACTCCTCCAACGGCACGAAGACCTGCATGGGGCTTCCGGCGAGCCAGGGTCATGAGGAAAGGGATGCCGCCAAGTTCGCGGAATGGGAGGTCGACTTCCTGAAGTATGACTTCTGCTATAACGAAAGATCAAGCACCTACGCGCCCGATTTGGATAAGATCACAGTATCCGACGGAACGAACGAGACGGCATACGAAGCGGAATCGCCCGATAATACAATTACCGGAAATGCAAGAATCAACGGCTCGAGGGTTGGATTTATCGGCAATAACGCCGGAGATTTAACAATGAACAAAATCACCGTACCTACAGCAGGCGATTATGCTTTAACGGTTCATTACTATAACGGGGACGCCGGCAGCAGAAATCTGTACGTCAGCGTGAACGGAAGCACGGGAGAAAAATATAGCCTGCCTTCGTCCGGGGACTGGTATGCTGTGGCATCTTACCCTATCCAAGTCACTTTGCGGCAAGGCGAAAATAAAATCAAGTTCTACAACCCGGAAGACGGCGCCGTGATTTCGGCACAGCAATACGGGGCGATGCGAGACGCATTGCAGGCTACGGGGCGCCAAATCATGTTCAGCATCTGCGAATGGGGAGCCAACAAGCCATGGTTATGGGGTCCGTCGGTCGGACACCTGTGGCGCACGACCGGCGATATTTCCGACACTTGGGATAGCATGACAAGCATACTCGACCAAAATTCGGTGCTGGCCCAGTATGCAGGGCCGGGACACTGGAATGATCCGGATATGCTCGAAGTTGGGAACGGCGGGATGACGGATACGGAATACCGTGCGCACTTCAGCTTATGGAGTATCATGGCTGCGCCTCTCCTTGCAGGCAACGATATTAGCAACATGACGGAGGCTACAAAGGAAATCCTGCTGAACAAAGAAGTTATCGCGATCGATCAGGATCCTGCAGGCATACAAGGAAGCAAAATCCGCGACGACGGAGACTATGAAGTATGGGTCAAACCGCTGTCTAACGGAGACAAGGCCGTGTTGTTCTTTAACCGGAGCCAGTCATCGACAACGATGAATTTGAACATCAGTGACCTTGGCTTAAACGATGCTTCTGTATACATCGTGCGCGACTTATGGGAGCACAGTGAAAGCGCAACAGCTAACCTCATTAGTGCTGTCGTGCCGTCACATGGGGCAGCCATGTTCCGAGTCCATCCAGGCACGCCGAATATGGCTCAGCCGGCGGCGGATCTTGCCATAACGACTGACAACTATGTTGAAGCAGGCCAACAAAGCAAGGTGACGATTACATTAACGAATAACGGCAGGAATCCTATAAAGGATGTTGCGATCAAACTCCAAACCCCTGACGGATGGGGAGTTCATACCGCTTCACCAACCACAATTAAAAATCTGCCTCCAGGCAAGTCGAATACGATGACGTGGGACGTCACAGTACCTAGCAATGCAAATCCGGCATTATATAACATCGATGCCAAAGCAACTTTTGTTTACGGGGGGCAGAAACTCCCGGGACAAAAACAGGTAAAAAGCCAGATTCATGTGTTCGCAGCTCCACCGTCAACGGATGCCTATCTGAGCGATATGAGCTGGCATGAATCCACAAACGGATGGGGTCCTGTCGAAAAAGATCGCAGTAATGGAGAGTCCGCTTCAGGGGACGGAAACATCATAACCATCAACGGTACGACTTATGAAAAAGGGCTCGGAGCACACGCGGAATCCGCTATATCCTATTACGTCGGAGGTAAGTTCTCCAAATTCATTGCCGACGTTGGCATCGATGATGAAGTCGGAAACAACGGTTCCGTCACGTTTCAAGTTTGGGCGGATGGAAATAAGATCTATGAGAGCGGGGTTATAACAGGCAGTTCACCGGCAGAGCCTATCGATGTCGATATAACCGGGGCAAAAATCCTTAAGCTCGTCGTCACAAATGCCGCCGACAATAACGGTTACGACCATGCAGACTGGGGCGGCGCCAAGATTATCTATAACGCTAATCCATAACGCATCTTAGGAAAAAAGCTGACGGGTTCTTTGACCTTCGAGTTCATCGCAGCTTAAGCCGCATAAACCAGCTTGACCATTTTTCATTGCATTACGTGCAATGGAATCCTTTGAAATGACGAAAATACAGCCTCTCCATTGCAAAATGTGCAATCACAATCGCATATTTTTTGGTAATACCCAGTGGCCGTAATTTCCGTTGTACGAAGTACAATGGAGTGAACCCAATCTTGCACCACGCCCGTTATCCATTGCACAAAATACAATGGAACTTCTACAGTTTTGAGTACGACGCAGCTTATCAGAAACCTCCGACCGCAGGCCAGAAACCGCTGTCGGAGGTTTCCCTGCCTCGGATTTGCTTTACCGGACCGAAGATGAATTGACCGCGTACTTGCGGATGTTTTTGCTTGGCAAAGAAAGCTCTCTATCATCTCCAAGCTTTAACGAATAAACTATCTTAGCGTTAAAAAAAGCGCCCCGAAGGGCGCTTTTTATGTTAAGTCATGGACTTATGTTAGGTGGCGAACTTATGTTAAGTCATGGACTTATGCTAGGTGGCGGAGATTGCCGCGACGTTCGGTACGGTAAATTGCGCTTGCTCCACCCAGGTGCCGGTCGTAAAATCACGGCCCCTTACAAGCACGTGATCCGGATATACTTCGACGTAGTAGCCTTCGCTGCCTGCGAGTTCAACGTCTTCGTCCGTCCATAAGTATGCCACCGAGCTGGCATTAAACATCGTTGCTTTGCCATCGCCTCCGTGGATCGTATTCGGGGAACCGAATACCCAATGCGTATGGCCGGTAAATAATATCGCGTGCGGATGGCGCGCAAGGACCGCTTTCATCTCTTCGTCCTGCTTAACCCCATACCAGCCTTGAGCTTCCGAGGAGCCGGACACGGTATTCTTTAAAGGTTGATGCAGGAATACAAATTTCGGCTTGCCGTCATGCGCTTGCTCGGATAATTTGGCATCCAGCCAGGCTAGCTGATCTGCCGATAAATCCGCGAATCCATCCGTCCCGTCTTCGGTTCCGAGAAAAATAAAATGATAGCCGTTGACCCAATGATCATGATAAGCGCCGGGCATGCCGGTTTGGCCCAAGAAGTTCGCGATTCGCGCGCGCCAATCGTTAGTCGATACGTCGTGATTGCCGGAAGTCATGAGCAGTTTGGGCAATCCGGTTTTGTTCTCGTCCAAAATGCGATGCACTTCCGCATATTCCGCATCGTTGCCGGAATCGGTCAAGTCGCCGACGTGCATGATGCCGATACTGTCCGGTGCGGTCGCGGCAATGTCGCGAAGCGCCCCGGCAAAGTGGCGATTGTAGGTGTGCTCCGGGTCTGTCGTCACATGCGTGTCGGTAATGACCTGAAAGCGAATGACCGGTTGCTGCGCAGGCGTTGAATGTAAATGATCCATCTCGTTAACATCTCCCGTAATCGATTCAAATAAGCTGATCTTATGAAGGTTTTACGCTTATTTTCAACCCAACGATGCCAATGATAATGACGGTGATCCAGATCATGGACGACAGGTGCACCCGTTCATGAAAGACGAATGCGCCTACCAGCGTGATGAGCACGATCCCCACGCCTGACCAAATGGCATACGCGACGCCCACCGGAATGGAGGACAGCGCAAAATTCAAGCAGGTGAAGCTAGCGCCGTACAATACAAACATAAGAATCGAGGGCCATAACCGCGTAAAGCCGTCCGACAGCTTCATCGATACCGTTCCCGACAATTCCAGCACGATGGCCAGCGACAAAAAAATCCATCCCAAGACATTCTCACCCTTCATGTCGTTGTCCCGCGATGCGCATTTGGCGATATGCTTCGATGATGATATCAGCGTCCGGCAGTTGAACCCGGTCGCTTCCCGGGCCTATCGTCAAGCCGACCGTGACAGCCGCACCCGCCCTCTTGCCCATCGCCATGTCGCCGTTCGTATCGCCGATAACGGCTACACGGGCCGGATCAAGCCCCAGCTCCCGGCAAGCAAGGAGAAGCATATCGGGGTAAGGCTTGCCGCGTTCCACGCGATCGGTGCCTATGACGACGTCGAACAGATCGCGGATGCCCATCCACCCCAGGTGCAGCTTGGCAGGCTCCGTATCGTCCGCGGTCACGATCCCGATCGGGAGCCCGCATTCCTTGCATTGCCTTAGGAAATCGACTGCTCCCGGCAGCGGCCGAGACGGACGCTCGCGTTCGATTTCTCCGTCAGCCCACTCCTTGCACTCGCGCGCGAGAATCATCGCTTCGCCCCAGGATAGGCCGAGACGGTAAGCCTGCCAAGCGACAATGGCCAGCATATCGCCGATCGTGCCCATCGCTAGCGCACCTTTCCGGTCATAGTCGACGATACGTCCGTCAGCGTCATGAACCGTTCCCCATAGCGACGGGAATAATTCGTCCGGCAGCCCAAGCCCGCGCTCCGCGAGCCGCTCGCTGAATCGGCGGAGCATCGCCTCGCTCCAAAATCCCCATAATCCGACGAAATCGAGCAACGTTCCGTCTTTATCGAATAAAATGCCGTCTATTTCAATTTCCGTATCGTTGATCAGCAAATGCGGCATCATTGCCCTCCTCGTTTTTTTCCAAAAGTTCCACTCTTAATACTCACTTTATCTTAACACGCGCTTTTCATTTCGTTCAATATTTTTTTAACATTCAAATGATAAAAAGCACGCCGACGGATGATCTGACGTAAGTGGACAAGCTCTCGATATCGCTATATAGAAACAATATTTTATCTGCATGTATTAAAAAAACTAGGTCTCCATCTCTGATGTAGAAATTTTGATTCGCTTGTGACAAAATTCAATTTTATTTGAACGATAATGACGGCTGTTGACTTTGCCCGGCTGGAACAGCAACCGAGCGGGACATTCCCGCTCGGTTGCCAAAGCCGCACATCGGTTGCCTGAATCGGTTGACTGAATCAGTTGACTAAATCCGTTCCCAATCAGTCACGCGAAAAGCTTATTTAGTTGCCCATTTTCTTATCCAATTCCTTCTGTGCCGTTTCCTTCGCTTCTTTCAGCGCCTCGGCTGCCGGGACGTTTTCGATCTGCACTTTGTCCGCGGCGATTTTGAGCGCGTCGGATATTTTGCCCCCCGTCGGATCCTCGAACGGAGAAGAAGCATGGGCCGCCTGCATAAGCGGAACTTTTGCCTGCGGGTTTTTGTCGCTGTACATAAAGATTTATTTTCAAAGGTTAACGCAAGATCAAGCGGGCTTAAAGCTTTTGTAAATCGGAAAACCTGAATGGGTTCGTCACAGGCTCCGGCATCTTGTATAATGAAAATATGAAAACTTAGGAATGACGACGAACTTTATGGCCAAGGAAGTGACTAGCGTGTCCTCTAGCGAAACGCCCCAAATATCCGAGCAAAGATCGCAGCTGCGCCGGCATGTGATCGACGCCATCGCCCAAACGATGGACTTGTACGGAGCCAACTACTCGTTCGGCCAGCTGTACGGCATTATGTTTTTTGAAGACCGGCCGATGACGCTGGATGAAATGAAAACGGAAATGAATATGAGCAAAAGCAATATGAGCTACGCCGTACGTTCGCTTATGGAATCGAAAATGGTGAGCCGGCTGGAAGAAAAACGGGACCGGCAGGACTTGTATGTCGCGGAGACGAACTTTTTCAACGCCTTCCAAAATTTTTTCACGGCGAAGCTGCAAAGGGAGATCGATGTCATGCTTGGCGCCGTAGGCGGGGTGATGCCGGAGCTGAAGGAATTGATCTTGAGCCTGGACACTCCGGAGGAAGAACGGCAGGCGTGCCTGCAGGATTTACACAAAATGCGCCATGCGGTCAAATATTACGAATGGCTGCAAACGTTCGTGGACGGCTTGCGGAACGGGCAATATTTTCAGGGGGAGCCTCCGGAGGGAAAATAGGGCTGGGTTTTCGCTTCGCAGAATAAGGATTCCGCAACTTGGCGATTCTATTGGATAGAGTTGTCAAATGGATGATTGTGAGGCGGGCGAAGCAGCATGGGCGTATTTTGGGAAGTCATCTTAAGAACGATCATCGCGTTTGCATTGATCATGATCATTGCGAGAATACTCGGCAAGCATACGATTACGCAATTGACCTATCACGATTTTGTCTCATCGATCACGCTTGGCGCCATTACCGCCAATCTTGCGTTTAATACCGGGCTAAAGTCATGGAATTTAATCGCGTCGCTCCTCACTTTTGGCGTAATTGCCTTCTTCATCGCGCTTATTTCGCTGAAAAGCCGAAAAATGAGAAAATGGTTTTCGGGCAAACCGACGATCGTGATCGAAAACGGAAAAATATTGGAGCAAAATTTAAAGAAACTAAAATTTTCGCTCGATACGTTGAACCAAGAATTGCGTGAGAAAGACGTTTTCGATATCGAAGAAGTAGAGTATGCCGTGCTGGAGTTGAACGGCAAGCTGTCTATTTTGAAGAAGCCCGAATATCGTCAGCTCACCAAAAAAGACTTATCCATCATGAGCACGGGAAAGCCCAAATTTCCAATCGAGCTGATTATGGACGGAGAAGTCATCGTAGAGAACATTAAGCAGGAAGGTTTAAGTCACGATTGGCTTTCCAATCAATTGAAAAAAAGAAGTTTGACGGTGGAAGAGGTATGTTACGCCGTCAGGGGAACAAACGGCGGTTTATATTTTGACCTGTACAAAGATAATATTAGGCACCCTATCGATACGGAATAAGACTTCCGCACAAAAAACAACGCGCACTGGGTCAGCCGACCGCGGGCGCGTTGCTTTGCATAGGTTAGTTGTTCAGCGAGTTGCAGAACGTTTCTCTGGGCAAGATTTTGCGACGGTTGCCGAATAAATTTCGAAAATAACTGGAAATCATGACGTTATTTTCGCCCACATCGCCTATTTTCGGTCCATTACATGGAAAACATGCAGTTATTTTTGGCGCTTTACCCGTTTTTCGAGAGATAGACAAAAATTAGATGCATCTTTTCCCGTTATTTCCCCCTACTCTCCCGCACCTCTCCAATTAACTACATCTTTTCCCGTTATTTTTATGCCAGCTCGCGCCTAGACAACCATCGTACCGTGCTGCGGCTGCTACGGCTGCTCCAATCGCTTCATGAACTCCTCCGCGGCGCTGTAGCCTTGCTGGCGCAAATACCAGTTGTTCGCGGCCGCTTCGATCAGCCCCGCTACATCGCGTCCCGGCTGCAGCTGGATCTCGATATGCGGGATGCGAATGTCCATGTACTCGGTATATTTCGGCTCCAGCTCCAGATCGTTGTTCAAGGCGTTGTCCTGCCATTTCGTCAGCTCGATGTCGAGCACGATGCGCGTTTCGTCCTGAAATGCGCTTCGGCCATACAGACGCGTCACATTCACAAGCCCGATGCTGCGCAGCGCGAGAAACTCTTTCGACTTGCCGTTATGCGTGCCGAGTATCGTTTCGGGACTAATCTTCTTGAGCACGACGATATCGTCCGCCACAAGCCGATGCCCTCTCCGGATAAGCGTATGGGCGGTTTCGCTTTTGCCGACGCCCGACTTCCCGCGCAGCAGGATGCCGATGCCCGCCACATTGACGCATACGCCGTGAACGGCAATTTCCTTCGCCAGCGACTTGGCCAGAAAGCTGTCGATCAAATTTATCATCTTCGATGTCGGCATCGGCGTGCGCAGCAGCGGAATGCCTTCTTCCTCGCAATATTTGGTCAAATATTTGAGCCCTTCCTGATTATGCGTCACGATAAAGCACGGCGGGTGGTATTTGACGATATTGCCGATGTGAAGATTGCGCTCGTCTTCCGTTAATGTGTGCAAATAATTAATTTCCTTGCGCCCCAGCACCTGGACGTGCGATTGCGAGAAAAATTCGAAATAGCCGACGAACTCCAATCCCGGACGGTGTACTTTGGCTTTCGTTATTTCACGATGCAGGTCCGCATTGCCGGCGATCACCTCGAGCGAGAAGCGATTGACCACATCTTGCACGGTAACGGATTTCATCGTATCCTCTCCATTCATGGCATTTTTCCAAGTTCATCACAGGTATTCGCTATGGATCTCCGATTCCCTGCCGATTCGAGCTTGATTTCGTCATCTAATATTGATTGGACGACTGGCTCGATGCTTGTACCTTCATCCAATAGGAAAAATGCTCCGTTGCATTTAAATCTATATTGAGATATTCATAGGCTGTCTGCTCATCCGTCACAACAGGGGCTGTATCCAGCTTGAAATAACCATCCGCATCCAGCGTGACTGTATAAGTCGTAATATGCTTTACCTTCGGATCCGGCCCGTTAATTTTGATCGGCAGCGTTTGTCCGGCCAGCTCCTTGAACCTACCGGCGATCGACAGCTTGCGGTCTTCCGCATAAACGGCACGCATGTATTTATCCGCCTTCTCGAACGAAGTCGGTGTCTCCGGGCGAGAAAGGATCGACGTCATTCCCTTGGTGACCAAATTGCGCAAAAACTGCAACGCTTCCGCACGCGTAATGCGGTCCTTCCCGGCATAACCTTCCACGGTCGGCGCTGTCTTGCCATTGGAATAACCCGCATCGAGAAGGAAGCGAATCGCATCGGCGTCGTTCTTATAGTTTTTCCCGTTTAATCCCGCAATCAATTGGGCGACTTCGGCGCGCGTGATTGTCGCGTTCCGCAGCTTGGCATTCGCCGCACTCTTCTCTAGGCCCAAATTCAGCACGGTTGCATAACGGTAGTACTTATCGCTCCACGCGCCGGCGCTCCATACCCCTTTTTTGTCTCCGGTCGCATCGATCTGCGCCGGCACTTTAGGATACAAATTGAACACCATGGCCAGAAATTCAGCCTCGGAAACTTGACCGTCCGGCTTGAATTTCCCTCCCTCATATCCTTTGACGATGCCCTGCTTGCGGCCCCATTCGATCGTTTCTCTGGCCCAATGGGAACGGGTGTCGGTGAAACTTTGCGAGGGCAGCACTTGCACGGTAAACGTGTACGAGCCTTCCCCTTGCCGGATTGTGATGTCCGCTTTGCCCGCGGATATGCCAACAATCTTGCCGTCCCGGATAGCGACATACGCCGAACTGGAAGTAAACTCCGCCGTCGCGGTGACGTCGAGGGAAGCGCCGCTTGTTGTGCGTACCATTACTTTTGGCAGCTTTAGCGTCTCGCCTGCTTCCAGCGAATTCGGGACGTCGTCGACCGACAACTTCGCCACCTGATCCCCTTGCGTCGAGAAGCTCCATGTTTTCGTAAATTCCGTTGCCGGAATGCCCTTCTCCACATTAAAGCTGTTTGTTTCATTGAAGCTCGCCGAGACCGTATACGTCGAATTTCCCACGAGCGGTTTTTTCGGAATAAGCAAAATCGCCTCTTCCGATCCTTTCCGTTCCGCATCAACCAAATAATAATCAATCGGCTTGCCGGCTGCATCGGTAATGGTCGCCGACTTAAAATTCAAGATATGGCTGTAAGAAGTGCTGATCGAGATCGGGTAACCGACCTGAGCACCCTCTTCGTTGTAATAGGCGAGCGGATTCGGCGTTTCGTAAGCCAGCCAGTAGGTCGGTATGCCGCTCTGCCCGTTGTACGGATAATATACGATGTCCCGGTCTTTCCATCGTTCTCCGAACTTTTTCGTTCCCGGATTGATGACCGTGTATTGGTCCGTAACTCCAATGCCTGCTTCGTCCAGATTCGGCGAAAGCAAGTCGATTCGATGAAATGGCGCGTCAATCAGCGACTGGGTCGCTTTGGAGGGAGATTCATTCGTCGGGGCTATGACCTCGCCTACGCTTACATTCGGATATCCGAATGCCTGAGCGCGGTGCGACGGCATTCCGCCGGAATAGCCTTGCTTATTTTTGTCCTCGATGTGCGTCATGCTCCCGTTCAGGGATTGATAGTTCGCGTGGGCTTGCGCAGCTTTATGCAGGCTTTCGTCGAAGCGGAGCGGTTCGAGCCCAATCGCATGACGAAGCTTGTTGATCAACTCAAGCGAGGCTTGCCGGTGCGTTTCCAACCGCTTCATATCGACGCCGGCATAAACGTCGAGCGGCGATTGCTGGACCTTCGGAGGTTCCGTCTTATAGCGCACCTGCTCCTCTACGATGACCGGAATATCAAGCGATAAATGCTGATATTTCACATGCAGTACCGTGCTGCCTACCGAAACGGAGTGAACGAGGCCGTCGGACGTTACGATGGCCACGGAAGGGTCGTCGATCGAATATGTACTGGACGCATTGACGTTCTCAGAAACGCCAAAACCTCCGATCGCATCAAAACTCGTACTGAATGTAGTTCGCAAGCCGATCCTGATTTCCTTTGTACCTGCGGTCAGCTGCGTAAACTGAGAGCTTTCTGCCGCGTAAGCGGTTTTCCCGAGCACGTCGGTTTGAACAAGCGGCACGCAAACAACCGCAATCAGCAATGCTGCGATCCGCCCGAACCGCCGGCGTTTGTTATGGAGTTGCAATCATATCATCCTTTCAATCTGTCGTCTACTCAATCATCTACCAAATCATACTACACGAACCCCTTGTTTTTGCAGACACGTTGTGGATTTTATATGAAAAAAGAGAGGCTTTTCCAGCCCCTCCGATCAAACGACTACGACCGCCGAATTTTTCCGACGTTTGGCTTGATACATCGTTTCGTCGGCATGATGGAGAAAATCTTTAAGCGAAGCATACCGTCCGCTGTCGACCACAACGCCGATGCTCACCGTCACGCCGACATGCTCACCTTCTTGTCCGAGATTCAAGCTCAATTCCCCGACTCGCGCACGGACGCGATGAGCCACTTCGCTTGCGGCAGCAGCATCGGCTCCCGGCAATACGATCGCGAATTCCTCGCCGCCCCAGCGCCCGACCGTGTCGCCGGCTCGGACATTGGCTTGGATCGTTCGGGCGACCGCAGACAATACCTCGTCTCCGGCCAAGTGGCCGAACCGCGTATTAAAGCTTTTGAAATCGTCGACGTCGATAACCGCAATCGCCAAAGCGGACATTGTACGGCGGGCAAGAGCGAACTCCCGATCCAGCCTCCGGAACAAGTATCTCCGGTTATATAGCCGGGTCATGTCGTCCATCATGCTTTTTTCATACCAATGAACGCACGCCGCCATCAACACCGCACAGAAGACCGCGCCGAGTACTACGGTCAACAATTTGCCCCAAGCCCCGGTCCGGGCTTCAATCTCATGGACGGCCACCATGAATGCGCTCCCCGTGATCGCGCCGATACCAACAAAATGAGGAAGACGCGTCTTCCTCATCACGCTTATTCCTCAACCCGGTCATATTTGCGCAGCAAATCCGACAACGCTTCGCGCAGCAGCACCGATTCCTTCTTCTTAAGCTTGTCCGCCAAAGATTTGAGCCGCTTGACCATCGTCGCCGGGTAATAACACGATTTCATGATCATATCCTCGTTCGGCGGCAGCGAAACCTGATTGCGCCCCGCTTCCTTCGCCGACATGAGCGCCGCGTTCGCCGCCCGCATCAGCGACGCCTCGTCCTTCGCATCCCTCGGGTACTGCGCGACGCCGATCGTGATGCTCACATCCGACACGACGCCGGCGGGCAGCTGGTACTTCCCCTGCGAATCGTACACCTGCCCCCGCAGCCCTTCCA
Organism: Paenibacillus sp. sgz302148; assembly: GCF_056120465.1. Classification (NCBI taxonomy): domain Bacteria; kingdom Bacillati; phylum Bacillota; class Bacilli; order Caryophanales; family Paenibacillaceae; genus Paenibacillus; species Paenibacillus sp. sgz302148. The sequence continues at coordinate 212,895 of NZ_JBVYOJ010000003.1, forward strand.
TGAGCAGAAACAGCTGCTCCAGGCTGCTGCCGGGCATCAACACCGCGAACTCGTCGCCCGATACGCGGTAAGCCTCCGCATCCGCGCAATATTCCTTCATAACCGAAGATATCCCCTGCAGCACCCGATCCCCTGCCTCATGGCCGAGCTGTTCGTTGATTTCCAGAAAGTGATCGATGTCCAGCAAGGCAAGCCCGACGCTGTCTTCGCTTTTGAACGCTTGCTTGAGGGCAAGCTCCAGCGCCCCCCCATTTTTCAACCCGGTCAAGCTATCGATATGTTCTTGCATGATATTTATCCTCCTATGTATTTATATATACAATATTATATATATAAATTCGCAATATACAATAGCTTGCATGGAAAAATAAAAAACGCACGCTTCCTCGTCGAAGCATGCGTTTACGTTATATTTGCGCGAAGGGTTATTGTTTTTTCGGCTCATTGTAGCCCTTGTCCCCGTATGGCTGCACTTTGTCCAGCCACTTGTCCTTTAGCTTTTTCAGGGCATCTTTCTCGTCATAGAACTCCGACTTGTTGTCCTTCTCCAGCTGCTCCAGCACCTCGACGACAAATGCGTCCTTGCCGTATTCCTTCCAATCCTGCTGCAAGCTCTTTACGGCATGGGAGCCCATTTCCAAAGTAAACAGCTGCCCGTTGACCGATTTCAAATTGCGGCTCGCCTCAATAAATACTTTGCCATTGACCGTATTTCGGATTTGATAAACGCCGGCCTGCGTTTTAATTTCTTTCGCTTGCTGCTTTAATTCCTCGCGTCGGCTCACGCCGCCCGCCTCCTTTCCATTCTCGTCGTTCAGCCAGTACCGGCTCCCGTCCTCCACCCGATTCATGAAGCTGTAGTCAACCAAGCTTCGGCGGATCACCGCGTAGTCGTCGAACACTTCTTCCAGAATCGCGTTAACTTCCTTCTCGGAATAATTCCGTTTCGTCTCGAAATATTTGACGATTTCGCCAAGTACGATCCGTTTATGCTTCTCTTTGGCCGGAAAGCTCTTCAAGGAACTTTCGGCCCCGCTCTCAAAATATTTGGCAATCACTTTCTCGTGCTCCGCAGCCGCAGCGTCCACGCCTTTATTCACACGTCCGGCCTTACCTGCACCGGAGCTCGCCGGCGTGTGTTTATCCTTTTCCCGCAGGAGCTCCATCATCGCCAGAAACACCTTCGCCTGCCGTTCCTTCTCCTTGAGCACGAACCGGTGGTTGCGGATCGTCGATGTGCTGCCCGTGCCAAGCGCCTGTTGGACTTCAAGGTCGCTCTTGCCTTGGTAGAACAGCTCCAGCAAATTGCGCTGGATGTCGGTCAAACCGGTAATGCTTTTGTCCTGTGCGGCCAAAAACTGAAATGCGGAGCCGTGCTCCTGCTCAATGTGCAGCTTCGTATATTTGATCGCTTCATACAGCTTGCCGTCCACCGGATACACGATCCCTTTCTCAACCGCAAGGCCGCAGCACAAGCACACGTACTGCTCCTCCTGCTCCACGTAACCGCGCTTCAGCTCCTCCAAAGTTGCGAACGCGACCCAATCCGTTGTTTTCACTCAAACACCTTCTATATTTGATTGTTTATATATAGACATTATATTAATTTGTTTGCTTAATGTCAATGAACTTTCGTACTCGCAATATGCTGATGCAGCTTGACAATACGCAGCTGCTTCAACTATAATTTACAAAAATAAACATCCCGCTTACGAAGGAAGCACCCGTAAGACTGGCGTCGTCACGCCTTTCTTGCAGGTGCTTTTTTGCTTTGTTCCGGCGATGTATATTTTTTAAATCCAAATTCGAAGGAGGAATTCATGATGTACCGGATCCGAAAATCTTTTGTTGTGCTTGCGGCTCTGCTTGTTGCGATAACTTGCACCGCCGCATTGCCGTCCGCCGCTGTCGCCGCGACGTACGCGCTGACGCCAACGGCCAAAACCGCTTTCGACAAAATGACGGCGGCGGCGGACTTGTCGCAGCGGAACAAGCTGAACGCACAGTATGGCGACTTGCAGAGCGTTCAAGAGCAGGACCGCAAGTGGGACAGTTCGATTGCAGCACAGCATGCATCCAATGAAGAAGCCCAGAAAGCGGTGCGGCAAAGCATCAAGAAGATTGACGAAGCCAAGCTCGCCAAGCTGGCAAGTGACGTGACCCGTACGAAGGAACACTACAAACCGTTGTTCGCGCTATACAAGTCGATCAATGAGAAGATCGACGCCGCCAAGCTGCTGAAAGACAAAGACTTGAACGCGCTGCTGCGCGCCCAGGCTGAGCCGACGAAAATCGCCGTCCAGCTGGCGCGGGAGGATATTCGCTCGAAGGAGCAAGCGCTCAAGAACGCCAAGGACGCGGTGGCCAGAACGGCAAAAGCGGTCCGCGATACGCTCGCGGCGATCGAGCCGCTCAAGGCGCAAATCAAAGCGCAAAAAAGCGCGCTCGACGTGCCGAAGAAACGTCTGCCTCTGGAGTGGAAAGACTTTACCGGCAAAGTGAAAAAAAGCGACGCCAAAGGCTCGTCGGAAGCTTTATCGGCCGTCGTCGCTTCGACACGGCAAGTGATCGAGCGCAAGCAAGCGATTCATTCGCTCGAGAAGAAGATCGCGGACGTTATTCTCAAAGCGAAAGCGCAAATTCCGGCGGTCAAGTGAACCGGGTTCGCTCCTTGTGGGCGGTGTGGCGTTGCATGACGGCGGCAGCATCTTCCTGAGGAGACTGAACGGAGCGGATTTTTCACGGCGTTAATGATGGATGCCGCTAAACGTTAACGTCATCCATCATCAGCCCCCAATTTGCAGATCAGCACAAAAAGATCGCCGACTGACCGGCTCATGGCCAGTGTCGGCGATCTTCCCTATTCCGATATCGTCGTCCCGAGAACGACTGCAGCCGGTTCGCTTTATTTCAACTTAAAATTGCCCGAGCCCGTGCGTACTTTAAGCAAAGCGTCACCGCTGCCAAAGGTTCCTTTCAGCGTACTGCCGTCATCGTCGATCGTAACTGCCTTCATGCCTTTCCAATCTACGTTCCCTTCGCCCGAGCCGCCTTCGAAATCCACTTCAAGCGATTCCGGTTCCCTGTCTACCTGCACGATAACATTGCCGCTGCCTGCCTCAAGAATCGTATCCTGCGTCAATTCGCCCGTTTTTACCGTAATATTGCCGGAGCTCGTTTCGCCTTTCACCGCCGACTGTCCGTCAATCAATTCTACGTTGCCGCTGCCGATGTCAAAGGTCAGCTTATCCGCCGAATAGCGTACCAGCTCCACATCGCCCGAGCCGGCGCTCAGTTCGATTTTACCCGAATCGATTTGCTCTGCATTGATATTACCGCTGCCCGTTTCAACCGAAACGGAGTCCCATACTTTCTCCGGCAGTTCAACGGTCAGCTCCAAGTCGGAGTATGAGATCCCGATGCCCGAGCCCGAGTCGGCTTCCAGTATCAGCGAATCCCCTTTCGTATCAACGTCCAGCTTGACGTCACCGGCCCTATTCGAGCTGATCGTTCCGGTCAAACGAGCTTCGACTTGGTCGGAGCTGCCGCGTACGACCGATATGTTCGAGCTCCCCGCGCTGATCTTGATATCGCGAACGTCCGACGCGTCAACCGTTTTGACGATATTGACATTGGAAGACGACAAATTCAAAAAGTTTCCGAAGCTGATCCTCGAATGATTCATCGCAAGGAAGATTCCCACGATCCCTGCCGCAATTAACAAAATGCCCAACAAAACCCGACTTTTCATGATCCATTCTCTCCTTCATTCGCGAAAATGCGTAACACCGCGCTTTTCTGTATGTATTCATACTACCAGCATCTGCGCCGGCCTGCATTGGTCCGTCGAATGAAATCCTTCCCCGCCCCAAGTCCAGTTTGCGAAAAAAAAGAACAGGCTAACTTTGGCTTTTCAAAGTTAAGCACTGTCCGTTTTGTGGATCTCTACCTTGAGTTAGCGATTAAATTGAGCTTGAAGCTTGGCCGACCCACGACGCCAGCCGCCCGGAATCAAACGTATCCCCTTTGCGCAGCTTCATTGTTTTTCTTTCCGGGGGACCGTCGAACACGCCGTCCGGAAGCTCCAGCCCGGCAGCATGAAAGATCGTAAAGCTGACCGCGTCTTTTGATGTGGAGATGACGGCGGCGTATTTTCCGTTTTTCAAAAAATGGGGCTTCTTATACTGAATACGTTCATGCACATCCGGTACGGCCTGATGAACAACCTCACGCAGTTTAGCGGACAGCTCCCTCTGCCATGGCTCTTGCAACGCTTCTATAAAATCGGTTACTTCTTTCTTGATTCATTCCGTATTCTCTCCTTATTCGGTGTGGTCATCATCCGTTAAATTTTTTCAAGATGTCGAGATGGTCCCGCAAATCGGCTTCCATCGCCTGCAGTCTAGGCTCCCGCAAGGAATCCGAATTTTCCTCGAGCCTCCGCAGTTCGATCTTGCATTCGCCGCGGCCCGCCGGAACCGGCATCCGAAGCGCCCAGTTCAGAGCCTCGTTCTCCGTCCCCACATCGATCAAGGTGTACTCCGCAATGAGCTCCTGATCTGCCGGAAAAGGACCGGCCTGTACCGCCGGCTCGCCGCCATGCGACGGGTACGATATCCTTATCCCAGTCGAGCTTGGCTGAAGCTCCTCTGCAGCAAGAAGCACACCGGCTTGGGCCAAAGACCGTTTGTACGCAATCATGGCATCGCTGTGTTCCCGGCTTCGGTTTATTCCGGCCTCCGAATATCCTGTCGCCTTAACGATCATCATAAATCGCATGATGATTCCCCCCTAAAATATTTAATTCGATGTTCCAGGCTCGCATTCGGCCGCCCTGTTCAGCAAAAGCGCCCGTTCACGCTCATTACGGGTCATGGATGCGGCGCGTTCGAATTCGATACGGGCTTCATCGTACCGCCCAAGCTTCACGAGGAGATCCCCGCGAACGCTCGGCAGCAGATGGTATCCCTTTAAGGACGGCTCGGCATTCAGCTCGTCGACAATCTGCAGCCCGAAGGCCGGGCCGAACGCCATCGAGATGGCGACCGCCCGGTTTAATTCGACGATCGGAGAAGGCGCGACTCGCGAAAGCGCTTCGTAAAGTGCAGCAATTCGGGTCCAATCCGTATCGGTTGCAGTCGGCGCCTGGGCATGGCAAGCGGAAATCGCGGCCTGCAACGCGTATGGACCTAACGGCCGTCCAAGCTTCCGGCTGCGCTCCAGTGCCGCCAAACCGCGGCGGATCAGCAATTGATCCCATTGCGCCCGGTTTTGATCCATGAGCAGGACAGGTTCTCCCTTGGAGTTAACCCGGGTTTTAAACCGCGAAGATTGGATCTCCATTAGGGCGACCAGTCCGTGAACTTCCGGCTCGAACGGGGCGATCTCGGCAAGTACGCGTCCCAGTCTCAGCGCTTCCTGGCATAACAGGGGCCGGATCCAGTGATCACCGGAGGTTGCCGAATATCCTTCATTGAACATCAGGTAAATCACCTCAAGCACCGCGGACAGACGCTCTTTGAGTTCCTCCCCTGCAGGCACCTCAAAAGGAACCTTCTCGGCATTAAGGGTTCGCTTCGCCCGGACAATTCGCTGGGCAATCGTCGATTCGGCGGCGAGGAAAGAACGCGCGATTTCGTCCGTGGTTAGCCCGCATAACAGGCGAAGCGTCAAGGCGACTCTGGCATCCTGCGATAACACCGGATGGCAGGTCATAAAGATCAAACGAAGGATATCGTCGCCGATCTTCCCGTCCAACGCATGATCCATGTCTTCCTCAGTATACAATTCCGTATTGTGAGCAATCTCCACGTATTTCTGGTCTCGCAGCTTGTTCCTGCGAATTAGATCGATGGCGCGCCGCTTGGCCGTCGTCATCAGCCAGGCGCCCGGATTGTCCGGAATGCCGATCTTCGGCCACCGTTCAAGAGCGATCACCAAAGCATCGTGGGCCAAGTCCTCCGCGAGACCTACGTCACGTACCATTCGCGTCAACCCTGCGATAAGCTTTGCCGATTCGATTCGCCATATCGCATCGACGGTTCGATGTGCGGAAGGCAACGTCACGCTTTTTTCTGCTCCCGGGCTTGTTTGCGAAGTGCCTCTTCTTTCGCCAGCGATTCAGGATCATTCATGATGTCCTCCACCTCGAACACCTGTCTAAGCTCAATCTCGCCCTGTCCGAAGCCGTGCGGATCCGGCATGCGCAGAGCCCATTCAATCGCTTCTTCCCTGGATTTCACTTCGATCAGCGTATACCCTGCGATCATTTCTTTCGCTTCCGTAAACGGACCGTCGATCACCTTCGGCTTGCCTCCGGGCTCCGGGTAAGAAATCCGGATTCCGCTTGAGCTGGGCTGCAGGCCGTCGGCAGCGAGCAATACGCCGGCCTTTACCAATTCCTCGTTGTACTTCTGCATGGCATCGATAAGCTCCTGGCTGGGCATAACCCCCGCCTCCGAATCCGTTGTAGCTTTAACGATCATCATAAATCTCATTTGTACATACCTCCTATTTTATAGTTGAAGTTAAATCCGCTTCTATGTATATACAACGAATGATTTTGGACCAAATCGACATCACTCCATAAAAAAAGCCGCAAGCTCCGATGAAATGATATTGGCATCGAGTTTCTTGGTATGTCCGAGCCCCTTCTTGCTCATCAGCCGCGCATTGGGGAGCACGTCCGCCAGTGCATGGGCACCGCGACGCAGCGCAGCAGGACTTTCCGTCCCCTCAAGCACCAGCGTCGGCATCGTGACTTCGCTCCACAATTTCGCAGGCAGCGGTTTCCCGTCCATATATCCGTCGAGCAAAGCCGCATCGTAGGGGAGCGTATGAGCAACGGCGATGAGCCTAGACCATACGCCCGGCATGATGCGCATCAAGCCGATTACGAACGAAGGCGCACCCATGCCCTTGGTCATAAAATACTTAACGGCCTCGGCCCGGCGATTATCGGCAATAAGCTCGGTAACGTGCGTGACGAAATGTTCCGGCGGCTTGCGGTCCGCGGCATCGACTACAAATGGCGGTTCGTGCAGGGCCAATTTCGTGATGTTTGCCCCCTTCGCTGCAGCCTGCAGGGCAAGAACCGCCCCGGACGACAATCCCCAAACATATGCGGAGCCGCCGGCTTCATCAATCATAGCCTGTAGATCTTCAATCTCGCGCTGGGTGGCATAAGGCTTTGCGTCTCCGCTGTCGCCGCGGCCGCGGCGGTCGTAGCTGTAGACCGTGAAGTTCTTGGATAACAGATCAGCCAGCTGCACCTGCCCCGGAAATTTCCGGTAGCTGAATGCGCCCGCTACCAATATGAGTGCCGGCCCTCGACCAACTTGATCATAGGCGATCTTTGTTCCGTCTTGTGAAGTTACGAAGTTCATTGTATGTCTCCTTTGCAGTAACAGTTTATTTTGGATTTTGAATTGCTTAATATCCGAGCTTCTATTAAGACGACGAACCGCTAACGACAAAATCGACACATCTTCACAAAAATATTTAAAAAAATATCAAAAGAAAAAACACTAAGCCGGACAGGCTCCGAGGCTTAGCGTTTTTTTCGTTACAATGTTTGCCGGGCCCCTAGATGGAAACCTTGTTCTGGAAAAATCGGTCGTTCACGATATACGTCCATGTTGAGGACGGGGTTCGCAGCTCTTCCCGGTCCGGAGCAAATCCGTTCGGAGACAGAGGTACCGACAAGAACGCCTGCACGATCCGCTCTTCGAGGCGGAGAGAAAGCTCATCGAATGCGGCGATGATCCGCTTCTGATACTCCTCGAGCGGGTCCTTGCTGCCGATGCTCTCCAGATGGATGCCTTCCCGAATGTAGGCGGCATGATCGAGGTGATCCGCCCAACAGCGGTCCATCTGGACCAGCGTCAACCTTCGCTCCGCCTTCTCCAGCGCCGGAAGTCCGATGAGCTCGAGCCACGCGGCGTACCGGTCCGGCTCCGCGGCAGCAAGCCGCGTGGGCGGGACGCGTTCCAGCAGCACATCCTGCCTCCAGCCGCTGAATAATCGGCGCTGCTGCTCCACCATATCGGCATATTTGTTCAGCGTATGGCGAATGTCCGCATTTTGCCCGTCGACGACACGCTGAATATGCGCGATCGTCTTCGCAACGGCAGCATCGTCGATCGGTCCGTCCTGCCTAAGCTGGCGGTACGGCTCCGGAATCGCGGCCCCCAGCCCGAACCGAACGAGCAGGTCGTCCTCCAGGCTGACGTAGAAAACCGACGAACCCGGGTCCCCTTGCCGGCCGGCGCGTCCTTTCAACTGGTTGTCGATTCGGACGCTCTCGTGGAGGTGGGTGCCGATGACATACAAGCCGCCGAGCCCGGCCACCTTCCGATATTCGTCGTCGCAGCCGCCGCCCAGCTTGATGTCCACGCCGCGGCCCGCCATGTTCGTCGACACGGTTACCGATCCGAGCTTGCCCGCTTCGGCGATGATCGAAGCCTCCAGCTCGTCATTAGCGGCATTCAGCACATGACAGGGAATGCCTGCCTGCTTCAGCAGCCCGGCAAGCTCGTCCGATTCCTCGACACTGGCGGTGCCGATCAGAATCGGACGCCCTGTTACGTGTGCGGAAGCAATGTCGCGAATCAGCGCCTCCACCTTCGCTTCCTTGTGCGTAAACACAAGCGCTGGATGATCCACTCTCCGGCATGGGCGATTCGGAGGGACGACGGCAACGTCCAGGCTATACGTTCTGCGGAACTCGTCCGCCGACGACAACGCGGTTGCCGTCATGCCGCATAGCTTCGGATACAGGCTGAGCAGATGCTGAAGCGTGATCGTGCCCAGAATGGTGCCTCCGGCCTGCAGTACCAACCCTTCCTTCGCGGCGACGGCCGCTTGCAGGCCGTCCGGCCAATGCCGGTTGTCCGCGATTCGGCCCGTAAATTCATCGATGAGCTCGATTTTGCCGTCGCGAACGATATAATCGACGTCCCGGCGGAAAAGCGCCTCGGCATGGAGAGCACAATGCAGCGAAGCCAGCAGAGGCGCGTTGTCCGCATCGTACAGGTTGCCGCAGCCGAGCGCCGATTCGACCCGATCGGCTCCCGCTTCCGTCAAATAGACGTTGCGCTTGTAATCGTCCGTATCGTAATGCTCGCCCGGCGTCAGCCCCTTGACGACAGCCGCAAGCTTAAGGCTGTCCCCGGTATCGGCGGCAACGTCCGATTCGCCTGCGATGACAAGCGGCACTCTTGCCTCGTCGATCAGGATCGAGTCCGCCTCGTCGACAATCGCCATATGGAACGGCCGCTGGACGAGCGCCGACGGATCGTAAACGAGCGCATCCTTCAAATAATCGAAGCCCGCTTCCTTCGCCGTCACATACGTTATGTCGGCAGCATAGGCCGCTCTTCGTTCCCGCATGCCCATGCCTTCGCCGATATATCCGACCGACAAGCCGAGAAACCGGTAAATCGGTCCCATCCATTCGGCATCCCGGCCGGCCAAATAATCGTTAAACGTCAGCACGTGCACGCCTTTGCCCGGCAAAGCGTTCAAATAAGCGGGAAATACGGCCGCCAATGTTTTGCCTTCGCCGGTCTGCATTTCGACGAGCTTGCCGTCATGCAGCGCCATGCCGGCGACAAGCTGAACGTCGAACGGATGCATGCCAAGCAGCCGCTTGGCGGTTTCGGCAACGAGCGCGTAGGCTTCGATGAGCAGGCCGTTCAGCGGGACGCCTCCCCTTGCCTGCTCCATGAGCCATCGCGAGCGGTCAAGCAGCCGGGCGTCGCTCCAGCTTTCCGTGCCTAGCCGCCGAATATCGCGCAGCTTCGAATCGTAACGTTTCAGCTGATACTGCTGCAGCTTGATATGGATTGTGTCCCATAAAGAACGGGACCTTGAATGAACGTGCATAAGCCTCCTCCTTGTCGTGTACCGCAATTTCGAACGGCTGCAGGACAAGTTGGCGGCCCGGATCCTTGATCCGGCGCAGCATAACGATGAGCAATGAGCTTTCGGTCCATAAGATCGCAAACGACTGGACGGCATGGTTGGAGACGAAGCAGCTTGCCGCGGCGTCAAGCGCGAGCACGAGCGCCGCATATTCGAAAAGCGCCGCCGTATTTTGCAACAGCAGCGCAAAACCGATCGGCGTTCGATCCTTCATTATTTCACGAATCGGAAATAAGGTATTCAGGGAGTATGCCGCTGAGCAAAGCGCGACGGCCATCATGACAATGATCCATATCATTCGAAGCCCTCCCCCTGTTATGATTGTTATATTGTAACATATCGGCTGGGAGACGTAATCCGACTCGCCGTCGATTTTTCATCCCATTTTAGCGTTATTTTAAGACAACCTTAAGGAGGCGGCGTTACAATGTACGTAGGCCGCATCGCCGGTGCTAAAAATTTTTGAAACCAAATTTGAAGTCAAACGTATTTTTATTTGCGACCTTTTGTTGGGTATAATCGTCTAATCTTATGCAGTGCCAAAATAATGTTTGTTGAAAAGAGGTTGTTATGATGAGCCCGAAACGTATCATTATGGCCGGAACGGTAGCTTTCGTCATTACACTAGCAATGTGGAGCGAGGAGTCCGGCGCGTCCGCCGCAATCGCTCAACTGGATAAATCATCGGTTCGCAGCAATGTGAAGGAAGCCTGTTCGACCATACAATCCGCCGATGCTCCCGCTACGCTGCGCGAAGCGCTCGGCGCAAGCTCGGATGAGGAAGTTTACGACGCGTTGTACATAGGCAAGTCGCTCGCGGATATCGCGGAAGAAAACGGTGCTGATGTGCAGAACGTCATCGACCTGCAAGTGGCCGAATTAACGGAACAGTTGGACAAGCGGCTCGCCAGCGGATCGATTCCACCGGACGTCTACGAAGCGCAGAAGCTCGAAGTTGCCGACATCATTACCCGCAGCGTGTACGGCGGCACATAGGCCGCAATCGCCGTGAGACGAGTCCTCCAGAGGAGGGCTTGTTTTTTTTGATATTGTTGCAAAAAAAAAGAAGAAGAACACCTCTTGCGGTGTTCTTCTGCATAACCTCGAATGTCTGCCTCGTCTTGGCAGCAGTCTATTCCTTAACTTGGTTCGGGCTTGTATTGACGAGCACGGCAAGCTTCCTTTCGCTTTTCTCCATGGCGGATTGACATTGCGGACATGTCGGCTCGTTCGAAAAAGAAAAATTGTCTCTCATCCAACCGTTGCACTTGTCGTTCGTGCAAGTCCAGATCGTTGTTACTTCCTCGGCAACCTCTTCCATTGGTTTTTTCCGTGAATTGTACATGACGACCCCTCTTTCGTTCCATGATTTCCAAGCGGACAGTACGGCTCTGATCATTCATATGATCGGCATCCACGATGAATGACCCTGCGTAAAATGAAGCTTTTCTTGCGAGATAAGGAAGCAGGAACTCTGGAGTTTATTCTTTCTTATCTCTATAAGAACAAATGCCCCAAACGTTAGTTTGGGGCATCGGTTATGTTCTTACAGTTTTACTACGTTTTCAGCTTGTGGTCCGCGGTTGCCTTGAACAACGTTGAACTCAACGCGTTGGCCTTCGTCAAGCGTTTTGAAGCCGTCGCCTACGATTGCGCTGAAATGTACGAATACGTCATTTCCGCCTTCAACTTCGATGAATCCGAAGCCTTTCTCTGCGTTAAACCATTTAACTGTTCCTGTTTGCATGGGGAATTCCTCCAAAAATTAAATTTACATGACCTCTTTATTTCGCGAAAAATAAAAATTCACATATTGCACAAGGTTATAGACTGAAAAATATAACCCTCTACAATATGTGAATTCAGGTCAAAATTTCAATGACCTAATCATAACACAGGATGAACCGAATAGCAAATATTATCGTGCATTTTTTTAAACTAAATATTTCCTCGATTTTCGGAAGGAGCCGCCCATGACGAGCAGCCCCGCTTTAACGCCAAGCCCCGAATAAAACATCCTCTTGCAAAGGCCGATTGCATTACGTCCACGCCCAGAAAAAGCCGTCCCGATCCCAGGCTACCTTCCCGCCGTGGAGCTTGCGAAACGCCTTCTTGACCTCCTTGTCGAGCGAAGGGTGCCCGTTTTCATTGACAAAAACAAAAGCTTCGCCAAACTTGGATTTTACATACTCAATCGCATCGCTTTGATGCAATGTCCCTTTGTTCCTGATTTCGCCGACCATCCACTCGGCTACTTGCTGCGCCGTAGCTTCCATTATGAAACAATCCTTTCTTATTGACTTCAGGAATCCATATCCCCATCATCCCATATGTTTAAGCCGGTCCGCAATCACCCTCATCATGCTCCGAAGCACGTCGATATTTTGGAAGCAATACGTCATCACCTGATCGCGATGAAGACGCAGCAGAACGGTGTCGCAGGCGGCGGTGCAATCCGCCGAGCGCGGGCCGCTGTCGATCAGCGCCATCTCCCCGAAAAACTCGCCTTCCCGAAGCTCGGCAATCCGCTCATTTCCGCGGTGTACGGTTATTGCGCCCTCGATAATGCCGTACATGGCATCACCGAACTCGCCGGTCCGGCAAACGACTTCGCCCCGTTCATATTCAACCTCGTCAACCATTTGCGCCAGCCAGATAAAGTCATCGGGCGACAAATGCCGGAACAGGTCGATCTTTTGCAATACGAGAACTCGCTTCAATATCGCATCGTCTTTCATTGAAGATACGGCAGCCGTTTCCTGTGCCGAACGTGCCGCCGCGGCTTCGGCATGGCCGGACGACGCGTCGCCCCGCTCTTGCTCCGGGACCGCGCTCCGATTCAACGCGGCCCGTAAACGCCGGGATAGCAGCTTCATCATTTCCAGCGCGATACTGTTCTGATCGAACATCATGTCGTAGAATACCGCTGAATCAAGCTTCCAGACGAGGACATTTTCCTCCGCGATAATCGTTGCCGTTCTTGGCCCTTCGGTCAAAATCGCCATTTCACCGAAGCAATCCCCCCGCTTCAACTGCTGAAGCAGCTGCCCGTTCCGGTAGACACCGGCCCGGCCGCTCTCCAAAATCATCATCGAGTCGCCGGGATCTCCCTCCTGGATGATCTTGCTGCCCTGACCCATATGTACCTGCTGCAGACGCAGCGCAATGGCCGACAAATCGCGGTTCGTCAGGCCTTGAAACAAAGATACGTTGCGAAGGAGACGGACGCGGCTCACATGGTCGGCGAGCCTTTCATCGCTCTCTGCTTGGCCGGCATCGTTTGCGGCTCTTGTCGCAGCTGTTGGTCCCGCGCCGCTTTCCACCGCTAGGGGATTAAGCCGACTCCGGATAAACCGCAGCATGTCGCCGAGCCATTCGTCGCCTTGAGCGGAGAGCCACTGCACAGCCTGGTGGAACTGGACTTCGTCTGAAGAAACCGGCGATAAGGTGCGAGGAGACGCCATCATCCGGGCCATATCGGCCCGCAACGAGCCTTGCAGCGTCTGGTCGATGACCTCCGCCGCATTGGCCTGCTGCCGCGCGTCACCCTCCGACCAATTCGAGAATACCGCCTGCATGGTCGAACTGTCGTATCGGAAAGAAAGAAGCTGAAAGATACGCCTGCTGATGTCTAAACGAATTTCGCCGACCAGCTCTTCAATTTCAGCGTACCCATCTCTGCCGAAGACATGCGAAGCTTGCTCGGCAAATTGGACATAAAGCCGCAGCTCTTGTCCGATATACCACTCAATGCGCTTGGAATCGGTCCTCAGCTCGTCCTTATGCATGCGAAGCAGCGATTCCAACACGCGATCGCGCATGTCGAAGCTGGCGGTTTCATATGCCGCGAGCAGCGTATCGAACGCTGTTTGCGTGCCGATCCGCTCGAACACGGGGGGCAAATACAAGCCGATTTCCTTATGGCCGAGATCGGGCTGCAAAGCCGGAACGATGATTGCTTCGCCGTAAGCGGCAAGCGCTTCGATCGCGTGGCGGCGCGTTTCGCTGTCCTGCAGGCGGTCGACAAGCAGCGGAACGAGCGCGGGCACGCGCAATTTCGCAGCCGATTTCAATGCCTGCTTCCGCACCTGCGCACTGCCGTCTTCCAGCAGAGCAATGAGCGGCTTGTAGAAGCTGGTTACGCCGATTTCGCCGAACAAGGCAGCCATTGCCACCCGCTCTTCCTCATGCGCGCTGCCGATCAAATGCTTCAGCTTGCCGACCGCCCGGAACATCCCCTCGATGCCGTAATACTTCACGAGCCCGGCGATGGCGGCGGCTTGGATTTCGACCTTGGCATGGTCCAGTTCGTCCGTGATCTCATCCAAGTAACCTTCCTTCGCATAGGCGGCCAGAGCCAATATGGCTTTGGCACGGATGGCCGTATGGCTTGATGCCGCATACTCCCTTAATGTCGGCTCGAAACCTTCGGGAACCGTGAGCTCCAAGTACGCCAGAGCCTCCATGCAAACTACCGCGGCGGGGTGCCGAAGCAGCGTCCGAATATGCTCCGGCGCAAGAACCGGCGGCTCCATGCCCCGCAAAATACGAAAGGCGTAAAGCGCCTGCTGCTTCTCCGGACTGGACAGGGCGTCCAGCAGGATTTGGCGGCTGGCCGGGTCCATGAAGTTGAGCTCCGCCTTATGCGCGTCGTCATCGCCGCCGCTTCGCAAATTCGCGAGAAGCGTGCTCAAATAAGCTTTTTTCACCCTTATTGCGGCGATGACTCCGACAGCCAGCAGCAGCAGGATGACATAGCTCAGCTGCTCCGGCGCCAGCATCCGGGTGACGACGAGCAGGCATATTGCGGCAAGCCCCTTCGCTCCGTTGCGGACGATGCCGTCAAGGAATCCTTTTGCTTTGCCGCGCCATTCCGGCGGGACGGGAAACATGACAAGCTGGCTCACGGACGAATACAGCGTATCGCCGATAACCTTGTCGCTTCCTTTCACGACAACCGCCATCGCCAGAAACGGCAGCAGCAATATGCCGAAGCTGCCCGCGATCAGCGCAACCGGGAAAACAAGCAGCGACGTCATCACGCCGAACCGCGTCAATATGCGGCCGGAGACGAATAATTGAAAAACTAAGGCGACGAGACCCGAAAAGCCGTAAAAGCTGCCCATAAAACCGGCTAACGCTTCGTTCTGCAGCGTCCCTCTCAAGATGACTTTGAATTGATAATCGATCAAAGTGAGCGACAGCACAAGCACAGCCGACAAAATCGCGACGTATTTCAAATGAGGCACGCTCGCGAAAAGGCTTGCTTTGCGCTTTTTGGCTTGCCTCGAGGAGCCGGGTCTAGCTTGGGCCGGTACGGCTTCCGCCGTTTCCGGGCTTGTCCGCAGGATCAGCAGAACGGCCGCCAACCCGAGCAGCTGCAGCAAGGCGTAGAAGAAAATGAGATTGGCGGTGCCGACCAACGGGACAAGCGCCTTAAGTCCGAATCCGCTTAATATGCCTCCGGTAATGCCGCCGCTGCCGACGAGCCCGATCATTTTTTTCGCCTTGCGCTGGTCCATGACCGAGGTGGCGAACTGCCAGAAGCACACGATCATGAGAAAGTTGAATACGTCGAATCCGATATAAATTACGGGAAATACCCATCGAAGCTCCAGTCCAACGCCGATTCTGGAGACTAGAACAAGAGCCGATATGAGCGGGATCAGAGCGATAATCAGCCGTTCAAGACGCACCCTGGACGCGTATTTCTGAAACATCAAGCCTGCGATAATCATCACCGCCGCTTGCGGCAAATACATGGCCGACAGGGATCCGTTGTCGAATCGGCTCAAAAACAGCGTGTCCGCCGCCGTTCTCCCGATCGTCGAAGCCGAAACGACGCAAAACAAATAGCTGAACAGCAGGAGCACTTTCCTGTATTCGGCCCGGTCTTCCGCAAACCTCCCTGACAACTGGCTAAACGCCTTGCCGGAAACCATACTGCCCATGCCCTTCTCCCCCGACGGTCACCTATACCGACCTGATCTTGTAAGGAATTGTACCAGAAGGAAGGTCGCTTCGTAACTAACTTTCGTTAGCATTGCATCTTACCCATCCAGCGCCAAGATATATCCTCACGGATACTGCAATCTATACCTCCGAATAATAGGCAGCGTAGCGGCTTCCGAGTAAATTTAGATCAAACAATAATTTACGAAGAGGAGAATGAAAGATGCATGCAAATCCCACCCAATCCCAGGAACGCAATCTCGCGATCGACATCCTGAGAGGACTCGCTTTGCTGGGGATTTTACTGATGAACTTGCCGCAGTTTTTTAACCCAAGCTGGGTGTACGGCGTTTACGGCGTTCCGTCCGAATATACAGGGATGGACTACTGGGGGCAGCAGTTTATCAAACTGTTCGTCGAAGGCAAGTTTTTTACGATCTTTTCATTTTTGTTCGGGCTTGGCTTTTACATTTTTATGAGCAGGGCGGAGGCGAAGCCGCATCGCGCGGGCCGGCTTTATTTGAGGAGAATCGCCGCGCTTGCCGTCATCGGCGCGATTCATTTTGTGTTTGGCTGGACCGGGGATATTTTGCATTTGTATGCCGTTACAGGCTTGCTCCTGCTGCTGTTCTACAGGAGAGCGAACAAAACGATCCTGGTCTGGGCCGTTTGTCTGATTGCCGTTTGGTTCGGATTATTCGGCTTGTCCTTCATCACCACGCCGGAACAAGCGCAAGACAGCATGCTCCAAGGGCAGGCGCTGCTCCCTGTCGTAGAAGGCATGTATGAGCATTTGACGTATATGCAATGGATCGATTACCAGTTGAGCATGGTCGCTCCTGCGGTATCGCCTTTTGAACCGATATTTATGCTGGCGATATTGTCGATGTTCCTGATTGGCGTTTATTGCGGAAGGCGGAATTGGTTCGCCGATTTATCCGAGAATAAGCGAATGATCCGCAAGACTTGGTTCGCCGGCATGGCGGTTAATATTCCGATTTTGCTTATTCTGGTCGCGATTCTAACGAAACAGATCGATTTCGGCTTTCGCCACGAAGCGGTAACGACGATGCTCGTTCAGCTAAGCGGCTTCACGATGAGTCTCTTCTACATTACGTCGTTCCTGTTCCTCATGACGAATCCGAAATGGATCGCCCGGCTTCGTCCGGTCGGATATGTAGGCCAAATGGCTTTGACGAACTATCTGGGCCAGACCGTCGTTTGCGTCCTCATTGCTATCCTGGCACGACTGTACGACATCGGAACTATGCAGGCCATCCTTCTGTGCCTTGCCATCTACATCGGTCAAATCGGCTTCAGTACGCTTTGGATGCGCAGCTTTCGTTTTGGCCCGATGGAATGGATCTGGCGTTCGTTTACGTATTGGTCGTTCCAACCGATGCGTTTAAGATCTTCCCGGAAAACCGGCAACGCGGCGGAAGCATCGCGTTAACGATCTCCCGCGCTGCGGAGCGTCTTCCCGGAATTGACGGCGAACGAATATTTCGTGAAGTTTCCCATAAAAACGAATGCAGCCCTTCCCTTGAGGAAAAGGCTGCATTCTCTTGTTACGAAGCGATGTCGAGATGGGTCAGCGTTCTGCCGGCTGCGGCTTTCCGCCATGCTTCGATGCCGAACAATATGAAGGCAATCCCCCATACAAGCGGCGAGTAATCGGAGATTACGGGAACGAAGTTAATTATAGGCGTAATAAGCAGCAGGATGGCCGGAACGACGGACATCGCTTTTCTCCACATGACGGCAATGGAGAACAGAATCATGCCTAGCATGAGCAAAGGCATCATCATGGCCCCAACGACCATGATCGGCATGGGCGGCGTATCCGATTGAAGCAAGGAAGGATCGTGAACCGCAAATACCAAAGTCGAAAAGACAAGTGCCATCAGCAGAAAGCTGGCGACGGAATGTAACGCGAAAGCCGTGAATCCGAGCTTGCCGAACTCTTTGATATGAGCGAAATACAAACCGAACATCCCGATCCCCATCAACATCGTTCCGAGCACCCCGGAAACGAGTTCAGGCACGCTATTCGCCCCCCACACGAACGCCAGTGGCGTCATGAGCGCGCGGAACCCCCCTCCGACAATACTGCAAACCGCCAAAAACCGAATCACCTTGTGAATCGTCATTTGCACAACTTCCTCTCTCATAATGTTATGTTCTTAACGCAACTTTACAGTCCTGAGCGTCCCGTCGTCATGTGTTCATTGTCCCGCGCAAGCGGGAAAAAAAAGACCCGCAGCCCGAGAGGCTGGAGTCTAGTGGTTTATTTTCGGCGATCTACTGGCCGAAGCCGGCTTCCCTTGCCATCACGATCACGTGGGCACGGTCCGCCGCATGGAGCTTGCTCAATATATTCGAAACGTAATTGCGCATCGTCTTCAACGCTATGCCAAGCTGTTTGGCGATATCGGCATTGTTTAACCCTTTGGCGATCCAGTCGAGAATTTCCCTTTCCCGTTCCGTCAATTCCGGAAACACAACCGGGCTAGGCTTCTTGTTCAACGTATCGAAATAATACATCATCCTTCTCGCGATCGCAGGGCTAAAAATCGCTTCCCCTTCCGCAACCGCCGCGACCGCCCGCATGATTTCTTTCTGCGACGCTTCTTTGAGCAGATATCCTCTGGCACCGGCCCGCATCGCGGCAAACACGGAGTGATCGTCATCGAACATCGTAATGATAAGAATAGCGGTTTCCGGATGCAGGGCCAATATTCGGCGAGTCGCTTCAATGCCGTTGATCCCCGGCATATTGATATCCATGAGAATAATATCCGGCCGGCATTCATCGGCAAGCCGAACCGCTTCCTCTCCCGTTTCCGCTTGCCCCGCTAATTCGATGTCCTGCATCGATCCGACCAATGCGGCCAAGCCGTCCCGGAATATGGGATGATCCTCCGCAATCAGAAGTTTCCATTTACGCATGTTGCCGTTCAGCACTTGCATATCCCCCCCAAATCGGTATCGTTGCATAAATTGCGATCCCCTTGCCGGAGTTCGAGGTCACGGATAGTCGTCCCCCCAGCTCCTCCGCGCGTTCTTTCATCGAATGCATCCCCACCCCGTTGCGGCGATGTTCAGGCAGCCCAACACCATCGTCTTGAATGATAATATGCAGCTGTTCATCGGCTCGCACGATGACATCGCATCGGCTGCCTTTGGAATGGCGCACGGCATTCGTGACCGCTTCCTGCACGATCCGATACGCCGCCACCTCTACGGCCGCCGGCAAAACCGGCATTTGCTCCGGCGTTTCGACATGGATACGCAGCGGATGATCGGAGAAATGGTACGTAATATCTCGGAGGGCGTAAACCAATCCGAACTCGTCTAGGGCTGGCGGCCGCAGCGCATAAACGAGGCGGCGCAAATTCCCGATCGATTGCCTAAGATGCACTTGAATCTCGCTCAGCTTCCCGGAGATTTCATCGTCACACGGACGGTTCGCCAGCATCGTGTCGATTTTGAGCGCGACACCGGCAAGCTCCCCGCCAAGCCCATCATGAAGATCTCTCCGCAGCCGGCGCCGCTCCTCCTCCCTTGCCGTCACCAGGCGTTCCCTCGAGGTTTGCAGCTCGCCGGACAAACGAACCGCTTGAACGGCGATTGCCGCATGCCGGATCAAGTCGTCCAGCAAGTGATATTTCTCCGGAGGCAACGTCTCCCGCCAGGAATGGATTCCTAACCGCAAATAGCCGACATGCTCGCCTTGGATGCGAAGCGGCAAATCCGACCACACCCCCGGTGAATTGCCATGCGAAGCCAACGTAATACGATCCCCATCTTGATCGATGTCAATCGCGACATAAGGTACCCGCAAGCCCTGCGCCACGCCTTCCACCACCGATTGCAGCAAATTGGAATGCGTGATCGCCGATTCCAGACGTTGGGCAAGTCTCGATAGCACCGTGTAGGGTTCTTCCCGCTCGCCGTATACGAGCCGGTTCATGCCAAGCTGCAGCGCGCGGCGGATCGGCTGGAACAGAACTGCCGCCAACCCCGTCGCGAACAAGGAGACGAACACGTTGCCGCTGCTTTGCAGAACGGAGCCGAGCAAACCTACGACGATCACGTATATGCTAACGACGAATACGGACATGAGCATATAAACGATCGTGCGGTTGAATAGAAGCGACATGCTTCGAAAGCGCTGCTCGAATATGGAGATGCCGATTGAAAATGGCATAAACAGCAGGCCCGTATACATGATGAACCAGGTTGCCATCTTGGCGAGGCCGTGGTCGACGTTTTGCAGCACCAAGCTAACCGGTACGGCGATCACAAAGCTTCCCAAGCTTGCGATAAACCACTTGATCTGCCTCTTCTGCTCCGCGGTGGCCGCATTCCTGTACCGATGCAATTGTGTATAGGCAATCAATAAGTGCAATATAACGAAGGTACCTGTGCGCAGTATCACCGGCCATGTAAGCGGATCGATGACGGAGCCCTCAAAAAAATATTCGCCGACCGTGCCCGTCAAACCGACCAAAGCGGGCAATACCGTCCATTTCGGGACAAATTTGCCGTTCGGATATAAGAACAGAAAAAACAAATACAGCCCGCCCGCAAAGCTCACGTTCCCCAGCAGCGTTTCCATGTGCGGGTAATCCCGGAAAACTTCCGGCTGGATGCCTAAGGAAGTACCCGTGGCGATAAGCATCATCGACGTAAACCTACAAACGGAATCCTTGAGCCCGTAATAATAGAGGAGACAGCCTACGGCAAAAAAGGTAACGAATTGGATCGTGATTAACGTCGTCACGACCGCGCCGTACAATTCGGGAGACATGCCGAATCGGGCCAAATCGCCCGTCTCCTTCCAGGTCAGCTGAAACAAATTTTCGCAAGCCGGCGCCGCGCATGGAACGACGTACACATCGAACGATTTCCAGGCCGAAAAAAGAAAAACAGCAATAGAGATGGCCGCGATATACCACCAACCTATATGCTGTGCAATGAAAAACAAGTTTCTGATCTGCTTCATGGATCACCTTTGGCTCTACGGCGATTTTGAAATAACCGGACTTAACGGCTTCGTTCACAGTATATCAAAATGCCGCCGGCGCTACTATAACCAATTACACCTTGAACCGGCTCACCTGCTGCTGCAGCTCCTCGGCCATCACGAACAGCGAATTCGTCGCGCCGGAAATTTCCTCCATCGAAGCGAGCTGCTCCTGCGCCGCTGCCGAGACGTTGTGCGTGCCCGCCGCCGATTCCTCGGCGATCTGGGCGATCAGGTGCACGGCCTGTACGACCTGCGTCGTGCCGGCGACGGTTTGCTCGACGGCCGCCGCGGCGTCGCGCATTTGGCGTACGACGTCGTCAACGGAGCGCTCGATCTCGCGGAATGAAGCACCGGCCGACTCGACCACGTCGATGCCGCCCGCGACTTCGCGCGTCGCCGTCTCCATCGATGCGACGGCATGGCTCATCTCCTGCTGGATAAGCGCGATGAGCGCGGCGATTTGCTGCGCCGACCGGCCCGACTGCTCCGCCAGCTTGCGCACCTCGCCGGCGACGACGGCGAAGCCGCGCCCTTCCTCGCCGGCGCGCGCCGCTTCGATCGCCGCGTTCAGCGCGAGCAGGTTCGTCTGCTGCGCGATGCCGGTAATCACCTCGACGATGTGGCCGATCTCCTCGGACCGTTCGCCAAGACCGCGCACGGTGCCGGCCAGCTCCCGGGTCGTGCCGCTGATCGATTGCATCCGGCCCGCCGCCGTCCGGATCGCTTCACCGCCTTCAGCCGCGCGGACGGAAGCTTGCTCCGCCGCCGTTTCGACCCGGTGCGCGTAATCGGCGATATGCTTCACGCTGTCGGACATCGCGGTCATCACGCGCGACGTCTCCTCGACGCTGTGCACCTGCTTCTCCGCGCCCGCGGCCACGTCTTCGATCGTCGCCGTAATCTGATGGCTCGCCTGGTTCGTCTGCGACGTGCTTAGCTTCAGCTCCTCCGAAGAAGAGGCGACCTGCTGCGACGTATGGATAACGCGTTCGATCAGCCCGTGCAAGTTGCCGGCTACCTTCCGCAGCGAATCCGTCAGCTGCGCGACCTCATCGCGCGTGTGAACCTCGTCAACCGTCGCGGTCAGGTCGCCTTCGGCGATCGCCATCGCCGTCGCATTCAAGCGGCGGATCGGACGAACGACCTTGTCCACCATGAACCAGGACAATACCGTTGTGATGACGATGAGCACCGCGCTGACGGCGATCGTGAACCAGACGATCGATTCGGTTTTTTGCAGCGTGCTGTCATAATAGCTCCGTACCGCATCCTTGAGCAAATACGAATCGTTGGCAATGCCGAGCGTACGGATCGACTGGCGCTTGAATTCGGTGCTGCTGTTGCTCTGCAGCGCTTTATGCACGCCGTCCGACAATTCCTTGTACTTGCGTTCCATCCGGGTCAGCAAGGCGAAATGCTCGTCTTTCGTAAGCAAATCTTTCAGCTTGTCGATCTCGACCCCGACCGTCTTCACTTTCTCCCGCGCATCGTTGGCATTGCCCGCGCTCATATTGTAGGATAGATTGCTTAGCGCCAATTGCGCGGCGACCAAGCCTCCGTCGAGCCGCTCGACCTCCAGCAGCAGGCCCACGTCTTTTTCGCTGGAGCTTTGAATTTGCATCAGCTGGAACATGGTGTAACCGACCAGCGCAATCGCGAGTACTAAAGGCATAAGTGCATTCAGAAACAATTTGCGTCTTAAATTCATAGAAATCCCCTCTTCGGTTGCCCCGCTCTCAGCCCGCGGATATGGTGATTTTGCCCGACAAAATATCGGCCTTGAGCGCTTCCAGCCGCTCGTTTTCCTGCTGCGTCATCGTAACGACCCGGATCGGGGCTAGCGCCACGCCGTTTTCGCTGAGCCCGAGCTCAATATGATCGGTGCCGATATTACCCTGCTCGACGAGCATTTTGGCTACGCGGTAAATGCCTTCGTCGATATTTTTGAGCATCGAGCTGACGACCGCCTTCTCGGCCACCACATACTGATCGCTGTCCACGCCGAAAGCGTAAATATGGCTCGCTTCCGCTTCCTTGAGCGCACCGACGCCGGTTAGTCCGGCCGCCGGATAAATGACGTCCGTACCGGCAGCGATCATCTTCTTCGCGATGGCCGCGCCTTTCTCCACATTGCCGAAATCGCCGGCATATTCGACGCTGACCTGCGCCTGCGGTTTGATCGCCTTCACGCCCTGCTCGAAGCCTGCGGCGAATTTGCGAATAACCGGAGCGTCCACCCCGCCGATGAAGCCAAGCTTGTCCGATTTCGTTTTGAGCGCCGCCAAGGCGCCGATCAGAAAGCTGCCTTCATTCTCCTTGAACGTCAGCGAAACGACATTTTTCAGCTCCGATACGCTGTCAATCAGCAGAAATTGCTGATCCGGGTATTTTTTCGCAACTTTCTCCAAGCTTTCTTGCGCCATAAAGCCCAGTCCAACCACGATATCGTTGCCTTCCCGGACCAATTGCTCGATTCCTTTCTCATAATCGCCGGTTTCGGATATTTCGCGATAATCAAAATGAACGCCAAGCTCGTCCCGCGCTTTGATTAATCCGTAAAAAGCCGTGTCGCTGAACGACTGGTCGCCAAGCCCGACGTCGGATAACATGACGCCGATCCGGACCTGTTTTGCGCCGTTTTCCCCCGTATTTTTGACGCCGCACCCCGCCGCCGTCACCAGCAGGACAAGGACCCCGAGCCAAATCAATATTTTGTTCACAAGCCGCCACCTTCTGTCTATCGAATTTCTAGCAAGCCAAATTATAACATTCGACATCGGCGGCTGTCTGTTGCCGATTTGCGATTTAATCGGATCAAAAAAACGGCCCGACCCTCGTAACCAGGGTTAGCCGCCTCTAGAATACATGCTTATGAATATTAGTGCGTGCTTGCTTCAATCTTCCCGAAGCTCTTTGTGCCAAATGACGGCTAACGTGCCCTCGCCCGCATGAACGGCAATCGTGGAGCTGATTTCACCGATGACAATGTCGAGGCGCGGAAAATAGTTTAAAATCTCTTGCTTGAGCGCTTCCGCCCGCTCGCGGACATTACCGTGCATAATTTGCAGACGCGAAACGACGGAAGTCCGGTACGCATTTTGCAGCAGCTCGACCATCCTCGAATAAGCTTTTTTCTCGGAGCGGACCTTTTCGAACAGCTCGAACGCGCCTTCCGCATTGATGCGGAGCACCGGTTTGATCCGAAGCAGCGATCCCAGTAAATATTGTGTGCCGCTCATGCGTCCCCCTTTATAAAATTGCTCCAGGCTGCCGAGTACGATATAGTTCTCGGAATTGGCGGTTTCGAGCCGCAATCGCGCGGCGATTTCTTGGTACGGCACGCCTTCGCCGGCGAGCCGCATTCCTTTGTAGAGCAGCGTCGTGATGGCGTAGGACATCGACTTGGAATCTACCGTTTCTACCGGAAACGGAACTTGCTCCGATGCGCATTGACAGCATGACAACGTCCCGCTAAGCTTGTCCGAGATATGGACGGCGATCGCACTATCGTACTCCTTGCTCAGTTTCTCGAATAATTCAACAAACTTGCCGATCGGGGGCTGGGAGGTTCTAGGAATTTCGCGTTCCTCGCGAATACGTCGGTAAAGCTGCTCCGTAGACAATTCCACGCCGTCTTCATACACGTCGTTTCCGAACATAATGCCGAGCGGCAGCACGTACACGTCGGGGTGCCGTCTCAAATCGTCGGGGATAAAGGCCGTGCTGTCGGTAATCCAGGCTATTTTGGTCATGTAGGTTAAGGTTCCGTTTCTGTCGGTTGGATTTTGTGGATCGAAGTCAAACTCACGGTAATACGGGGAACCGGGGGCCGGCGTTTCAGGAAATGATTCACTTCATGTTCTCACCAAAAAAGAGCGCCAAAACGGCGCTCTTCCATTAATCCATAAATTTATGTAGACCGTGTATCCTATGCGCTAAATATCCAGCACCATGCCGTCGTAAGCCGCCGTAATGCCGTGCGGCTCGAAAATGCCCGTCAAATCTTCGTGCGTCAAGCCGGCATTGTGCGAAAAATGGGTGACGACATCGGATGGTCCGCCGATTGCGCATATCCCGGCAATCTGACGACCAGATCCTCCGGATATAGATGATCGGAATGGGAATGCGTGAACAGTAAATCCTTCACGAGTTCCAGATCCAGCTTATCGCGCTGCATGTGCAGCAGCGTGTCCGGCGGGAAATCGATCTTCATGTCGTCGCCCAGCATCACCGAGGTACGCGTGCGCATGTTGCGTCCGCCAAGCTCCATCGATTTCTTGCATAACGCGCATCGGCAAAATAAAGATGGAATGCCTTCAAAAGCTGCGGTTCCCAAAAAAAGAACCTTCATTTCGTCTTCATCACCCTTCGCTAGAATCGTGTGCCCTGCCAAACCGATCTCCGGCATGAACCTAAATTCTATAGGTGTCGTCTCTCCATTGCCGAATGCTCTTCTTAATGGCATCGGGCGACAGCTGCTCTTCGGCTGCCTTCCGGCACAGTGCCGGGAACTCGGCGTCGGAAGCGAACCGCAAAGCGACGATTTGTTTCATGCCGAGCCGCGGGTCCAGAAGTTTCTGCGTCAACGCATAGTGCCGAAGATTTTCCTCCGCCCGGATGGCGCGATCCTGCGCCTTGAGCGGATACGTCCGCAGCAGGATGTACGTCGCGATGCTGATGAGCGACAGGAGGAGGAACATGATCGCGGGAAATAAATCGCCCGATGATTGAACGGACTGCACGAGCCAAATGACGGCGCAGACGAGCATCGCCACATTCAGAAGCGAAAGCACGTAGTGATACAGCGGATGCATTCTTCGATGGTTCGCATAGCTTTGATTTTCAAGGTTCATATTTACAGCCCCCTTCTCGATGGAATTCAACTGATATTATCTTACTTGGACAAGGCTGCTTATATGACGGATTTATGCTTAGGCGCGCGAGAAGCCTTCTTCCGCGAGATATTCCGCCGCCTCCTCGTATGTATCCCATACGGTATCCAAATTTTCTCCCGCATAAATGTACCAAAGCCCGTCTTCCTCTTCAAACCGGAGAGTCAGCGTCTGGTTCTTGGCATTGGTCCATCGTTCTTCCCGTCCTTGTCCGGCTACTGCGTGTTCATCGGATTCGGTTGCAGTAAGAGATCGAATCGAATCCCCGATCACGGCGCGAAGCTCGGATTCCGTGAAATCGCGAATGTTGACGAAGCCTTTGTCATTCGTGTCATATTGCTTCAGGTAGCCCGCATACACAAAACCGTTGCCGTTCGGGTGGAGATGATAAACGACCGTTTTTTTGTCATATGCGCTTTGTTCGTAATGATAATTGACGCGCCCGAGCGACACCTCTTTGCGTTCTAATTCGGGAAATGAATCCGCAATCGCAAGCTTTTGTTCAAAACTAAGCATTTCCGCGCCTCCATGTAAACTTGATGTATGGTCTTATTATAGCATAGATGGAGAAAAGTACTTGCTGTGCTACGGTTTATGCGCCGGCTTTAATGCTCTCCATAATGACGGCGGTTACCTTCTCCCAGCGCCGCTTCATTTCTTCCCTCATTGAAGCGTCGCTTAGCTTCTCCTGATGAAAGCTCAAGGTCGTTTTGTTCCCTTTGCCCGGCAAAATCCGGATTTGCAGCGTCGACGGGAGGTCCCAATCGCTTCTCTGCCACGTCAATCGCAGCTGCTCATACGGCTTCACGACCCTCAGCTCGCCTACCGTGCCTTCTTTCGTTTCGTACCGGAACCCTGCATGAAGATCGAGAGCGGGTACGTCGCCCAGCCATAATTTCAATCCTTCGCGCGAAATTAAAAAAGACCATGCCTCCTGCTGCGTCATCGGAAACGTCCGCCGGACCCCGATCTGGAATCCGCAAGCCGCCGTAAGGCCAACCGGTTTGGCTTCTCTAGAATCTTCTTTCATCCGAATGAACTCCTCTCAAAATATTATGGCGTTAACCCTCGTACAAATAGCTCGATACTGCTGTCCATGAATCCGTCAAGCGTAACGCTCGTGATTGTTTCGGCTCCGTACAGCCTGCTGATAAATGCGCCGTAATTCATCCACATAAACGCGATCGCCTGCGCCTCGGCGTCCGTCTCGATGAGCTTGCCCATCTCCCGCATCTTCGTAAAATATGCCGTAAGCAGCTCCAGAAGCCGACGTGGTTGCTCTTGGGTTTTGGCGCCTAGCCCGCACAAGTCGGCATCCTTCATCACGAGAAGGATCAGCTTGCGGTTCCGGTTCATCGTTTCGTGATAGGTACGGCTGATCAAGCTCAAGTCGGCTCGCAAATCCCAGACGAGCTGATCGTCAAAAATCCGCTTCATTTCCCCGCCGTAATGAAAACGCTCGACCGCCGTTTCAAGCAAATTCAACTTGCTGCCGAATTTCCGGAACAGCGTCATTTCGCTGACTCCCGCCACAAGGGCGATTTCCTTTGTCGATACGCCGTTATACCCTTTCTCCGACATCAAATCGATGGCCGCAAGCAGCAGCTTGTCCCTATTGTCCGGTTTGACTATGGTGTTCATTGATCCAGCCCTTTCAAGTGTTAGTGTTCACTAACATCATAAAATAGTATAGTCCGGGCAGCAGGAAATGTCAATGACTTCCACCGCAAAAAGAGGAGTTGAAGGCTTGCCCGCAAAACTGGACATCGATTTGAATTGATTAAGGCGCGGAAGAAGGAGCCGCTTTAGCGGAAAATGAGCCGAACCGGCACACGCCGGGGTGCTTTTGCTAATCGAAGCCTTAGCTTTTCCGAAATCTGCGAATGCTGGTTAAAAGGCCTTTAGGTTATGCATAACGTGAACTTTGCAGGCGAACAATAAACGAGGCTCATCAAAAGGAGGGACATGACATGTCGAAGCAACAAGGTCACGGCACGCAAAATACAACGACAAGAACCTCGGACAAAAAAGGCAAAAAATCCGGGAACAAATAACGGCCTGAAGAGGAGGGTTTACCTTTGCTGCAACAGCTGGAAAGCAATTATGATTGCGCGAATGCAAGCGCCGATCTCCATCAGCTGAAGCTGGAGCTGGAGGAGCTGATCGCCAGCCAAGGAGACGACAACTCCGCCGCAGCGATCGAGCTGCGCAATCGGATCGAAAACCAGATTCATTTTATAAAAAACAAGTGCAGTATTCATTAAAAAACGATTTGAACTTGAATATTCGTTTTTACTACGGCAGCGACCTGAACAGGTCGCTTTTTCCTCGTCCGGCTCCTCTTCATGATATAATAGGCTGATGTGATGCAAGCTATTATTCTCATAAGGAACGGATCAATCATGAATTCAATCAATCCCATGGATGATATGGAGTGGAATACGCTCCTTCAGCAGGTTGCGGATCATTTTTTTGACGAGAATACGATCAAGCGAGGGCACCGCTATTATAAGCAGGAGCGTGTCCATGGACTCAAAATGCCTTCCCCTCGCAGCTTGTCGGCTGTCGTTGAGGGAACGAAGCATTACCGCGTTCAAATCAATTTGGACAACCTGACCATGAGCGAATGCAGTTGCCCCCTCGGGAGGATCTGCAAACACATCTATGCCGTCCTTCTGGAGTACGCCGCTTCGCAGGATCGCCCGGTTCAGGCGCTCGTGAACGCCAAGTCGGCAGTGCTGCCGAAACCGGCCGAAAAGCCGGCGGATATACCACCCCCCGGCAACTCGAAGCAAGAAGCTGGAAAAAACGCCGCGAACCGGAACAATCAAAAGATTTATCAAGAGAATCAGACCAAGTTTCAGGAGCAGGCAGCCCAAATTCCCTCGATGTCGATCGCGGAGTGGCACGAGCTTTTTGAGCTTGTTACGGCGTCGCTGCGAGATATCACACGGAACGTCTCCTTTGTCAGGGACGCCGCGGCGTCCATTCATCGAATCAAGCCCGCGCTCTCCCCTGCGACGGAACAGTTGTTTGAACTGAATGCTTGCCTCCATATACTCGGGAAGTTGTCCGCGCCCTCACAGCAATGGTCTGCTCCCAATGCTTTCACCGGATATAATACCCAATTGGCTGCAGCGCAATTATTCGAGGATATCGGGCGATGTTTCGAGCATAATCTTCTTGCCGCAGAACCCCGGCAATGGCAGCTTGTCATACAAACGTTAGCCTTCTTGCGCAACGCCATGTTAACGGAATCCCAAGCGCAATCTTATTTTTGGAGACCTTATGCACAAATCTGGTTTCATTGGATAGCCCCTTCCGTAAATGACTCAAAGCTTTATTCGGAGGAATTACGGCAACTAAAGCAGGCGGAGAACGAGCTTGGGGCAGCTCTATTCCGATTTCCTTGGATGATGGCTCAAGCTTGGATGCACTTTTATTTATCCCATGATCGGGAAGCCTGGGAGCTATTGAAAGCGGCACAACGCGTCACCGAAATTTCCCCCGACGATTTGTTCCTGTTCTTGGCTTATCTGTCGGAAACGGAGCAATGGCCGAGGCTTGCCGATTGGCTGTACGAAATTGGCCCCTTGCTGGCCGGCCGCCGTTACAATTATATGAAAGAATATTCGCTCTATTGG
This sequence comes from Paenibacillus sp. sgz302148, assembly GCF_056120465.1. Lineage (NCBI taxonomy): Bacteria > Bacillati > Bacillota > Bacilli > Caryophanales > Paenibacillaceae > Paenibacillus > Paenibacillus sp. sgz302148. The sequence goes on from NZ_JBVYOJ010000003.1 coordinate 242,339, forward strand.
GAAACCGCCATGGAGCGGGCGCCGGAGTTTGAGCAGCAGCTGTGGGGCGCGCTGATCCGCATGCTTCCGTATTCCGGCAACGTGTATGAGACGAAACTGCTCGAATACGCAAAATGGCGCGAGTGGATGGATTACCAGCTGAGCGCCGGCCGAGAGCCTTCGGCTTTTCGGGTGACCGAGCTGCAGCCGCTGGAAAAGCACGCGCCGGAAGTACTGTTGCCCTTCTATCATCAAGCAGTCGAAAGATTTGTCGCGCTCAAAAACAGAGACGGCTACAAATCCGCGGTAAAACTGCTGAAGCGGCTGGCCAAACTGTATAAAAAATTAAAGCGGGAAGAACGCTGGGAGCTGTTCCTCGACGCTTTTGCGAGCCGCAACAGCCGGCTTCGCGCGCTGCAGGAGGAATTGCGGAAAGGGAAGCTGATGCCATGAGTACTTCGATGGAAACGATCCACATTCAAATCAGTTTAACCGAATACGGCGATGCGCTTATCTACGGGTTCAAGAATACGTATCATGAAGTGCCCGGCCTCCATATTAAGCAGCGTTTGTTCGCTTGGCACGAAGCTTCCTTCTACGGTACCGAGCTTGAGATTCAGCAGGTTCAGGACCTTGAGCTTGTCATCCTGCCCGCCGAACAAGTCGTTCCTTTCTTTGCGAGCCCCCAGCTTCTTCGGCATATCGAATGGGCATGGGAAGGCGACGCCGCGATCATCATGAAGCTCGCTCCCATGCTCGCGGCATGCATCGAGGGGAAGAAGTTTATCCCTAGCTTCTCGGCTTTTCGAGCCGGTGAACTGCAATGGACGTGGGACCTTGATGCGTTGACCTCGCAACAAAAATCCGAGCTTCGAAGCAAGGACATCAGCCCCGAGTTGATCCAAGGGCTGCAGGCCGCGTTTTCTGCCGCCGTAGGCCAGCAGGTGTACGGAACGGAAGCGGCCGCGGCGGACTTGCGCAGGGATTACCCGCTTCTCTCCTCTCCGGGAAGCGATGCTTTCGCCGGAATCGATGCGAAGTCCTGGCTTGTCGCGATCGGCTGGAAAGCCGACACGTCGCCGTTCCGGCCCATGCTGCAATTGCTGGAGCCGGACGAGGACGCGCCCGCCTGGCGGCTGCGGCTCGTGCTGCAGGACAAGCTGGAGCCGGCGAAGCTGGTCGCTGTCCGGCTTGCCGCCGGCGGCGGATTGTCCGGCGAGTGGCCGGAAGCTTGGACAGCGCATGTGAGCGAGCAGTCCGCCGGCTGGCTGGAGCGGTTGCGCGCGTGCCTGCCCGCGGAGCGATTCGCCGGTGGCGGCGATGACTTGCTCGGTCCGCCGCTGAACGACGAAGCCGCTTGGCGGTTCCTGACGGCGGACAGCCGCCGGCTGCTGGACAGCGGGTGGCAGGTGCTGCTGCCGGGCTGGTGGGAAGCCGCGAGCCGGAAGAGGCCGCGGCTGCGCGCCAAGGTCCGCTCCGGTCCCGAAGCCGGCGGGGCCGCCGGACGGTCGCTGTTCGGGCTGGACTCACTCATCGACTTCGATTGGCGCATCGCCATCGGCGACACCGATCTCACGGAAGACGAGTTCCAAGAGCTCGTCGCCCGCAACGAACGGCTTGTCCAGTTCCGCGGACAATGGGTGCAGCTCGATCCCGTCCTGCTGGCTCAAATCCAGAAAGCGATGGCGAGCGTCCGCAAGAAGAAAGGATTGTCCTTCCGCGACGTGCTGCACCTCCATCTGACCGGCGGAAAATACCGGCCAGCCGGCATCGGCGGCGGCACAGCGGGGCAACCCTCCTCCGAGGAGGAGGAGCAGGAAGCGGGCATCGGGCTCGAAGTTGAGCTGGATGCGCATCTGAACACGCTCGTCGCCCAGCTCGGCCAACAGTCGGAGTGGCCGCTCTATGCCGTGCCCGCTGGACTGCAAGCGAATCTGCGCACCTATCAGCGCGAAGGTTTTTCATGGCTCGCCTTTCTGCGGCGGTTCGGGCTTGGCGCCTGTCTTGCCGACGATATGGGCCTCGGCAAAACCGTGCAGCTGATCTCTTATTTGCTTCATCTAAAGGAGACTTGGATTGCGGTTGCGGGTCCTGCTTCAACGGCCGATTCAGCTCTAGCTCCGGCTACAACGCCGGCTTTAGTAGCAATGGCAGATTCGACTCCGGTTCCGGCTGCTGCTCCCTCCCTCATCATTTGTCCGACCTCGGTGCTCGGCAACTGGCAGAAGGAGATTAGCAAGTTCGCCCCTTCGCTGAACGTTATATTGCATTACGGCAGCAAACGGCTTAGCGGCGAGGAGTTTCATGCGGCGGCGGCGCAGGCGGATGTCGTGCTGACCTCCTTTGCCACATCGGCGCTGGATCAGGAGCTGCTTCAACAGGTCACATGGTCCGCGCTCTGCCTGGACGAAGCGCAGAACATCAAAAATGCGCAAACGAAGCAATCGGCAGCGGTTCGCAGCATTCCCGCCCTGCACCGGGTGGCGCTGACGGGCACGCCGATCGAGAACCGCTTGTCGGAGCTATGGTCGATTTACGATTTCATGAACCCGGGTTATTTGGGCAGCTCGCGCGTCTTCCAAGAGCAGTTCGCCAGCGTCATCGAGAAGGATCGCGACGAAGAGCGAACGGCGGAGCTGCAGAAGCTGGTGAAGCCTTTTATGCTGCGGCGCAAGAAGAAAGACCCTTCCATCCAGCTCGATCTGCCCGACAAGAACGAAATGAAAACCTACATCCATCTGACGGCGGAGCAAAGCGCGCTGTATGACCAAACGGTGAATAATTTGATGGAACAGGCGCAAAAGCTGAAAGGCATCGAACGCAAAGGCGCCATTTTGTCCGCGCTCACGCAGCTCAAGCAATTATGCGATCATCCGATTCTGGTTACCAAAGAAGCGATGCCGGAAATCGCGGATCCGGCCGAGACCGAAACGCTTATCGAGCGTTCCGCCAAGCTGGAGCGGCTGCTCGCCATGGTTAAAGAGCTTCGCGAAGAAGGCGAGCGATGCCTGATCTTCACCCAATATATCGGCATGGGACAGATGATCCAGTCGGTGCTTCAGCAGGAGCTTCAAGAGCCGGTGCTTTACTTGAACGGAAGCACGTCCAAAACGGCGCGCGACCGGATGATTGAGCAGTTTCAGGCTCCTGACGGAACCTTAGCCGAACAACCGTGCGTGTTCATTCTTTCGCTAAAGGCGGGCGGCGTCGGCCTCAACCTGACGGCGGCCAACCATGTGTTCCACTTCGACCGCTGGTGGAATCCGGCCGTCGAGAACCAGGCGACGGACCGGGCTTACCGGATGGGCCAAACCCGCGACGTGCAGGTGCACAAGTTCATTTCACTCGGGACACTGGAGGAGCGCATCGACGAGATGCTGGAGAGCAAGCAGCAGCTGAGCGACGACGTCATCTCCACCTCCGAAGGCTGGATTACCGAGCTTTCGACGGATGCGCTTCGCGATCTGTTCACTTTGAGGCGGGAATGGGTCCGCTGATTCCGACAGGGTTAACCAGCCAGCGCCAATCGTGATCGGCGCTATACGTGGGTGCGCGGGGTGGTGCTGGTGCGGGGTGCTGGTGCGGGTACTGGGTGCTGGCGCGGGGTGCTGGTGCGGGTACTGGGTGCGATCAGTCTCCTCCATGCAGCCCGCCTGTTTGCTACCCTTCATAACGCAATAAATGCAAAAGTGCAGTTACTTCTACACACCAGCGGCCTCGGAAATGAATAAATGCGATTATGCAGTTATTTTTAACCATTCACGCGGATCGGGCACTTTTTAGAAAAATAGATGCAGATTTGCAGGTAATTACTGCTTTTTTGTTCAAAAAGTAAAAAATAACTGTATTTTTGCAGCTTTAGATGATCTCCAACCCCTATCTTCGCCCCCCAGCCCAGCACACCCCGCCCAACCCAACCCCAATCCCCACCTCAACTTTCAACTTTCAACTTTCAACTTTCAACTTTCAACTCTCACTCAATCTCACTCAATCTCCGCCTCACCCGATCTTGCTCAATCTTACTCACTCCTACTCCATATCACCCAATCTTACTCACTCTCGCTCTCTCACTCAATCTCGTTCAATCTCACTCGCTCCCTCCCACTCAATCTCACTCACCACTCATTCTTACTTAATCTCGCTCACTTTCGCTCTCGCTCCACTCCCACTCTTACCCCCATTCCCTCTATAGCTAGCGTTGAAGCAAAATCGTATCGCGTTAAACATACAACGCTGACCGTACAACGCCGCCCTGACCGGCGTACCGTTTGCCGGGAACATAAAAACAGGCCCCCGGTCACGATGACCTGGAGGCCTGTTCATTTTAACTAACCGCTCAAGACGCTTCCTGCGCTACTGGCGCAGCAGCAGGTATTGCTTCTTTCTTCCGGGACAGCAATAAATTGAGCAAAATCGCCGTAAGCGAACCGGTCACGATGCCGTTCTGCAGCAGCATCTTGGCGAAGTCCGGCAGCTGGTCGAACATTTGCGGCAATGTCGCCGAGCCGAGGCCGACCGCAATGCTGCATGCCGCGATGAGCAGGTTGCTTTCCTTGCGCAGATCGACTTCGGACAAAACGGAGATGCCCGAGGCCGCAACCGAGCCGAACATGACGATCATAGCGCCGCCCAGCACCGCGTTCGGAATAACCGTCGTTAGCGCCGCCAGCTTCGGCAGCAAACCGAGAATAACCATGATTCCGCCAGCGGCAAAAATAACATCCCGCGATTTGACGCGCGTTAGCGAGATCAAACCGACATTTTGCGAAAATGCCGTATACGGAAACGCGTTAAAAATGCCGCCCAGCATAATCGCGAGCCCCTCCGAGCGCAAGCCGCTGACGATTTGCTTCTGCTCGACCTTTTGGTCGATCGCCTTCCCGACCGCAAAATAAACGCCCGTCGATTCCACCATGCTGACGATATTAACAAGAATCATCGTAATGATCGCCGTCAAGCTAAACTGCGGCGTACCGAAATAGAAAGGCTGCGCAATGCTTAGCAAAGAAGCTTCCGCCACTGACGAGAAATGAACGATGCCCATGAAATACGCTGCAGCGGTACCCGCTGCAAGCCCGACAAGGACGGATATGGAACGCAGGAAGCCTTTGGCCACCCGGTTCACGACCAAAATGACGACAAGCGTGCCGAAGGCCAGCATAAGATTGCGAGGTTCGCCGAAATCCGCGCTTCCTTGGCCGCCCGCCGCGTTATTCATCGCAACCGGAATCAAGGATAAGCCGATGATCGTCACAACCGATCCGGTTACGATCGTCGGGAAGAACCTTAATATTTTGCCATACAAAGGAGCTGCCAATACAACGAATACGCCGGATAAAATAATTGCACCATAAACGGTCGCCAAATTCGAAGCGGAAGCTATCGCGATGATCGGACCAACCGCCGTAAACGTACATCCGAGAATGACAGGCAATTTGCTGCCGAAATATTTGGTTCCCATCACTTGCAAAATGGTAGCAAGGCCGCACGTAAACAAATCCGCTGCGATCAAATACGCCATTTGCGTTTCGTTCAGATGAAGTGCTCCTCCAACGATCAGCGGTACGATGACCGCGCCCGCATACATTGCCAGCACGTGCTGAAAGCCTAACGTGACGACCCTCTGTTTGCTTAGCATGCTAAACCTTCTCCCCCATCGCATGATTGCCTTCTTCCACAAAATCGATATGCCCCGGGGACATCGAAGCGATCCGCGCTAACGAATGGACGCGAACGCCCATCTCCTCCAGCAAGCCGCGGCCCTCCTGAAAGCTCTTCTCGATAACGCAGCCGACGCCCGCAAGCTCCGCGCCGGATTCCTTCACGATGTTCACGAGCCCCACAAGCGCCGCACCCGTTGCGAGAAAATCATCTACGATGAGCACTTTGTCGTCCGGACCCAAATACTTCTGCGAAATGCTGATCTGGTACGTCTCCTGCCGGGTAAACGAATGCACGGGCGCCGAATACACCTGCTCGGAGAGGGTCACCGCTTTTTTCTTCTTCGCGTACACGAACGGAACGCCAAGCGCGATTCCCGCCGCCATCGCAAACTGAATGCCGCTCGCTTCGACCGTAAGTACTTTCGTAATCGGTCTATCGGCGAAAATCCGCGCGAATTCCTTGCCGATCGCAAGCGCCAGCTGCGTATCCACCTGATGATTCAGAAACGAATCGACCTTCAGCACCGTATCGGACAAAATCAATCCCTCTTGACGTATGCGCTCTTGCAGTAATTTCATGTTGCCTACCCGCTCCTTGTCTGAAATTAGAAAAGTCCAATCATCGCAAAAAAGAGACAAACTCCTTGAGCCGTCGTTCTCTCAAGTGTAGCTTGTCCCTTCGGAATGCCATATCCCTTATGGTGCACGAAAAGTGCACGCACCCTTAATTTCCCGGATGCGTCCGCTCTCACTCATAGTCGGACAATTGCAATGGTCGTCCGGTAGAAACTTAGGGGCCATATTCCCTTAGATATATGAGCTGATTTTGTTTTTACGCGATAAATACACTCTTCGTATAGTACACACTCTTCCCTGCCGTTTCAAGAGGGAAATAATAACCCTTGTCTATTTCTTTTGATCCTCTAGGATGTTCTTGATTTTTCGCAGGTCTTTATTGTTTGCTCTCCGCATCATGAGCGACATAAACGGAGCAAACAACTTCGAGAACCCGGACGGATTCCCTTTATTTCGCAAAGTCATACGGGTTGAATTGCCGTGGGCCGTTTCCCAGGTATACGTTGTTTCCATCGGAAAAGGTCCGTCAGCCGTTCGCATGACTAGCAAACGGCCCGGTTCGTATTCCGCGATTTGATAGACGTAGGCAAGCTCTTTTCCTAGAAATTGCGCTTTAAATGCGATTCTGGAACCTGTCGCCAGCGGTTTTGGCGTTTGCCATTCCGCAAACTTAATATTTTCATACCATTCAGGCGCATTATCCGGGTTCGCTGCATAATCTGCGACTTTATCGCATGGACGATGAATGACGATTTCCGTTCGTACGTCTACCATACTCGCTCTCCTTGCCTATGATCGTTACTTCGACTTTTTGCCTGATTTCTTGGCCGGCAGCTTCTCCGGCAAAGTCTCCGCCCATGACATCGACTTGGCGATCCAATCGCTTATCTTATCCGGGTCTTGCCGCCACTCTTCGGGTACCGCAACATACTCTTTCATCGGTTTCCCCGGCATCGGCGAAAATTCCTTTCCTCCCAGCTGAAGCAGTTGCTGCCGAAGCTCTTCCGGCAAGCGGACGAATATTTCCTGTCCATACAAGCCCGTAAACATATTGCCATGAATAAAACCGGCCAAAGAACCGAACATCGGTTTGATCGTAATACGCGGATCGAGCGGCACAGCAGCTCTGAACAAAGTTTTGGATTCATCATCGGGACGTGGCATTGACATGGAAAAAACCTCCTATATTAATCGCTTCATTGCGCATGAATGCTTGGACTCAAGCTCAGAATATCTCATGATTAATGAATGTGCAAGCATTATTTAAGTTGACACTTAATTAAGTGTATGCTAAATTTATCGCATGATCGATAAAGCCATTCACGCATTAGCGGAGCCGAGGCGCAGAGATATTTTATATCTCGTTCGCGATGGGGAACTGACCTCCAGCGCCATTGCATCGCATTTTGACATTTCGGCGCCGGCCGTCTCGCAGCATCTGAAGGTTCTTGAAGAATCCGGGCTCGTCGTTGTCCGGCGGGCAGGTACCAAACGATTTTACGGCATTAGGAGGGAAGGTTTCGCTGAATTGAAGCAGTATATCGAGAGCTTCTGGGATGACAGCTTGATGCGCCTGAAAGCAGCCGCGGAAGAAGAAGAAAGGAGAAAACATGAATCCAATCGGCAGCAGTGACATGATTACAAAAGAAATTTTTATCGAATGCAGTCCCGAGACGTTGTGCTCATTCTTTACCGATCCGGACAAATTGGTTCGCTGGATGGGCCGCCACGTCTTGCTAGAGCCTAGCATCGGCGGCAAATACCGAATCGACGTCAACGGCAGCGACATCGCGACGGGCGAATACAATGAAATTGTCCCGAACGAGAAGATCGTCATGTCCTGGGGCTGGGTCAAATCGAAGCTTGTCCCTCCGGGGTCAAGCACCGTGGAGTTCAGACTGACGCCGAAAGACAGCGGCACCCTATTGACGTTGACTCATTACGGATTGCCCGCTACGGAAATCGCGTCTCACCAGCAAGGCTGGACGCATTACATGGCTCGCCTGCACATGTTGGCGTAAGGTCAAGACCCGGGCATCGATCCTTGGTCCGAACAAGCCATGCATTAACAAGCTCCTTGCTTGATGCAAACGTGAAGAAGCAGCCCTGTCAGGCTGCTTCTTCTTTATGTACGCTTATGAAGCCGGTAACGTCAATACAAACTCCGTCCCTTTCCCGAGCTCGCTTTTGATATCGATTTTCCCATGCATCTTCTTAATGACGTTAAATGACACCATCGTCCCAAGGCCGGTGCCTTTTTCCTTCGTCGAATAATACGGCGTCCCGAGCCGCTTGATCTGATCCTGGGTCATGCCCGCTCCGGAGTCGCGGATGATCATAACGACGCCTTCCTGGTGCTTGTCCGCCCGAAGCTTCAGCACACCCCCGCCGGGCATTGCTTCGATCGAATTTTTGCATATATTGATTAACGCCTGTCGGAATTTATATCGGTCACCGATCGTGTAGAGAGCGCCTTCGTTAGAGGTATCCACAAAAATTTCAATGTTATTGTAGCTGGCGTACGTCGACAGCACGTTAGACAAATACATCATTTCATCCTGCACATTAATCTTCTCGACATGTTCCGGGTCGGGCTTGGCGAGCGACAGGTAGTCCGCAATAATGAACTCCGCGCGATCCAGCTCCTCGAAGCATAGCTTCTTATACGCTTCTTTCTTCTCCTGAGATAAATTCGCCGTCCCGAACAAGTGAATGAAGCCTCGAACCGTTGTCAGCGGATTGCGGATTTCATGCGCCACGGACGCCGCAATGTCGCCGACGATTTTCATCTTCTCGCTCTTCAGGAACTCTTCCTGCATGCGGTTGTAATGCTTGAGAAATTCGATGACATAGACGGACAATCCAGCGATGAAGCCTTGCACTACGTAGGCCAACGCCGAATCGATCGGATGGCTCAGCATTTTACCGAGATCCTGTGTAACCGTCAAGTAGATTGTAAACGTGATCAGTTTAATAAGCGTGCACAGCAACATGGATACGGCGATTTTTTGCGATAAATTCATATGCTCGTATCTTCGAAGAAACAAAATCACGAGCATCATACTAGGCAGCAAGGATAGGCCATACACGGCTCCGCTGGGATACCCCATAAAGAAGCGGTAAACGAAAAGCGTTAAGTATAACAATACGCATATTGGCCATCCGCCATATAAAGAACCTACGACTAAAGGAATCGATCGAAAATCATAGTTTAGTCCGTTCAAATTGATCGGAAAAGACATCGTAGCGACTAACGCGGCCGAGAAGAGGAAATACAACAAGAAACGGTACATTGCCGCTCTGCTTTGGGCTTTATGAATATGGGGATACAGCATAAACAAAGAACCGATGATAAAAATGTTCAACAAAAAATCTTTGAAATAGCTTAGCATGCTTGCCCCCGCTACCCATATTTATGTTGCCCGAATTCATATCTCCTTGAATATAACATAAAAAAATACGGATTAATACGAGAAAGCGCGAAAAGAGCTTATGGCGAGGCTGATGAACCCGCGTTGGCCGTTTGGCGGCGGGACGGCATGGCCACAAAAAAAACCGAACGCAACGGTTCGGTTTTTGGGCGCCTGAATTTATTCGTCTTCCAACTCGACGTTATGGTACACTTGCTGAACATCGTCCAGATCATCCAGCACGTCGATCAACTTCTCGAATTGCGCTTGCACGTCTTCCGGAAGTGTAATGTAGTTCTGAGCCAGCATCGTCAGTTCGGCCACGGTAAAATCCGTAACGCCCCCTTGTCTGAGTGCGTCTTGCACAACATGGAACTGATCGGGCTCCGCGTAAACGATGACCCCGTCTTCTTCCTCGATGATATCGCGAACGTCCAATTCCGCATTCATCAAGATCTCCAGCACTTCTTCGGCTGTTTTGCCTTCGAGACCGATCACCGCCGTCTGATCGAACATATACGATACCGAACCGTTTACGCCAAGGCTGCCGCCGTTTTTGTTAAATGCGGCGCGTACCTCGGAAGCGGTACGATTCACGTTATTCGTTAATGCGTCCACGATGACCATGGAGCCGTTCGGGCCAAAGCCTTCGTAACGCAGCTCGTCGAAGTTTTCGTCCGAACCGCCTTTCGCCTTCTCCACCGCGCGATCAATGATCGCTCTCGGTACGTTGTACGTTTTGGCCCGCTCGATCACGAATTTCAAAGCCTGGTTCGATTCCGGATTCGGCTCGCCTTGCTTCGCTACGACGTAGATCTCACGGCCGAACCTCGCATATATTCGACTTGTGTTGGCATCCTTGTTCGCCTTTTTTTCTTTAATATTGTTCCATTTACGACCCATACGTCCTCGCTCGCTTTCCACAATAAATATGAATAATTATATCGCTATATGGCGGGTTTGGGCAAATCCAACGATTGAAAATTTTGTTTGAGCATTACCGAGACGGTCCGGCGGCCGTTTGCGCATAGATCGCAAACGCCCGCACATCGCGCACATTGTTGCCATATGATATCGTAGATAGATTTGCAGATTTGCAGATTTGCAGATTTGCAGATCGCAGCCACGACGAAAACGAAGTTGGTGATATATTGCGATGATTTACACAGCGCTAGGCGATTCGATTACGTACGGGCAAGAGGCCTCGTCACGGGAAAAAGCTTTTTCCCGATTGGCGTTGAACGCTTTACAGTCATACGATCGTAGCGTTAAGGGATATGTATTGGCCCGGCCGGGTTGGAGCAGCACCGACTTGCTGGATGCCGTGCGATCGCGGGGAACGCCGATGATTCGCCATGCCGTCGTTGTTTCCGTTTGGATCGGGGGCGTCGATTTGGCGAATGCCGCGCTGCAGTCGCTTCGAAACGCGCAACCCATACAAGATCAGCAGCTGGAAGCCTCCTATAAACGAAACGTGAGTGCCATTCTGGCTCAAATCCAAAAGGAGAGCAATGCCCGAATCGTGTGCTGCACGCAATACAATCCGTTCCCGGGCAGCCCGCTTGCGGCCCAGTGGATTTCACGCTTGAATCAAATGACGCAGCAGATCGCCCGGAGCCACGGTGCAGCGCTCGCTCCCGCTCATCTATGGTTTGAAGGACAACAAGCGGCTCTTATTTCCGGGTACCGCAACGGCAAGATTGAGGATGCGCTCAGCGGCTCCCCGCCCATCCATCCTAATGATCGGGGGCATCGGGTTATTGCCAAGGGTTTAACCCCTTACCTTATTCACACCAAATAAAAGGAACCTCCGCGCTGGAGGTTCCTTCCTTCTTTTTAAATCGTTAATTCCCCTTTCACTAATCCTCGAAAACGGCGTGCCGATCGTCCTTTCGGGGAAGAAGACGTTGCTTGAAACGGGGTCAACGCTCGCCTGAGACGACGATCGTCTCCAAAAAATAAAGCCAGCCTCCTGCAATGAGGTGGCTGGCTTTAACATTATTTCGCAGGCGTCGTCCGCTCTACGTCGTCATCTTCCACGATATGCGCGTCAATATCGATGATATCCGGATTGTCCGCCGCGCCGGCTCCAAAAAAGTCGTGCAGCTTGTCCTTGGCTTTGTTCTTGACGTTGCCGTCGATCGCCATCGCGGTTGCGCCGATCGCCAGCATCAAAGCCCCCAAATCGTCGACATAACCGACAACCGGCACAAAATCGGGCACGACGTCAATCGGGAGAATCAGGTAACCTAACGCTCCATAGATTTGCACCTTGGCCCGTAGGGGCGTCTTGGGGCTTTCCAGCGCATAATAAAGCAACAAACCGCTGTAAACCACCTTGAGTCCGGCATCCTTGGCGTATTTTTTTAATTTGCCCCAAAACCCTTCTTCCGTAAAAAACTTCTCGTATTTGGAGTTATCCATGCTCTGCTCTCCCTCTCATGCGCCTTCCATCCGCCTCATCCGGGCCGCTTTGTTTCGGCTAGCCCAGCTTTTGCCCGCAATTCGGACAGAAATTGGCCCCTTCGTTTTTCGTGCCGCAGTTCGGGCAGAAGTTCGGCTTTTTGCCGCCCTGCGAAGAGGAGCCCGTAGCAGGCACAGGTTGCTGATTGTCGGCTGGCTTTTGGTTCGGATTCATATTTTTCATCATTTCGTTCGCGATGTTCATCCCCATCATCATGCCGGCCATATCCGCGGCGGCGCCGCCGCCCTTCACGTTCCCGGATGCGATGCCGTCCGTCATCGCCACCTGCTGGTACTTCTGCACATTGCCGATCATTTCGTAGGAAGCCGTCTTCGTAATCTTATCCTGGATTTCCTGCGGATAGCTGAAGCTCATCACGTTGAAGCCCGTAATCGTCATGCCGTTGTCCATCACCTGCATGTCCAGGTCCTCGCGGATGCCTTGGGCGATATCGGAAGCGTTCGCCTGCAGATTGAACATGTCCTTGCCTTCCTTGCTGATCCACTTCATCAACAGCTGGTCCAGTACCGACGTAATCCGGATTTTTACGTCCTCCACCAGGTAGCTGTCCTTCATCCCGGCAATTTTATCGATGAGCGTGACGTAATCGTTCACTTTAAAATTGAACGTGCCGTTGGCACGGATCGGCATGCCGCCCGGCAATTGTGGAGTTGGGATCAACACCGGATTTTGCGTTCCCCATTTGACGGTGAACTCCTTCGTGTTGACAAACAGTACTTCCACCCGCATCCCGCTGTTGAAACCGAATTTGAAGCCTTTCAGCGTGGAGAGGAACGGGATGATCTCCGAATCGATGTTGTACTCCCCGTCGTCCTCGAAAATCCCTTCGATCTTCCCGTTATGGATAAAAATCGCGTCCTGCCCCGCGCGGATGATCAGCTTGCTTCCTTTTTTGATCTCCCGGTTGCTCCATTTCCAGAAAATCATGTCGTCCCGAAATTCTTCCCATTCCACCACGTTCGCGAATTGATTTTTGAAAAACATCATGCCTTACCCCTTTCTTCAAGTTAAAATGATCCTCGGCTGCCGCTGTGCGAATGGCCACCGCCGGTAACGCCTCCGCCTCCGCCGCCGCTTCGGTTGTTCCTTTCGATTTTCCGTTTCGTCGTTGTTGTCCGAAGGTACAGGTCCCGGTGGTCCAGAACCCCCGACGTGCTTGCATCCTCATAGGTATGTGATGATACCGTAACGCGGCCGCCCGAATTATAAGCCATGATGCCAACGGCAACCGCACCAATGACGAGCGACACCACAAGCTGGAACCAAATATTGAATAAAATGTTGTCCGGGTTCACCCCCGGGCGGTAGCCCATATATTTGTAAGCTTTTTCGATATACGTTTGGAAGGCAAGCTCGTATTCGCCGTCCGTTAAATACGGGCTGATTGTGTCGCGTATTTTATTCAGCCTTTCGTCGTCGAGGTAGTCCTCCCCTTTGTAAAAGCCGGCCAAATACAGCTCCCGGTTTCGCATATCCAGCGTCAAAATGACAGCATTGCCGTGCGCCTTGTCATACCCGGGCCCATGCTCGTCATAAAAGTCCTCCGTCATTTTCTTGACGTCGGCATTCCCCGCATTGCTCGTCGTATACACAATGAAGTCCGTTTCTCGTTTGGCGCCGTATTCGCCGGCCATCTCGTTCAGCCGATCGGACTCTGCCTGATTGAGCAGGCCCGCTTCGTCGTAAATCAGCTTCTTCGCCTGAACGGCCGCTTCGCCCGCCGCGGTTCCCATCGAAACGGCCAGCCCGATGGCAATGAAGAGCAGGAGCGCCGCAATCGCTTTAAGCCTTGTCACCAAAATCCTCCCCCCATCATCCAAGAGATCAGCTTCAGCGACAAAAGGGAGACGCCCGATATGCCGGCGAACCATGCAGCCACCTTCGCCTTGCTGATCGGAGGCTTGCCGACCACCTTGCCTGTCTGGCCGTTCATCGCAAACGTATGCTCCAGCCTATTGTAGTCATAGTGTACCATCCATACCGGCAGCAGCACATATTCCGCGCGTTTCAAATCGGTATCGATCTGCCGGTCGATGAAATTCACGGTCGTATACCCTGCCGTCGTGGATCGGATATAAGCATCGATATAGCTGCTTATTTTATCTTTGGCCCGCGGAAAAAGCTCTTTTTCGTCGTAGCTATATTTTTCCGCGATGTAGCCGGCGAGGTAGGGAGTTTTGAAGCTTTTTAACCGATCGTAAGGAAAAGGCTCCAGCTTATCCATCAGCACGTCGTTCATTTTCGCCGCGGCATCGATCGGCACCCTCACATAGTTGACGCGTAGCTTCCGGTAGACATCGAAATGCTGCGTTTCCGTAACCTGATAGTCGCCTTGCGTATACGTCCTCACCTTCGTGGCTGGCCCCTGGGCCTCGATGTGATTATCCAGATCATAGAGCCAGAAAGGCACGTAAATGCCGGTGATGCTCTTGACCCGATCCGCGGTCATGAACCCGCTTGGCGTCAGGCGGCCGTTCCTGCACCATTTCTTGAACGCGCTCATCGCCTCTTCCTTGCTGATCGCAAAAGGAATGACCTTCGCCGGAGCCAGCTTCCCCGTCAGCCGGTCGCCCAAAACGACGGCGGATCCGCAAAAACTGCACGTTGTAGCCGTCGTCTCCGCCTCGGCCATAATGACGGCTCCGCAGCTCGTGCAATGATACTCATGGCCTTCGTCCTCCGCAAACGTATTGTGCGCCAAAGGATCGGGAGCCGTCTCGATATTCTCGCTTCTGCCGCAGCTGTGGCAGGACAACGTGCCCGCGGCGCTGTCAAACACCATGCCGCTGCCGCAATTCGGGCATTTGTATTCGATTACCTGCATGCACTCACCTCAATGACGACGCCGTTATGGTTTATTGTTCATTCGTTCTTTCATGGCCCGAAGTTCTTCTTCCGGGCTCGGGTTTGCGCTCGGGGTCGGGCCGGAGCCGGGGCTCCCGCCGTTGCTCTTCTCAAACTGCGCGAACAGGTCGTCGAAGTCGTCCTTAGCTCCGGCTCTCAGCTCGGCAACGGCCATCACCTCGTCATAGGCCTTGTTCACCTTCTCCTCCAGCGTATCCAGCGCGGAATCGCCCGAAGCCGAACCGAGCGCATTGAGGCGTTGCTGCGCCTTGGCCGCGGCCATCTTCCCTTTCAAGCCGGCCAGCCTTTCCTCCAGCCGTCCCAGATCCGCCGTCAGCTTATCCTGCATGCGCTGCATGCCCTCGACGCTTCCGCGAGCCGTATCGTAAGCAGCTTGCAGCTGATCCAGCTTCTCCGTTTGCGCGGCCTTTCGCTCCAGAAACTTCAGCGCATCCGCTTCCTTACCCGCCTGCACGGACTTCTCGGCATAATTTTGCAGCTTGGCGATCTCGGCTTTGCATTCATCGAGCGCCCGCTTCGCTCTTCGCTCCTCCGCCAGCACCGAAGCCGTCTCCGCCTTCACCTTACCCAAATCGCCGCTCGCATTCCGCATATACTCGTTAATCGTCTTCTCCGGGTCTTCCGCCTTATCCAACAAGGCATTTACGTTGCTCGCCATAATATCCTTGAACCTCGATAAAATACCCAAGCGGCACTCCTCCTCCGACAAGATTTCGCGTTATCTATATGATACATTATATTCGGGAAAAAGGTTTCATTTGCCACAAGATTGAGGAATGCCAGACGTAAGGAAAACGAGGAATGACGGCAAAAAGCCGACCGGGAGAATCCGATCGACTTTTCGCATATTCATCGTTCAAGAATTATAATAACGATCCTCCGTCACAACATTCCCCGAAGCATCCAAGCTTTGGACCTTATTATCGCCCGTTTGCCTTGGCAGAGCGGCGAACCAATAGGTGTAGCCGTCTTTATCGAGGACTATAAAGGCAGAATGCCGCTCTCCGCCGCTGTCGGAGACAATCACATCGGAAATCCCGGGATCAACGATCACGCCGAAATACATGGTGACATCTTCTCCGAATCGAAATCGGGTTGTCGTCAGCTTCGTCGTGGTTCCAGTCTTGATCTCGTCGAACGGTACGGAATAGGTGCCTGACGTCGTCTGCTTCCAAGACGCGGCTTTGTCGTCCCATAGGAACAAGTCGGCCTCCAGGATGGGCAGCTTGAAGCCCGGAACGCCCACAAGCCGCTTTGAGAACACCAGCGTCGCGTCTTCCCGGATGCTCTTCCGGTACAACACTTCCTTGTACTCTTCTTTCCCCGAGTTTGAATCGACAAAACTTTTCCATTCGCTATCCGTAAGTGTTTTTGAGGACGCCGCCGGTGATGGTGCCGTTCCCGATGCCGAAGACGTTGCCGCGGCCGGATCGGCCATAAAGCCGAAAGCGCCCTGTTCCTTTACCATCCATAGGATCCCCATCGCGCAGATTACTCCCATAGCCCCAAGCAGCAGTCGGCGCAACCCGAATTTTCCACGATCCAACAACCCGGCCTCCTTCTGGATTTTTGCCGCCAATTCATATGTAAACGTGCTTTCCTTGAACGGGTCCTGGCGCAGCGACGCATACCAATCCGGATCAGATGATTTCATCGACATCGCTCTCCTCCTTCATTAAGCTCGATAACTTCTTCCGTGCCGCGAATAATCTCGATTTCACCGTTCCCGCGGGAATCTTCAGCAGCAAGGCGATTTCCTCGACGGGCAGTTGATAGTGCGCATGCAGCGTAAGCACCTCCCGGTGTTTCGCCGGCAGCAGAAGCACCCTCCTCCACACCTCGCTTGCCGCCTCCCGTTCCAAATAAGCATCCTCCGCCGAATGGCCGTGCTCCTTGGGAATGATCGCATCCACAAGGGAGACTTTGCGGAAAAACGCCGTGTTGCGATAGTTGTAGCTGATATTGCGGGTGATTCGGAGCAGCCAGGTTAGCACCGAAGACTCCCCCCGGAACGTTGCGACATGACGGTATACCTGGAGAAACACATCCTGCGTGACGTCGTCCGCCATGCTTCGGTTTTTCGTTATGCAATAGGCGTAGTTCCATACCTTCTGCCCGTATTTCCCCATAATGTCCTCAAGTGTGTGCCGGTCCATGCTGCGCAAATGTTTTAAATACTCGTCCCCCAACCTTCTCACCTCGATATATAGACAAAACACGGATGGCTTAGGTTCACCTCCGATGGACGCCTCCCTTCCGGCAACCTATCAGGTTGATAAACACCTTAGCAGTTAGTAGTATATACAATAATAGAATCATAGCAGAAATAAGAGGAGAAGATGCCATGACTGCCCAACAACAAGCGGCTACGCAATCGATGATTGACTGGCTGGCGAATGAACGCGAGCTTGGCCACAAACCTAGCAAAATTGAAATCGCAGGGGAATTTGATTTGCACGGCATGCATTACTACATATTCAAATACAAAAAAACAATGTTCGGAAAATGGCTTCTCGGCGTATGCGGCGGCTATGAAACGCCGTCCGACGCGGAGCATTGCGGCCACGTCTTCAGCGAGATGCAGCTCTATGATCCGGCTACCGCGCAGAAAGAAGCAATCGCCATGGTCGAAATGATCCGCGAATATTGGATGAAGCAGGCGGCAGCTTTGGAAGCGGCCCAATCGGAAAATGACGATCATGAGCCTAGCGGCGACTCATCCGACTCGTCCGATTCATCCGGCATCTTTAACGGGTTCGTTCTGTTGAACTCCTCGGCGTGCGATCTTGATCAGGTGAAGGCCAACCTTCTGCAGGATTGGAACATTTCCTGTTCGCAGGCAGACGAAGAAAGCGAGCATCCCAAGGAAGAAAAGGACGGAATTCTCGTCTTTGACGCAGACGGCTTCACCGTAGCCATCAGCTTTATCGACGCTCCCGTGCCGGATGGCGAGGCCGAATATTACGCGCAGGGCAACTACCTCTGGAAGGAAGCCGCGGAGGTTGCCAAAACCCATGTGGCCCAAATGATCGTGGCCGTATTAACCCGCTCCGGTTCCCCGCTGGACAGCGGAAGGCTGTATGCCAAAGCGGCGGCAAGCTGCTTGAAGCTGCCGAATGCGATCGGGTTTTATTCGTCCGGCACCGTATTCCAGCCTGAGCTCTTTGTAGAAATGGCTGAACTGATGAAGTCCGATGAAGACACCTTTCCTTTATTGAATCTGGTTCACTTCGGCCTTGTCGGGACGGAAACGGGAATAAGCGGCTATACGGCCGGGCTGAACCGGTTCGGCAAGGACGAAATCGAAGTGTTGGACAGCCAGGTAACCCCCGCCGAGCTGCGAGACTTCCTGATCGACATTTCCGGCTATGTCGTGGAGTATAATGTCACGTTAAAGGATGGAGAAACGATCGGCTTCACGGCGGAACAGAAGCTGCCGATCACTCGTTCCGAGGGCGTGTATGTCAAGGGAGATAGTTTGAAAATCAAATTTTAAGATTAAAAAGAGCAGCGAAGCGATGTGCTTCCTGCTCTTTTTCCGCTTAACGGTCCCGGTTAATCATGTAATGCAACACAAGCCTCAGAAAACCGGCACGGCGCGGCATCTCCTTGAGCGCCTCCATGGCGCGGCAGTAGTGATCCCACATCGCTTTTTTGGCGCCTTCACGCCCGAGAATAGTCACAAAAGTCGAAGTGCCGTTTTCGGCATCTTGGCCGACGGGTTTCCCGAGCAAGCGGTCATCCCCCTCGAAATCGAGCAAATCATCCTTGATCTGAAAAGCGATGCCCGCATGATAAGCGAATGATTTCAAAATCGCGATTTCCTGCTCATTCACCTGCGCAAGAATGGCGGGCATGACCAAAGCGGCCTCAAACGCCAGTCCGGTTTTGTAAAAGCAAATCGCATTCAATTGCTCCAGTGTCAAAGCTTTTCCTTTGGAGCTTAAGTCCATCGCCTGTCCGACACATAGATCTTCCGCTTTCTGAGCCGAATATCGGATCAGGGCGAGCACCGTTTTCGGATCGAATGGGTCGAGGGACGCTTGTTCCTGCGTCGCCCGCTGAATGAGCAGCAGGCCGGTTAATTCCGCCGTGGCGCTATCGTGCATCCGGTGCAGCGTAGGGCGTCCTCTGCGGGTAGACGCATTATCCTGGGACGGCAAATCGTCGAAAATGAGAGATGCCGTATGCATATACTCGAGCGATCTCAATAAAGGAATGATGGCCGGCGCCTGCAGTCCATATTCTTGCACGCCCATAACCCAGGTCAAGATCGGGCGCAGACGTTTCCCGCCACCGGCGAGACTGTAATTGGCCGCATCGATCAGCGTCTCTTTCATCGGCGGAATGCCGGCGGGCTTGACGATTTGCAAGGTGTTGTTGATCTGCTCGCGAGCCGTTTGAATCGCCTCGAAAAACTCCTCCTTTACCTTCCGTTCGTTTTTCAGCATGACGATCAATTGGTCCCGAAGCAGCTTGTCGAAAAAATCGACGTCGTCCGCTTTATGAACCATATGCTGAACCAGCCGGTTGAACGCCGGGTTTCCGGAAGCGAAAATTTCCATTATGCCGTTATACTTTTCCGTGCCGATGCGCGCTTTGCAACGTTTCAGACCGTTGATGGCGCGATCCAAAATGACCTCGCGGGCTTTGGCGTCGGAATGATACACGTTATGGATTAGGTGGTAAATAACCGCCCAATATAA
Source organism: Paenibacillus sp. sgz302148 (assembly GCF_056120465.1). NCBI lineage: Bacteria > Bacillati > Bacillota > Bacilli > Caryophanales > Paenibacillaceae > Paenibacillus > Paenibacillus sp. sgz302148. The sequence continues at coordinate 262,023 of NZ_JBVYOJ010000003.1, forward strand.
TTCAAAAGGATTGATCAAATCCGGGCGCCGATCGCGGTAGGTTAAATAATAGGTGTAAGGCGTTACCGCGCCGTCTCTCATATCGTCGAACATATCGGCGAAATCGTCGGCCAATTGGTTGTAGATGCCATAATAGAAGGTACGGCTCTCGAAGCCTTCGTCCATCGGAGCATGAAGGACGGAACGGGCGATCAAGCGGGAGGAAGCGGATTTTAAAACGATCGGAATATACAGCTCTTCGTTCGTATAGGATGCGTCGGACAGAACCTTGGCGCGGTCCAGTTCCTGCGAGTGAAAAAATACGTAGGCCTGCTCGAAAAACAGGTGCCTTGTCTCGGGCCGCTGATAACGATTAATATATTCAAAAGCTTCCTTCAGCTCCGCGTGCACGTACCCAATGAAATCCTGCTTGGTTCCGGCCCACTCGCCCAATTTCGGCACCGATCCCGTGAGAAGCGCGGTACGTATCATCCGGGAGAATTGCGCCTTCTCCCCGGCGGTTAACACCTGCGCGTCCAGAAGATCGTCAATAAACGGATACGTCAGACCGTAGGAATAACCGAGCCGGATCGCTTCATCTAATATCTTGGCACGTTCCGCGGGTGATCGTTCCTCGCCCATCTCTTCGATCGCATGCAGGACGACGCCTAAAATTATTTTAATCAGCTTGCGCTGGGCATGCTCGGCATTCATTTCTTCCGGAATATGGGCCGATACGGCCTTCAGCTTGTCGATTACCCAGATGACGGCGGTCTCGACGCCTTCCTTCTGAGCCCACCGATACAGCTCCGCCAAACTGATGAACTCCGGCTGTTCTCCCTTGTTTCCCCCGTCGGAACGAGTCAAGTGATGTTTAATGTCGGCGGCTACACGCTGAATTCTGGCCTGCGTATCCGGCGAATCCATGGCTTTGCCGAGATCCCTCATGTACATATAGGAAACGCTTCGATCCAGGTAATCGTCCAATTTGCCTGTTTGCGTCAGCCATTGGATGTATCGGCGGTCATCCCTTGCGTTAGGTATTCTTTTTCCCCATGATAAAAAGGATAACCATGAACGGCGATGAATATGGTTTCGTTCCCACAGCTGAAAGTCCTCGGTCAGGGTAGGCACATACGTCTTTGCCGTCACTTGCTCATAGAGCGATGCAAAATAGCGGGCGGCCTTCTGCTCGGATAGCCGATAACGAATATCGGGATTTACGATGAGTTGCTCCATCATAGGTGTATAACCTCAACTTCTTTGTTGGAATGACAGCATGCATGATCGGGGAAACGTTTCTCCGCAAGCTGTAACGGATTTGCCAAGTCCACTTCTTGGTTATAATACGAAAAAAGAGTGCCAAGGTTACAATTTCATTCTATAGGCGATGGGCAGTTCGTCCCAAAGAGGGTAAAAAGTCCGGCTCTCATTTATGAACTCAAATTTAGCAATACTCCCTATTAGAATTAATCATCCATTAACAAACGGAGCTTATACTATACGAAAAGCAGCGAACAACACACTCATCGCGGAAAGGAATTCAAATTATGGGGATTCATACGTACTTTCAGTCGCTAACCGACTTGGAGCGCATCATCCGCTGCCCGGGCAAGTTCAAGTTTCAAGAGCACAGCGTATCCGCGCATTCATGGAAAGTCGTTCAATACGCCAAAACATTGGCGGATATCGAAGAAAGCAACGGCGTCACTGTCGATTGGAAGAAGCTATACGAAATTACGAGCAGCCACGATTACGGCGAAATTTTTATCGGGGATATTAAAACGCCCGTTAAGCATTATTCGTTGGAGCTTCGCGCCATGCTGCAGCAAGTGGAGGAAGGCATGGTCGCCCACTTCATCGACGAGCATATTCCGGAGGAGTTCAAGCCGATCTTTCGCAGGCAGCTGCGCGAGGGCAAGGACGATTCGGTGGAAGGACAAATCCTAGAAGTTGCGGATAAAATGGATCAGATTTACGAAGCCTTTGCGGAGCTTCAAAGAGGAAATTTAGAAAAGGAATTTATCGTGATGTACCGAAATGCGCTGATCAAAATCAAAGGAATCAAACTTCACTGCGTGGATTATTTCCTGCAGCACATTTTGCCCGATTTGGTCAGCGAAGGATCGAAATCTCCGATCAATATTGCCGAGATTTCGAACGAGGCGCTTGCGTCATAGCGGCGGCCTTTTCTTACTTCTAACCTCCTCCTCCTCGCGAGTTAGCTCCCCTCCTGCCTATTTTCATCCCGGATGCACAATAAGCCGGCCTCTGCGGCTGGCTTTCAATATGAATATTATGCCATTGAATGTTTATAATACTAACCATTCGAGGATGTCATCGGGGTGTGAACGTATGGTCTTCTCCAGCTTTATTTTCCTGTTCGCGTTTCTTCCTCTCGCGCTTTTCAGTTATTTCGCCGCTTCGGACAAGTGGAGGAACGGGATCTTGCTGCTCTTTTCGCTGGTGTTTTACGCGTGGGGGGAGCCGTTCTGGATCGTTATTTTGCTACTGAACACGCTGCTTGGGTGGATCGGAGGGCTTTTCCTGGAACGAAGCCGAGATTCGGCTCGCTCGCGGCTCATTCTCACAGCCTCGATTGCCGGCCAGGTCCTGTTTCTTTTTTATTTCAAGTACCTCGGCCTTGCCCTCCAAACGTTCGCTTCATTAACCTCGATTCCGATTGCCTATCATGATCCCGGGCTTCCGATCGGGATTTCCTTTTATACGTTTCATCTCATTTCCTATCTGGTTGACGTTTATCGCCGGGAAGCGCCCGCCATGCGGTCTTATTCCAAGCTGCTGCTCTATATATCGATGTTCCCTCAGCTCGTGGCTGGTCCGATTATCCGGTATGCGGATGTCCAGCATCAACTGAGCCGCCGCACCGTGACGATTGCGGAATTTAGCTACGGGGTCGGCCGCTTCGCGATCGGTCTCGGAAAAAAGGTGATTTTGGCCAACTCCCTTGCCGAACTGTCTCCAACCTTTCTCGACGGCGATTTGCAAATGTTGTCCGTACTCGGGGCGTGGCTTGGCATCATGTTATTCGCGCTGCAGCTTTATTTCGACTTCTCCGGTTATTCGGATATGGCGATCGGCTTAGGCCGGATGTTCGGTTTTACGTTCAAGGAAAATTTCAATTACCCGTACATGTCGAGGAGCGCTACCGAGTTTTGGCGCCGTTGGAACATATCTGTCGGCGGCTTTTTCCGGGACTATGTATACATCCCTTTGGGCGGCAATCGCCGCAGGCCTTGGTTCAATCTGTTCGTCGTATGGTCTCTGACCGGATTGTGGCATGGAGCCAGTTGGAACTTCGTGCTGTGGGGCTTATATTTCGGGGTATTGATCGGCCTGGAGAAAAAGTTTCTGTTAGCGGTGATGTCTCGTCTCCCGAAGCTTTTTTCGCATCTATATTTCGGCGTCATCGTCTTGGTCGGCTGGGTGTTCTTCTATTTCGAATCGATGCGTCGCGGGGGGATATATCTTCGAGCGATGTTCGGGCTGAACAGCGCGCCTTGGGCAGACACGGAAACGCTCATTCATCTTCAAAATCACGTTTGGCTGCTGCTCATTGCCTGCGTATCGGCACTCCCGTTGACCGCACGTTTGCACCGCATCATCGCCGATCGCACGCGGAATGCGATTAAAGCCGTCTACCTGAATACATTGGTTCCTGTCGGATGTTTAACGCTTTTAACGATTTCCGCCATACTGCTGGTCGGGAAGACGTATACGCCGTTTTTCTATTTCCGTTTTTAAAAAATATAGCGAGGTCACTGTACATGCGGATTGGGAACTTCCTGCAGATTCTGCTTTTTATCGGCTTCCTCGTCACAGGATCCGCGTTAATGCTATTTTTTCGCATGACCGCGGCCGGCTCGGAGACGGAAAACCGCAAACTTGCTTCGTTTCCCGACTTTTCGTTACAGACGGTATGGTCGGGCGCCTATTTCCGTCAGCTCGAAAATTACACCGCCGATCATATCGGGTTTCGCGATTCGCTCGTACAAACGAGCAAATTCATTGCCTCGTTGCAGGGCAAACCCGGCAGCGACTCGGCGATCATCGTGAATTCGAACGCGAATAATACCGGTGAGGCCCAACCCGCTTCCCCTGGTCAAAGTACTTCCAATGCGGGCAAAATCGAGCCGCCGTCGCCGGGGACGCAATCAAAAGCGCAGCAGGCCGCCGGGCCTCTCCCGACGCTGACGGCTGCCGAAGCAAAGGGAAAGGTTCTAGGCCGAATGCTGATCCTCGGGGACAGGGCCGTGAACCTGTTCGGTTACAATGCCGCTGCGGGGCAAGACTATGCCGACGCGATCAATCGGATCCAAGCGCGTATCAACGAAGCTATCCCGAACACCGTCCAATCCTCGGTGCTGCTCGCTCCGACCGCCGCCGAATTTATCCAATCGGCGAAGCTCAAGTCGCTTTCCGGTTCGCAGAGGAAAGCCACCGACGACGTATACGCCAAGATCGGCCCCGAGATCGCGAAGATCGATGCCTTATCGGCGATGAGCCTTCATGCGGAGGAGGCTTTGTTCTTCCGCACGGACCACCATTGGACAGCGACCGGGGCTTATTATGCTTACGCCGCCTTTGCAGAGGCCAAGGGCATGCAACCGGTACCCCTTACGGCTTATGAAAAAGGGGAAGTGCCGGGTTTTCTGGGCTCGTTGTATGCCTCGACCATGAACCGCGGGCTTGCCGCTCGTCCGGATACGATCGTATTTTACAAGCCATTCGTGAAGCATCGATACGCCGTCCATTATACCGGCTCTCTAGACATGCCGCTCATCGATTTGGGCCATGCCGCCAAGAAGAACAAATACCGCATCTTCCTAAGCGGGGACCGTCCTTGGTCCCAGATCACGACGCAGACCAACAACGACCGTAGGCTGTTGGTGATCAAAGACTCCTACGGCAACGCGTTGGTCCCTTTTCTGCTTCCGCATTACGCCGAGATTTTCGTCGTCGACCCGCGCCAATTCGACCAGCAGATCGTGCCGTTTATTCAAAAGCATCGCATCGGGGAAATTCTCTACGTCAACAACGCGCACGTGACCATGGACAAGGGGTTCGCGGATCAGCTGCGGAAGTTGATTCGGGGGTAAAAAGTCGTTTAGCACCTTCACTCGATCCCCAACTGTTTTCGCTTCTGCAGCCGCAGCGCCTCCCGCTCTTTCTCCGTAATGCGGTGCATGGCATCGCCGATCGTTTTCCAGGTCATATCCGGGTGCTTGGCCCGGTAGTCGTTGGATTCGGAACCGCGATACCCCCATACGAGGATGTTCCTTGCCCCCGCATCGTATGCCGCATCCGTGGCCTGAACGATTTCCTCCTCCGTACCCGGCTTCGTCCCGTAGCCTTGAATCCAAATATTATGATCCTTGCCGTACCGCTTGCATATGTCCAGGTTTTTGCGTGTCGATTCATAAACGAAGGTGTAAGGATCCTTAGTGCCGTCCCAACCCCAATACGGGTCTGACCCGATATTATGCAGATGCTCCAGCCTAGCAATTTCCCCAAGCGTGTCCAGATGGATGCCGAAGGACTCGCCGAGCATCACGCAGACGATATTTTCCATCCCTTTTAAGCCGCTATAGGTTGTCACTTCGTTAAAATAATCCGCGATCGTCCACACGCGGAAGGCTTCCGTTTCCGGAGTGAGCTCGCTCGGCATGGGCTTTCCGTAGCGTTCTTCGAAAAGCTGCCGGCAAACCGGGCAACGGCACGTCCATACCGGCTGCTTGTCGCTGCCTTCCTTCATGATCAGATGCGGCTCGTCCCAGAAAATTTTGCGTCCCCCAATCTCGCGGACGGTATCGATCCATTCTTTCGTGAAGCTGCGGAATTCCTTGCGGTTCAAGCACACATGGACAGGAGCCCGCGTTCCGTCGGCATAAATCTGGTGGCAATCCGGGTGGTAGGACAGGAAGTGCGATTTATCTCCCGGAGGCCCTCCTAACCCCCAATTATCGATCCATACCTCCAAGCCGTACCCCTCCGTGATCGCCACAATTTCTTTCATGATGCTCCGGTGACGGTCCCAATCCGTGTGAGAAAACATATGAACGACCAAATTGAAATGGTGATTGACGATGTCAATCATGTCTTCATGAACGTGCTTTAAGATCCGGTTGCCATGATAAGCGACGCCTTTGCGCAACGTATTCACGGATCATGCCCCCTTGGCGATTTTTTCACTCGCTACTATATCACTCGCTTGAAAACGCTGTCAACGCTCTTTTGTACCAAACCTGTACCAACTGCTGAGAAACATTTATAATAGCGAGTAGGAAGCTTGCGAATATATGGAGGGGTCTTGTTGATCAAAAGGGAATTTCGATATATCGAGTTAGCCGGGAAACTGCGAATGGAAATTTTGTCGGGCTTCTTGAAGCCGGGCCAATTCCTTCTTCCCGAAAAAGAGCTTTGCCAAGTATACAATATCAGCCGAAATTCGCTACGCCAGGCGCTGGAGCTGCTCACGAACGAGGGATTGCTGGTCAAAATGGTCGGCCGAGGGACCATGGTGGCCAAGGATCTCGATATCGGCAAGCATGAAACCAACGTGATCAATATCATTTGTCCGCAGCATTCCTCCTACGTGTCGAAGGCTCTCCCCATTCTGATCGAAATGTTCAAGGAACATTACCCGAACGTGGAATTCCGGCAATTCGGCACCGGGGTGAGCAATGAGGATTTGCTCCAGGACTTGTCCAGCTTCGGCATCCATGCGGACATCGTCATCATGAGCGCCAGCGACATGCAGCGATTGCCGCTCGATGAATATATGCCCTTGGATGACATCGTGCCGGAACAGGACATAACGCAAGGCAAACTGATGCAGGTTTTCAGCCATGACGACAAGCAGTATGCCGTCCCGCTAACTTATTCACCGATCTTCCTAGCGTGCAATCCCCATCTGTTCGCGTTTCACGGTCTGGACATGCCCCAAGGGGACTGGGATTGGGACCAATTCGTCAGAACCGCCAAAATCATGACCCGCGATTCGAACGGGGACGGCCTTAACGATATTTACGGGTTAGGGCTGTCGTCATCCGTATACCGATGGCCGGTACTCGCCAGGAAGTATGGCTGTCCGCTCATGCAAAACGAATCCGGAGAGCTGAATACGGAAGGGCTGCCTGAGTTCCTCGATTTCATCCAGAAGCTCATCTATCGGGAGGGCGTTTGCCCGATTATGGCCGTGAATGACTGGGAGCTGCTGGCTCAGCTGTTTGATGAAGGCAGGTTGGGCATGTTTCTGACCTCCACGCTGACCACGAGCATGAATAATCCGAATTTCCCCGTGACGGTCATCCCCCTGCCCAGAAGTCCGCGGGCCATGAAAGGGAACATGACGATCGCCAACGGCATGATGATTCCGCGAACGAGCGGCAATCCGGAGCTCTCCAAGCAGTTTGTGCAATTCGCCATGCGTACGGATTATCAGAAACGAATGGCGAAACAAGCCAAGTTTCTGTCCGTTTATCCGCAAGTGAATGAAGAAGTATGGACGGATCTCGAACGAAACGCGCTTGGCGTGAACCCGGGAGAAGAGGAGCAATTTTATTTTATGAACGATATTTGGCCTGATCCAAGCATCGAACAGCTTATTCCTCAAGAGATGAGGAAGTTCTGGGCAGGATTCGAAACCCCGGATGAGCTGACGTCGAGGCTCAGAGATCGGTTTGGCAAGTCGATGACGGAGGGCGCAGCTTACAAGGAAATCGCGGAATTTTGAAGCGGTTTCCTTTTTTCGTGGGAAAAGATGACTTTATGGTTGACGGTTCTCAAGTTCACCGTGATATAATGGTATTGGTACTAAACCTGTACCAATTTTAGTGACGCAATATCTGTTAAACGTTGTTCATATACAAAAAGGAGTGGCGTCCTGTGGAAATAAGCAAAATTGCACTGATTAACTCGTTGTCGGTTCGCCAGAGAAAGAACCGGTATGGCATGAACGCATTCGAATTGTATATCGAAGAGGCGCTGCAGCAGCTCCGTATCCCTTACCTCGTGTTTGAATCACTGGATGCCGCCTTGGAATCCGGGCCGGACATTGTTATCCCGGCTCTATGCGAGGACAACGCGGAGAATGGCCGGAAGCTTAAAGCTTATGCGGAAGCCGGGGGAACCGTCGTATCCTATACAGGGCTCGGCAGCCTGGCCAACGAGCTTGGATATTACGAAGATCGGCCGCTTTCGGCGGGTTACGCCTTGCTTCCGGAGTTCAAGCATCCGATCCGCTTCTTGTCGGCCAAGGTTTGGAGAAGCACAAGCGACGTCTCGGACGTACAGCCGTCGGGAAATCTGCGCAGCGGCAGTCCGCACGGGCCAGAATCCGGTCCGGCGCTGCTCTCCATTCGGCTCGGCAAAGGATCGATCGAACGGTGGTCCGTCGATATCACCGCCACCATTGTCGGCCTCCAGCAAGGCACCGGGCCGGTCTGCGATGACGGTCCCTCCGCCCCGGACGGGTCGATCCCGGTAAAGGACGACATTCTGAAGGCGGACGATCGCTGTGCAATGGATTGGGAGTATGATCGTTTGGCCACCGAAACGGGGATCCAGTTTTACGCTTATCCTTACGCGGATTGGTGGAGAAACGTATTGGTCCGCCACCTTATTGCGATCAGCATCGCCAAAGGCCAAACGCTCCCCTTCATGGATTATTGGCCTTCCGGCATCCCGGCGGTTGCTGCCATCTCGCATGACAGCGATCTTAACGTCGACGCGCACGCGGAATCGACGCTCCAGCTTCTGCGGGAGGTCGGCATCCGGACGACATGGTGCATGATCGAGCCGGGATACTCCTCCCCCATTTACGATGCGGTTAAAGCTGACCGGCACGATCTATGCCTGCATTATAACGCATTGGCAGCGGACGGCGGCGTCTGGGGCGAGGAAGCCTTTCACAGCCAGAGCGAGTGGTTGAAGCACTCCGCGCGGATCGACTGCATTTCGTCCAACAAAAATCATTACACCCGTTTCGAAGGCTGGGGAGATCTGTTTCGCTGGTGCGAGCAGAACGGAATCGAATCCGATCAGACCCGGGGACCGAGCAAGCGGGGAAATACCGGCCTTATTTTCGGCACTTGCCACCCTTATTACCCGATCAGTGATTTTTGGGAAGGAAACCGGTTGTATGACGTGCTCGAAATCGGATTTCTCAGTCAAGATTTGAACCACCCCGAGCTGTATGACTCAAGCCTGATCGGCCCGTTTCTGGATGCTGTCCAAGAATCGGAGGGCGTTGCGCATTTTCTTTTTCATCAGGTTCATATCCACAACTACGAATCCGTTCGCCAAGCTGTACGCGAGGTTGTGGCCTGCACCCGAGAGCGTGGCTTCGCCCTGTGGACGATCGACGAGGTGAACCGCTGGGAGCGAGCGAGAAGGAAAATTCGGATTGCCGGAATCAACGAGTCGGGGCGGCCTGTTCTTGAAGGCTCGGCACTCCCGCAATCCGTAGGCGTTTATATTCCTGTCGCCATCGCCGCTGACGGGAATTTATCGGATGAGACCGGCGAGATCAAATTGGGCTTCGCCTGCCGAAAGTATATGATTCGTGACGGGGCGAATAAAGGAGAAGTGTTTGTTGATGACAAATCGTCAAGCGTATGAGTATGTAGGGCAGCCGTGCCGAAATTTCAATATTCTCGCGACTGCCGTAATAGAGGATCCTATGGACGGCCGGGAAAAGTTTGTCCTGTCCAACTATGCGATGGGTGAGCTTGGGAGCATCATTCTGATCGATACGCTCACTGGGGTAGGCGAAAGCTACGACCTCCCCGTCGGAGCAGGAGGATGGGGTCTTCTAAACCTTCGCAATGAGAAGCTCGTTGTCGGCACTTGCGTAGATCAAGCGTATCTTCATGTGTTTGATCTGCGTACAAGGCAATGGGCCACGGTACTGGAGTCGGCGGGCGAGTCCTACTTCTGGCAAATCGTATTGGGCTCCGACGGGAAGGTTTACGGAGGTACTTATCCCGGATGCTCGCTGATGCAATATGACCCGGAGAACCATACGCTGGTCAATCTGGGCAAGGTATCCGACAACGCAGACAATCTATACAGCAGATATTTGTGGGGCGAAGCCCCCGGCTACATTCTCATCAACTATGGGTTCCATTCCCCTGGCATGAAAGCTTATGTCATCGCTGAAAATAAATTTCTCGATTTCGGCGCTCCGGGCGAGCAAATCAAGTGGGTGACGGGTCGTTTCATCTGTGCGGAGAAGGACGGCGAGCTCGTCTATTATGATCCGGCCACCTTGCTTCCCTTCGAGGGAACCGTGCAGGATACGGAGACGGAGATTCCCCAGAACGCGGTCACTTTATTCAATGGGCAAAACATTTTCGTACGGCGAATAAGCGGCAACCGATTGGCCGGAATACGAGGACAGGATTACTTCATCGTAGACGCGCCGGCTACTCGGGAGGGGTACTACGTTCCGCTCCAGGTCGAGCTGAAGCGAATTCCCGTAACCGCCCCCGCAACGGCGATCTTCACAATGCAATCAGACGATAAAGGGCTGCTATGGGGCTCCAGCGGCTTTGGGCAAACGATCTTCAGCTTCGATCCCGCAACCGGTGCCCATTGGAATTCTTCCTCCGTCTGCAACGCCGGCGGCGAGGTGTACGGCATGCAGTTCGTTCAGGATCGTCTGTTTCTAAGCGCCTACGTGGGAGGCGACCATATCGTCTACGATCCCGCGGCCCCTTGGGATCAGCTGAACAACGTCAACCCTCGCACGCTGCGCTCGGTCGCGCCTGCGCTCATCCGGCCGGAAGGCAGAAGCGCTATCGGTCCCGACGGCGCCGTCTGGACGGGATGGTCGGCCAATTACGGCGTTTACGGCGGTGGTTTGTCGCGCATCGATCCGGTTACGCTCGAGGTCGAATGCTGGCACGATCCCGTCCCCGAGCAGCAGGTCGCCGGCATTGCGGCCGACGGCGAATACGTCTATTTCACAACCAACGGCGCCGCGAGCGGCCTCGTCACCCGCAGTGTGCAGTGTCATTTCGGCGTCTGGTCTCCCGGACGCGGATTGGTTCATGACGAGGTCTTCCCGGAAGGCCAAGAAGCCGGGAAGGCTATTGCGGCGGTAGGCGGCCGAGTCGTCATCGGCGTCGGGGGCGAGATTCGGATCTTCAATCCGGCCGGCAAAACATTCGTCCATACCATCTCGACCGGGCAGCCATGCCACTGGCTTGTAGCGGTCGGCGATGCAACGGTCGGCGCGTATTGCGGCGATCAATATTGGGAGATCGACGTGCTGTCCGGCGAAAGCCGTTTCGTATCTCAGGTTCCAGGCTATGTCGGGGCCTCGGCCATGCATGACGGAAAGCTTTATTTTTCGATCAACTCCACGCTGTATGTAATGAATAGATAACTCCTGGAGGGATTCATATGGCAGAGCAATTGGCGATCCACGGCGGACCGAAGGTCAAGACGACTCCGCTTGGAACGGGCAAGCGCTTTGGGGAGGCGGAACTGAAGGAGCTTCGCGAAGCGTTGGAGCAAGACACGCTCTTCTATCATTATGGCGGTAAGGTTAAGCAGTTTTTGCAGAAATTCAATGCGATGTATGGCGTACAATACAGCGTCGCGACCAGCTCGGGAACTGCGGCCATTCACGTTGCCCTTGGTGCCGCCGGTATCACGGCTGGAGACGAGGTCATCACAAGTCCGATTACCGACCAAGGATCCGTCATCGGCATTCTTTATCAGAACGCTATCCCGGTTTTCGCCGATGTGCTGCCGGATACATACAATTTGGATCCCGCTTCCATTGAAGCAAACATTACGCCGCGAACCAAAGCGATCCTGGCCGTTCATCTGGCGGGCAACTGCTGCGACATGGACGCGATTATGGCGATTGCGCGCAAGCATAAGCTGAAGGTCATCGAAGACTGCGCGCAGAGCTATCTTGCCGTGTACAAAGGCAGGCTGGCCGGCACCATCGGAGATTACGGGTGCTTCAGCACGAACGATTTCAAGCATATTTCGACCGGAGACGGCGGGATCGTCACGATCAATTCGGGGCTGCATGAGGATTACTCCATTGCCCACTCGTTCGCCGACAAAAACTATCAGCGTTTCGAAACCAAGACAGACCGTATCGGCATTCATTCCCTTGCGCCCAACTATCGCATGACTGAGCTCCAAGGCGCGGTTGGCGTCGCGCAGCTGGATAAGCTGGCCTGGATATGCGGCAAGCGAAGGGAATACGGAACGTTGCTGACTGAGGGTTTATCGGGTATTGCCGGCATCCATCCGCCGCAAATCACAGAAGGCGGCTCTAGCTCGTATTGGTTTTACCTGTTTCGTCTCGATATGAATCTGCTGAAGGGAACTGTCGATGAATTTGTCGCCGCACTGAATGCGGAAGGCATCCCGTGCGTGCGCGGATACATTCCTCAGCCTGTATATATGCAGCCCATGTTCCAGAACAAGGAAGCTTTTCCCGGCACGAACTATCCCTTCAGCCTCTCCGACGTTTCGTATGATAGAGGAATATGTCCTCGTGCCGAAGAGATTTTGCAGACGTCCGTCCGGATCGGAATCAGCGAATATTACACGACCCGGGACATGGAAGAGATCATCGCCGCCATTCGTAAAGTAACGGCTTATTATATGAGTTAAGGAGGTATGCCCGTAATGCCCGATAACGAACGACAACTGGCCTTGTTTGGCGGCGATAAAGCCGTAACGGATGAACCCGGCGACCTGTTCACCTGGCCCATTATTACGAAGGAAGACGAGGAAGCGGCACTGGACGTTTTACGCAGGGGGGCCATGTCCGGCACCGATATAACCAAGCAATTCGAGGAAGATTTCAGACAGTGGCTCGAGGTCGACTACGCGCTCGGATTCAACAACGGGACAGCTTCCCTGCAAGCGGCAATGTACGGCTGCGGCGTCGGGGTCGGCGACGAAGTCATCTGTCCGAGCATTACGTATTGGGCTTCGGGAGTCCCCGCCTATTCACTCGGCGCAACGATTGTCTTCGCCGATATCGATCCGGTCAGCCTATGCCTGGATCCGAGCGACCTTGAACACCGCATCGGCGAGAAGACCAAGGCAATCGTCGTCGTCCATTATTTCGGCCATCCTGCCGATATGGATCCAATTATGGAAATCGCGCGGAAGCATAGCCTCAAGGTCATTGAAGACGTGTCCCATGCACACGGCGGCGTTTACAAAGGACGCAAGCTGGGAACGATCGGACATGTCGGCGCGATGTCCATGATGACCGGCAAATCGCTGGCGATCGGCGAAGCCGGCATGCTCGTGACGAACGATAGGGAAATTTATGAGAAAGCCATCGCGCTTGGACACTATGAGCGCTTCAATAGCGGGATTGAGAGCGAGGCGCTGAAGCCCTTTATCGGTTTGCCGCTGGGCGGCTACAAGTATCGAATGCATCAAATCAGCTCGGCGGTCGGACGCGTCCAATTGCGGCATTATGAAACGAGGCAAGCCGAAATCCGCCGGGCGATGAATTACTTCTGGGATTTGCTCGAGGATGTCCCGGGGCTCAGAGCCCACCGCACGGAAAAGGATTCCGGCACCCTGATGGGGGGATGGTACGCGGCACACGGCCATTATCGCTCGGAAGAGCTGGGCGGCCTATCGGTATCCCGCTTCTGCGAGGCGGTCCGAGCCGAAGGCGTGAGCGACTGCTACCCGGGCTGCAATCTTCCGCTGCATCATCATCCCCTGTTTCAAGATGCCGATGTCTACGGACATGGCAAACCGACACGGATCGCGCACGCATCGCGCGATGTCCGAGAGATGGACGCGGATTTGCCGGTCAGCGGCGGGATTGCCGCCAAGGTTTACAGCATTCCGTGGTTCAAGCATTATCGGCCCGAAGCCATCGAGCAATATGCGCGCGCCTTCAAGAAGGCTGCCGCCAACTATTCGGCATTGTTGGAAGGCGATACGGGCAATCCTCCGAGCATGGGCGGATGGAACATGTTCAAGCCGAAGTGAAACGGCTGGCTAAGTTTCGTCGTTACATCAGCCTGTCTGTAAGGGCGGCAGCTTGATGCTGCGTCAATAAAGCTCCGCAGTGGTTATATTCAAATTCAAGGCAGCCTTGAATTTGACTTCAAAGCAGCCTTGCTTAAGTTTCCTTAGATCAGCTTCGCATGTCGGAAGAGAAAGCGGCGTTCGAAAGCGGCATCTCGACGATAACAGTCGTGCCCAGACCTTCTTCGCTCTCGATCGTTACCGTTCCGAAATGCTCCTTCATTATTTTATAACAAATCATCAAGCCGAGACCCGTCCCTTTTTCTTTCAGGCTATAGAACGGCTCGCCAAGATGAGGAATTCTGTCTTTCGGTATGCCGCAGCCGCGATCGGATATTCGAACCGATACGGTATTCGGCTTGATCCTTTTCATCCGGATATCGATTGGGCCGCCTATGGGCATCGCTTCTATGGCATTTTTCAAAATATTGATGAACACTTGCTTCAACTGGTTGCCATCGCAATAGGCGAAAGGAAGATCCTCCTCCAGCTCCATCTTGATTTGCACGTTGTGCATGGTGGCATAAGGATAAAGAAAAGTAGTGACTTGTCCGATCAGTCTCCGCAAATCATGGCATTGAAATGCCACCGCTTGAGGCTTCGCGACGGTCATAAATTGGCTCGTAATCCATTCCAATTGCTCGATCTCGGCCTGCATGGTCTCCAAATATTCTTTGCCCTTGGCGTTTAGCTGGCATTCGAGAATCTTTAAAAAGCCTTTAAGTGTAGTGAGGGGATTGCGAATTTCGTGGGCAATACCTGCTGCTAGCTGACCGACAACGGCCAGCTTCTCCGATTTGCGGAGCAAATCCTCCGTTCGCTTCAATTCGGTGATGTCCCGCCCGATAATGACAAGCCCTTTAGGCGTGCCGTCCTCGTGAAAGACGGGGATTTTGATCACATCGCAAATGATGTCCACGCCGCCCGGCTGCGGGATGATTTCCTGTGTTCTTACCAGGCCGCCGGTTTCCCAGGCCAATTGATCGGAAACCATACACTGCAGCAATGCTTCCCGATAAAACGCAGTTATTTCGGAAAGCTCAAGATCTGTTTTACCCGAATAACCATTGTTTTCCAATTGAAAACAGACCAGCGACTGATGATTGGCTTCTATCCATCTTCCTTGGCCGTCCTTGAAAATGACAAGGTCGGGTATCGCTTCGATCAACGTTCGTAGTCGCTTTTCGCTTTCGATTTGCGCTTCGCTCATACGCTTAAGCTTCGTGATGTCTCTGGATATGATGACAAAAGCGACCGGAATACCTTTGCTGTTAAACAGGGGTGAGGAGAAATTGCTGACATCGATCAAGGTGCCGTCTTTGCACTGTCTGACGGTTTCACAGGCGATGGCGTTCCGGGAATGAAGCAATTGGTTTCGAACGCATTCGTTTTCCGGTTTCGGGTGGTCGGGGATGATCGGAAGTTCTTTGCCGAGCACTTCATGCTCCTTCCAGCCGTAAACCGTTTCAAACGATTTATTGACCTTTATGACCCTAAGATGGGTATCGACGACAACGACGGCTTCTTCGGTGCTCTGAAGGAAAAATTCGAGTTGCTCTTTGGTTGACCTCAAATCTTCGAGAATTTGCTGATTGGGCGTAACGTCGCGTACGATTTCGAACACGCCGACGATTTCGTTTTCTACAATGACCGGGAAGCTCTTTATCGTCACATCCAGCGAATGCCCCTGTTTATGCCGAAGAACAGCTTCATATTCATCATGCATACCTTGCCTGGCATTGGCAAAAGCGCGCAGTCTCTGATCTTCCTGCCTGGATACGATAACATTCTCGAGTTTCAAGGCACTCAATTCGCTTGTCTCATAGCCGAGCAATCTCGCTGCTGCCGGATTCGCCTCAATCAGCGTTCCTTTTACATCATATGCAAATATGCTGTCCGGATGGTGTTCAAACAGCGACTTGTAAAGTTGATTCTGTTGCGGGGTTTTTTCGCTTGCAGGAAGATGGCCGATATGCGGCAGATCGGAAAAGCGGCCTACGTCCGGCGGAAGGGCGTACAGGACGAATCCGATCGGCAGTCCCCCGTAATAATAAGGCAGGAGCTCAAACCGCCACATCTCGTATTCCCAGTTCATTTTGGAAGGTAAAGGGTTGGGGTCGAAAAAGGAATTTTTCATTCGTCGGTCCTCGCCGATCCAACCATGCTCATGCAGCCGCGGAGATGCTTTGACAACTCGCCCCCCGCGATCCAAAACCGCTAACGGCAGCGTCGTTTTTCGCGATAATTCCTCAAAATGGGACGAAAGTCTGTACCGGTCGGCTTTTAATTGGGAATAAAGCATATGCTCGATAGCATAGGCCGACGAAATAACGGCTTTGAGCATGTTCGGATGATTCGACGTCCAAAAGCAGGATAAATTAACGACGCCGAGCGTTTTGCCTGTCGCCGGGTCGCGTACGGGAGCAGAGGAACAATTCCAGGATTGGATCTCATGGCAAAAATGTTCGCTGGCATATACTTGAGTCGGGGTATTGGTAGCCAAGGACGTTCCGATTCCGTTCGTTCCTGCGCTTCCTTCGCGCCAATCGGCGCCAAGGGACAGGTTGATGTCCTCCGCCTTCAATAACAGAGACAATTCTCCGTCAAGATAAACCACTTCGCCGGCCGAGTTGCAATACGCCGCCAAATAGCCGGTATCCAAAGCAATTTGCTTCAGCTTCTTCAAGATCGGTTCTATCATTCGGAAAGTCGGATCGGAGGTTACAAAATCTTGAACTTCATCAATGCCCAAGTTTAAGGGAGGTTTGATTTGAAAAGGATTCACGCCTTGTTCAAGACAACGCTTCCAGGATGCGAGCGTCTCCGTCCTAATATTGAGCTGCGAATCGTTCCCGGAAATGAACTTCTCCCATTCGCGTTCAAGCGCCACCCGTTCTTCCTTATCACGATGAAGGATGAATTTGTTTCTGGCTGCCATAACATACTCCCCATATGTAGGTTATTTTTATACCCTATGATTTTGCCATACAAAATTCATTTTTTTAACTTATACTACCATAATAATTCGCGTTCTCAGTTGCATCAAATAAAATTTTCAAAAAAATAAACCCGTCCGCATGGACGGGCCTTTCCTTACGATGCAACGTGCAGCGATGCTGCCGCGGCTTCCTTATTGCGATAGTTTCCGGTCACAATGGTGTATCCCATAGCTCCGTAGGCCAGCCCCCAGAAAAGCGCGAACCAGCTCTCCAGCCCCGGAATGCCGAACGATACCAGCATCACCACAAACAGCAGCACGTTCCAAAGCGGAAAAACTTTTGCACGGAACGTCACGAAAGCCAGCAGAACAGTGCCCAGCATCATGCCGATCCCCACAAGCATGCCGGTTACGTTCACGAATAAGCCCTCATCGGCGTACTTTCCGTAAGCCCAAATCCCGTATTGCTGACCGGAAATAATGATGTTGCCGGCTGCCGTAATGAAAGCCGCGGCGAATCCGAGTGTGCGGGTTTCCTTCATTTGGGGCAAATATAAGGCGATAGAACTGAAAGCCATCAAAATCGCGGCAATATATCCGCACAACAGCTCCTGATGACTGTCGCTCCCCCAGATGAGCGCTGCGGGGGTCATTCCCATTCTTGCAATACCGGCCAAAATCACAACTACGCCTAACCACTTCAAAATTTTTTGCATCCGTCTCTCAACCTCCATGAATTGATCTTACAATTGAATCATAGCAAGAAGGTATTCCCGGTCACGAGGGCAGGGCATACCTATTTCGATCGGGAATTTTCGTGGTAAGATTCGGGAAAATGAACGGACCGGCGGCTCCTGTCCTATGCAGCGATTTCCTTATTTGCTATAATGACGGCATCAAAATGGGAGCGAGGTGATCGTGGTGCGAACTAGACAGCTGATCTATCAACTTCTCGCTTATCTGATCATTGCGGTTGCCGTACTTTTTTTTGTCCAAAACGTGCCTGTTTATTACGAAGTGCTGCGTTCGAAGTGCATTCTTCAATCCTGCGAGCCGCAAGGGCCGTTGTTTTATACGATCGAGACACTTGGCCAATATCGCCTGACACCGGACTCTTATGCATTGGCATTCGTGATCAACGATTGCGGATTGGCTCTCGTTTATTTCGCGGCGGCGATCCTCATTCTATTCAAAAGCAAACGGGACGGGATCGCGTGTCTTGCGGCGGTAGCTCTCGTTACTTATGGCTGCACATTTTCATCTCTGTTATATATTGCCGCCGAAGGAAGCCCGGCCATGGCGTTATGGACGGAATTCATGGCCGTCATCGGAAGAATGGCATTGTTTTTATTTCTGTTGTTGTTTCCGAACGGCAAGCTGACGACTCCGTGGACCTTGGCTGTTTTCGTTCCTTTTTGCATCGTGCAAATGTTGAGTTTGTCCTTCCCCGGAACGCCGCTTGATCTCAAAAATTGGCCTGATCATGTAAGGATTTTATATTATGGAATTATGATCGCTACCGCATTATGGTCGCAAATTCATTCTTATCGAATACGGATGAACCATGAGCAACGGCAGCAGACGAAATGGGCCGTTTATGGCGCTGTCATGTCATTTCTCGGCTTTTTTGTAGCCAGCGGCTTCATTGTGCTGCTTCCCGAGCCGAATCCGATCACCTATATCAGCCTTATTGTTGCGCTATCGGCGGCTGTCTCCATCATCCCCATTACGCTTGCTTTCGCCGTGCTGCGCCACCGGTTGTGGGATATCGATCCGCTCGTCAAACGAACGCTTTTGTATGGAGCCTTATCGCTGTCTATCCTGCTTGTTTACTCCGTTTCCGTCTGGTATCTGGGAAATTTGTTTCAGACAAGGGGAAGTTACTGGGTTTCCTTGATCGCAACCGCCCTTGTCGCCGTCATGTTCGGCCCCTTGAAAGAATGGCTGCAGAAGCTTCTGAACCGCTTGATGAAGGGCAGGCATGATGACCCTTACGCCGTATTGGCAGGCTTAGGCAATCAGTTGATTAAACCGATTGTCCCCGAGGAAATGGTGAAGGTTGTCGCAGCGTCGGTCCGGGATGCGCTTCGCCTGCCTTATGCAGCCATCATGATCGAAGTTAACGGTCTATCGCAGCCCGCGGCAGCTTCCGGGGACATCCGATTTGATACCTATAACTTCCCGATTGTTCACGGGGGAGAACGGGTCGGATCGTTGGTCGTCTCAAGCCGTTCCCCGGACGAAGCATTTTCTGCGGATGACCGCAAGCTTCTGGAAGTTCTGCTGCGCCAAGCCGGACCGATCGTCCAAAACGTGAAAATGCACCTGGGCATGAAGCTCCTTGCAAACGACCTGCAGGAGTCCCGAGAAAAGCTTGTACTCGCCAGGGAGGAAGAACGCAGGCAAATCCGAAGAAATCTGCATGACGAACTCGCTCCCCGGCTTCTGTCACTTGGCTTCAACGTCGCGGCGGCCGAACAGTACATTGACAAGAATCCGGATACGGCCAAGCAAATGCTTGCGGAATTACGCGGAGAAATCCGGTCTACGGTTACGGATATTCGAACCTTAGTCCATGACATGCGACCGCCGGTTTTAGACGAGTTCGGCTTGCTTGGAGCGATTCAAGCGCGTATTGACCAAACGGTCAAACTGCAAAATGATCCCGATAACACCGGACATCGCCGCGAACTGAGCGTTCGTCTGCATGGCCCGGAACAGCTTCCTCCGCTGCCCGCGGCTGTCGAGGTGGCCGCTTATCGCATCATTGTGGAATCGTTCGTTAATGTCGTGAAGCATGCAAATGCAGCCATTTGTCATATATCGATCGACGTTCAGAATAACAAACTCATCCTGCAGGTCGCAGATGACGGGATCGGCATTTCCCGCTTCGCAGAGCCGGAGCCGGGCGGCGGCATTGGCCTGCATTCGATTCAAGAACGGGCTGCAGAGCTCGGAGGGTACTGCACGATCGAAGCACGGGACACCGGCGGAACCATAATCCAGGCTGCCATCCCGTATGGTACGAAGGGGGAGGAAAGCGCATGAAAGTATTATTGGCCGATGATCATCCGCTGTTTCGAAGCGGGGTTCGAAATTTGCTTCAAACGACGGACGATCTTGAAGTGATCGGGGAAGCTTCGACAGGTGAAGAGGCCGTTGATCTGGCTCTACGGCTTGGGCCCGACGTGATTGTCATGGACATCCGAATGCCGGGAATCAACGGAATTGAAGCGACTCGCATGATTCAGGAAAAGGACCCCGGGATTAAAATTCTAATCGTTACCATGCTCAAAAACGATAAGTCGGTTTTCAGCGCGATGCAGAACGGTGCACGAGGTTATGTGTTAAAGGATGCCGGCGAAATGGAGCTGCTGCAGTCCATTCGGATGGTGGGGGGCGGCGGCGCGGTTTTCAGCACCGATATTGCCTCCAGAATGATGGATTACTTCTCGGTTGCGAAGCAGAACCCTCCTCGCAATCCGGCATTGGCCGAATTGACGGCGAGGGAAATGGAAATTTTGCAATTGATCAAAGAGGACTACACGAACGCAAAAATCGCCGCATCTCTGCATCTAAGCCCAAAAACCGTCGCGAACCACATTTCCAATATCCTCAGCAAACTGCAGGTAACCGATCGTCACGAGGCCGGCAAGCTTTATGAGGCAGCGAATAACGTATTCGACGATGATATGGAAACGAGATAGTGCGGCGTGCGATTCTACTGAAGCGAATATTGTTAGTCACGGAAAGGAGCTAGCCCCCATTCAAGGGTTCTAGCTCCTGATAACGCCATAACGGCTTCCACGGGTGTAGTCGCAAGAAAATTACTTCATCAGCTTCCTATCCAGCATCTGAAGCTCGTCCACCATAGCCACGCGGCGAGGATACTTTTCGATAAGACGTTGAATCATATTCCTTGCTTCAGCCTTAGCGCCCGCGTCGGAGTAACCTTTGATCAGCTTGCAAACACCTTTATACTTTCTTCGCTCCGTAGCTGCTGCCGCTTCATCTATAATGTAGTTCTCATAAATAAGAAATGTCTCCTTAGGGTATTCTTGCGCCAGCAGTTTGCCCAAATGCTCGATATACATCGGGTTCTCCTGTACTACCTTCAGCAAAAGCAATAATTCCCCCTGCTCCGCCAGCAAGGCAGCATATTCATGAGACATATATGCCTTCGACAACTCCATCAGGATCGACTCTTTCTTGTGCTCCCAAGTCCCGTCAGACTGATAGATCTCTTTTAGTTTATTATAGTAGGACTTATCGCCCCGCCTGAGAATCAGATGAATCATCTTCATCTGCTTCTCCTTCATGTTCATCTCCGAATAAATCCGCTCAAGATAATACGCCCATACCGCCGGTCTGCCATACGATTTATCTTTTTTAAACGCAGCAAGACACAGTTCTTCGGCTAAGGCATACTGCCCCGCGCCCAAAGCACGATCAACCGCCGAGACCCTGATCTCATATACATCGAGATGCTCCATCCGATATTGATCCGCCGCTGCATCGCCTTCTAGTTTTTCAATTATACCAAGTGTAATCAAATACCGGTCAGGGTATTCTTCGCCACTATACATCGGGCCAAGGATCGGAAAAAGTTCATACACCTTCTCGGCCTGTTTCTGGTCTTGCACTAAAGAAACAGCACCACGCAATAATTGGTAGCCAACATCTGCCCACTCTTTGAACACTTTGTTCTTAGCAGTCTTTATGATTTTGTCCAGCATGGACTTGCGTTTGTCGTCTGCGGCAGATTTATTAAGCTCGGCTAAACCTGCAAGGCAATAACGGATTGTGTCTCCCGCGATACCAGACGATGTGTCTGCATGGGCCAACAGCTTGACAAGCTCAACCAAGATCAATAAATGAATATCAAATGTTAAATCACGGTCATCCAGCGCCCTGCTTTCATCCAAAATATCGCTCATCGCATTGCATACTCGATTACAGCCGCTATAATGTAAAAAACCGCGATCGGAGTTATACCGTATAAGCGATTTTAATTCACTTTTTAATTCTGGAATTGCTAATATGTTAGCTATTTCACTCACCCCTGGATTTATGATGTATTAAGAGTATAAACGAATATAGAAAAAATCTACAACCTCGTGCGGTTTTGAATGCAAAACCTCGGACCAAAGTCTTGGCATTCTTCTGAAACTGAATACTTTTTTATATTAAACACAATAATGAAGGAGGAGAATAAAGCTGTAGACAGAAAACATAACAAAAGATTGAAGTAATTAAAATTAGGAGGAGATCATGGGCAGATTAGTTCATTTCGAAATCCATGTAGATGACATGGAGCGTGCTAAAAAGTTTTATGGAGAAGTATTTGGATGGACATTTGAAGATTGGAGCGAATACGCCGGAATGCCTTATTTCGGGGCTGTCACTGGCAGTGCAGATGAGCTTGGAATTAACGGAGCTTTGATGCAGCGTCATGGTGCTTCCCCAGAGCCAGGCAAATCTTTGAACGGCTATGCATGTACAATGGGAGTAGAAGATTACGATTCTACCGAAGCAAAAATTCTCAACCATGGTGGCAAGATCGCATTGCCGAAGTATGCCTTGCCTGGGATGGCGTGGCAGGGTTATTACATAGATACCGAAGGAAATACTTTTGGTATTCATCAGCCCGATAAGAACGCAAAGTAAGCACCAGTATAGTTGTTTCAAGATAAAGCAAAAACCCCGACCTCTTGCGGTCGGGGTTCTTCATGGTGGAGGCGAGGGGATTTGAACCCCTGTCCGAAAATAACGCCACACAGGCTTCTACGGGTGTAGTCACAGTTTTGATGTCACCCGAGCATCGCCCCGTAACCGGCTATGCTTTGGGTCAGCCTGATTATCTTCTTCCGTCGACCCCAGGCGGAGACCGAGCGGCGTATCCCACTAAAGTTGAGCCCCTATCCTAGCACATGGGCGATGCGAGGTAGAAGCCAGCTAGCTGGTTATTAAGCAGCTAAAGCTAATTTAGGTTGTTGTTTGCCGTTTAATAGGCTTTAGCGTTGATGAAGTGGACGCGTCCCCACTACCCGCTACCCATGCTCGAACTATTCCCGTCGAATCCAAGAACGCCCCCGGATTAAAAAAGAGAATAACCAACGGAACGGGTTAGATTCCGCCGAGCGATGGAGTAACCATCGAATAATACCATTATAGCACAGCCGCGCGCTTTTTACTCCATTTGTTCATGGAAAATAAGGCGGCGCATGGCTGGCGTACCATGACACGATTTACCTTGCAACCTTCTGCTTCTCGCGCAGCGCGCGTTGAATGTCGCGTTCCGCATCGCGTTTGGCCGAAGTTTCGCGTTTGTCGTATTGCTTCTTCCCTTTGCCGAGGCCGATAAGCAGCTTCGCATAACCGTTGCGCACGTAAATCTTCAGCGGCACGATCGTGTAACCTTCTTGCTTCGACAGACCGAACAGTTTGCTAATTTCCTTCTTATGCATCAGCAACTTGCGCGCGCGCGTCGGATCGATCGGATTGTGCCGATTGCCCTGCTCGAACGGACTGATATGCATGTTGTGGATGAAAATTTCGCCGTTTCGGATCGTGGCAAAGGCGTCGCTGATGTTCGCTCTTCCCATCCGAAGCGATTTGATCTCGGTCCCGGTTAATACAAGCCCGGTTTCGTAAGTCTCCTCGATGAAATAATCATGGGAAGCTTTCTTGTTCTGGGCGAGCTGTTTCCCGTCACTCTTCTTGCCCATGTTATCACCCCTTCGACTTTGAACGCCGGCGGGGCGAAGAGCCCCGCGCTAACGTTGTTCAGGAGCAATTGTATCAACTTCCCGGGTGGAAATCAAGGGAAAGAACTAGTATAAACGGAAGCAGCTCTTCGGATGACCGGGTTGCACCGCGATTCAAATCCATGCAAAATGAGTCGCTCTAGCTCTACACGGACGAGCCTTCAATCGCGCCCGGCTTATCCAGCTTGCCTTTTAATGCATCGGCCACGATGGCCACGCGCTTGCCGAGACGAGAAGCCATGACCAACTCACGATTGTCTGCCGACCGTGAGCCGTCCGGGCCTGCAACGACCGACGCGCTATAAGGGGTACCGCCGATGCCTTCTCCGGTCAATTGTTCCGCATTTTCTCCATAAGGCAACCCAACGAGGATCATGCCAAAATGGAGCAGCGGCACAAAAGTCGTGATCGCCGTCGTTTCCTGGCCACCGTGAATTGAGCCCGTGCTCACGAATACGGCGGTTGGTTTTCCCTCCAATTCGCCTCTTGCCCAAAGTCCTCCGGCAGCGTCGAAAAATTGCTTCATCTGTGCCGGCATCATCCCGTAACGCGTGGGAACGCCCCATATGATGCCGTCAGCCCAAACCAGATCGTCGTGAGTCGCTTCCGGAACGTCTTTTTGCGCTTCCTGCGCTCTCACATAGGGTTCCTGGGTAGACAAATGTTTCTTCGCGACTTCGAATTCGGGGATCTTTACGAGCTTCACGTTAGCGCCGGGAACGCTTTTTGCACCTTCCTCCACCGA
The DNA here is from genome assembly GCF_056120465.1 of Paenibacillus sp. sgz302148. Taxonomy (NCBI): domain Bacteria; kingdom Bacillati; phylum Bacillota; class Bacilli; order Caryophanales; family Paenibacillaceae; genus Paenibacillus; species Paenibacillus sp. sgz302148. The sequence continues at coordinate 286,510 of NZ_JBVYOJ010000003.1, forward strand.
ACGGGCCATGTTATAAATATGTCCATAAGCGCTGTAATATACGACGAGTACGTTAGTCACAATAAATCTCCTTTGTCGACATATTTGAAATGACAAAGTTATTGTGTTCATGCCGTTTCCCGGCTATCCGACGCAAAAGATGGTACAAAGACATCCCTTCTAGACAAAAAGACCGCAGGATTAACCCGGCGGTCTCAACAACCTTTCCTATTTCCGACGGAGATCCGTCATTTTTTCTTCTTTTTCTTCGTTACGGTGCCGGGACCACCCGAACCGCGACGCCCGGAGCCGCCGCCGTCGACGCTGCGGCTTTTGCGCTTGCCGCGCTGCCCCGCGCCCTCGGCGCGAGCGATCATCTGCTCGCCGAACTCGCGCACGCCGCTGGCGGTTCGGCGGCCGCCCGCACGGGCCGCGCCCGCGTCGAGGCGCACGCCGCCGTTGCCGCCTGCGCTCGGTGCGTCGCCACCGCCAGGCGTGCCGCCTTCGCCGCTGCGCTGCCCGCCGCTCGCGCCCTCGCTCCGCGGAGCGGCGCCGGCGCTATCCGCCGGGCGGAACACCTCGCCGCGGCGGCTGACGCGCTTCGTGCCCTTGCCGGCGGCTTTCGCACCGGCGCGCATGCCTCCGCCGCCGCTTTTGCCACCGCGGCCGCCGAACGCGCCGCTATCGCCTCGGCGCTTGCCGCCCTCGCCGCGTTCGCCGCGCCCGCCGCTGCGCCCTTCACCGCCACGCTTGCCGCCTTCGCCGCGCCCGCCGCGACCGCCAGCGCCGCCTCGCGGACGCCGCCCTATGGCGAGCTCCTCGACGAGGCTTGCCTTCTCGCGCGACTTCGCTTCCACCATCTCAAAATCGATGGTGTGGTCGTCCATATTGACCCGGCTCACGCGAATGATCACTTCGTCGCCGATCCGGTATACTCTCGACGTCCGCTCCCCGATCAGCGCAAGATGCTGCTCGTGGAAATGATAATAATCGTCCGTCAGATCGCTTAAGCGGATCAAGCCTTCAACCGTATTTTCCAGCTCGATGAAGATCCCGAAGTTCGTCACGCTGCTGATAATGCCTTCGAACTCCTCGCCCACCTTGTCGAGCATGTATTCCGCTTTTTTCAGCTGCTCCGTATCGCGCTCCGCGTCAACCGCGACGCGCTCCCGCTCTGACGATTGCTGCGCAATGTCCGGCATGCGTCCGTTCAAATATTCGAAGCGCTGCTCGGACAAGCCGCCGTTTTCGATCACCTCGCGGATGACGCGGTGAATGACCAAGTCCGGATAACGCCGGATCGGCGACGTGAAGTGCGTATAGAACTCCGCAGCAAGCCCAAAATGCCCGAGACTTTGCGCGTCATATTTCGCCTGCTTCATCGAACGCAGCATGACGGTACTGATGACTGTCTCTTCCTTCGTGCCGCTGATTTCCTCCAGCAGCGTCTGCAATGCGCGCGGATGCACGCTGTTGCCGCGCCCCTTCACCACATACCCGAAGTTGGCCGCGAACTGCATGAACGTCATCAGCTTCTCCGGATCGGGATCGTCATGAACCCGATACAAGAACGGCACCTTCAACCAGTGGAAATGCTCCGCCACCGTCTCGTTCGCCGCCAGCATGAACTCTTCGATAATTTGTTCGGCAATGGAGCGTTCGCGTTTCACGATATCGGTTGGCTTGCCGTTTTCATCGACGAGCACCTTCGATTCCTGAAAATCAAAATCGATCGCCCCTCGGCGCATCCGCGCCTGCCGCAGTGACATCGCCAAATCGCGCATTAGCCGGAAATCCTCGACCAAATCACCATACCGCTCGATTAATTCCGGGTCTTCGTCCATCAAAATTTTGCGGACATTCGTGTACGTCATCCGCTCCGTCGTCTTGATTACACTCGTAAAAACATCATGGCGAACGACTTTCGCCTTATCGTCGAATTCCATCTCGCACGACAACGTCAGCCGATCGACCTTCGGATTCAAGCTGCATATGCCGTTCGACAGCCGGTGGGGCAGCATTGGAATAACGCGGTCCACCAAATACACGCTGCAGCCGCGGTTATAAGCCTCCCGGTCGAGCGCGGAGCCTTCGCGAACATAATAACCGACATCGGCAATGTGCACGCCCAGCAGGATATTCCCGTTCGGCAAACGCTCCACGTTAACGGCGTCGTCCAAGTCTTTGGCGTCCTCGCCGTCAATCGTGACGATCCGCTTGCCGCGCAAGTCCCGCCGTTTCTGGCGCACGATTTCGTCGTCGGTGATCGAGTCCGGCGCTTGTTCCGCCTCATGCATCACTTCTTCCGGGAAAGCCTCCGGCAGCTGATGCTTGCGAATGATCGAAATGATGTCGACGCCGGGATCGTCTTTATGTCCCAGCACCTCGATCACTTCGCCCGTAGCCGCCGCGCGGCCTTCCGGATAGGTAACGATGCGGACGACGACTTTATCCCCCGTAACGGCACCCATAAAGCTCGTTTTCGGCACGAAAATATCTTTGCCGATCCGCTTGTCGTCTGCATGAACGAAGCCATAGCTGTCCAAATTTTCGAACACGCCGACAACTTGCGTGACCGCGCGCTGCACGATGCGGACGACTTCACCCTCGATTTTGCCGCCGGCTGCGCTTCTTGTCGTAATACGCACAAGAACGATGTCGCCGTTCATTGCGCCCCTCATGTCGTTCGCGTGAATGTACACGTCCTGGTGCTCGCGGTCCTCCGGAATAAGGAATCCGAAGCCTTTCGCATGGGCTTGCATCCGGCCGCGCAGCAAATTCATCCGTTCCGGAATGCCGTAGCGCTCCGTTCGGGTCCGATGAATTTTGCCCTCCTCTTCCAGCTGGTTCAGCTGCTTGAGGAAATCTTTGAATTCCTTGGCCTCTGTCACGCCAAAATGCTCCGCAAGCTCCTGGTACGTCATCGGTTTATAATCCGGATCTTGCATCAAATCCATGATTTGCTGTTCCAATATCATCTAGTATTAGGTCACCTTCCTTTGTCATCCCTTAGACAGAGATGCCCGTTCTTTAATATAATTTCAGTATGTACAAAAATATATCGGCGCAATCCCAAATAAAAAGCAGCAAGAGAATGATCTCCTGCTGCTTCATTTGTCATGTTAAGCTTTCACAAAATAAGCGACGACGATCGAAAGAATAAAAAATCCTGCCGCAATACCGATCGTCACTCGAGATAGCAACAAATCGAGCCCACGCGCCTTCTGCTTGCCGAACAGATGCTCCGCGCCTCCGGAGATGGCACCCGACAACCCTGCACTCTTGCCCTTCTGGAGCAATACAACAGCAATCAGGGCCAACGAGAAAATGATCAAAAGAACTTTCCAGAAAATTAACATGTTTGTTCCACCTCCTGAAAGCTTTCATGTATGAAAGCTACATCGTAAGCATAAGCTCGGCTTTCGAAGAAAGCCACTTCGTAAGCATAAGCTGGACTTTCGTTAGAAAGTCACATCGTAAGCATAAGCTTGACCCCATTCAGTAACCACATCAAGTTACAAAAACAGCACTCTCATTTTACCATATTCCTGCTTTTTATGCAATGCCAAGCCCTTTGAGGTAATTCAAGCTGATCTTGATGCTCTCGAGCTGCGAGCCGCTGCACTGATCTTGTTCCACGATGTAATATTCGATGCCCGCTTCTTGCGCGCTGTCGAATACGCCTTTGAAGTTCACAACGCCATTGCCCACTTCCGTAAACTCGTTCTCCGCCGTAAAATCCTTCACATGCACAAGCGGCACGCGTCCCTTGTACTGCGACATATATTCGGCCGGATCGATGCCGCCGCGATGCACCCAGCCTGCGTCGATTTCGCATACGAGCAAATCTGCTCCAATGCTGCGGTAAATCGTGTCGAGCACATACTCGCCTTCGATTTTGTCGAATTCGAACGCATGGTTATGATAGCCGTAAGTCATGCCGGCCGCTTTCGTCATTTCGGCCGCTTTGCGGATTTTGGCGATGGCGTCGTCAAGCTCCGCCTTACCCCAAGTGGATTGATACGGCATGCCGGGCAGCACGATATACTTGATGCCGAGCTCGGAAGCGTATTCAACTTGGCGCGCGAAATCCGACTCCCATTGATCAGGCGCCTGCCAGTTTAAGCCAACGTGCGCGGACGGCGTGCCAAGGCCCAGATCGGACACGATTTGCTTCAATTCTTTGGCCGAATGGCCATAATAACCGGCGAATTCCACCCCGTTGTAGCCGATTTCAGCCACTTGTTTCAACGTGCCGACAAAATCTTTTTGCGCTTCGTCACGAAGCGTGTACATTTGTACGCCTACCGGTATTTTCCCCATGATTGTTCCCTCCCAAAGTAAATGAATTCATTTATGTATAAGCCGTACATTTAAAAAAAGAAGCAGGCCACACCCGCCGTGAAAGGCGATACGAATACCGAAATACGTTCTGCCACCGCCCGCAAGCTTACGCTCGCCATCCGGTGTATGCCGTTTTTTCTCGATTCAGAAAGGGGGGCGGCTCCATCGATCGATCAGAACTGCCCTTCCCTTTTCGCCTTGCGTGTGTTGCCTGCTTCCTCAATTCAGTTCAGCCTAAGCTGAAACCGAATTATTTTTTCAAGTTGAAAAATGCTTTTTCGCCCGCATATTGCGCAACGTTGCCCAGTTGGTCTTCGATGCGAAGCAGCTGGTTGTATTTCGCCACGCGGTCCGTACGGGACGGAGCGCCGGTTTTGATTTGGCCTGCGTTCATCGCTACGGCGATGTCGGCGATCGTGCTGTCTTCGCTTTCGCCGGAGCGGTGCGAAATAACAGCCGTGTAACCTGCGCGGTTCGCCATTTGGATCGCGTCGAACGTTTCCGTCAGCGTGCCGATTTGATTTACTTTAACGAGGATCGAGTTGCCTACGCCCTTCTTGATGCCGTCGGACAGGCGCTCGGTGTTCGTTACGAACAGGTCGTCGCCAACGAGCTGCACTTTGCCGCCAAGCTTATCGGTAAGCAGCTTCCAGCCTTCCCAGTCGTCTTCGGAGCAGCCGTCTTCGATCGTGATGATCGGATATTTCTCAACCCAGGAAGCAAGGAAATCAACGAATTCCGCGGAAGTGAAGGAACGGCCTTCGCCTTCCAGGTGATATTTGCCGTCTTTGAAAAATTCCGTCGAAGCAACGTCCATGCCCAGGAATACGTCAACGCCTGGTTTGTAGCCGGCACGCTCGATCGCGGAGATGATCGTTGTAATCGCTTCTTCGTTCGATCCCAGGTTCGGTGCAAAACCGCCTTCGTCGCCTACTGCCGTGTTCAGTCCTTTTTCTTTCAGAACCGATTTCAGAGAGTGGAAAATTTCCGCGCCCCAACGAAGACCTTCGCGGAACGTAGGTGCGCCTACAGGCAGAACCATGAACTCTTGAACGTCGACGTTGTTGTCGGCATGCGCGCCGCCGTTGATGATGTTCATCATCGGTACAGGAAGCGTTTTGGCGTTGAAGCCGCCAAGGTAAGTATATAGAGGAACGGCAAGAGCTTCAGCCGCCGCGCGTGCTACTGCCATCGAAACGGCAAGAATCGCGTTGGCGCCAAGCTTTGCTTTGTTCGGCGTTCCGTCAAGCTCGATCATTTTTTTGTCGATTTTTACTTGATCAAGGGCATCCAAGCCGATTATTTCCGGGGCAATAATCTCGTTCACGTTTTCTACCGCTTTTAGGACACCTTTCCCCAAATAACGGCCTTTGTCGCCATCACGCAGTTCGACAGCTTCATAAGCGCCCGTGGAAGCGCCGGAAGGAACGATCGCGCGTCCGATTGCGCCGGATTCCAGGTAAATTTCAACTTCAACCGTAGGATTGCCGCGGGAGTCAAGCACTTCGCGGGCGAAAACGTCAGAAATCGTAGTCATCGTAAAACGCTCCTTTGAAATAGTAATAGGTTACTTCACCAGCATCGAACGTCCGGTCATTTGCTCCGGCTGCGGCAACTGCAAGAAGTCCAGCATCGTCGGTGCAATGTCGGCCAAAATGCCATCGTCTCTCAGTTTAACACGAGAATCGGTCACAATAAAAGGTACCGGATTCGTCGTATGCGCCGTGAACGGACGGCCTTGCTCGTCGAATACCATGTCGGCGTTGCCATGGTCGGCCGTGATGATGCACACGCCGCCTTTGGCGAGTACCGCTTCGACGACTTGGCCCATGCACTCGTCCGTCACTTCTACCGCTTTGATCGTCGGCTCGAGCATGCCCGAATGTCCGACCATGTCCGGGTTCGCGAAGTTCAAGATGATGACGTCGTGCTTGTCGGCTTCGATTTCGCTGACAGCCGCAGCAGCCACCTCGTATGCGCTCATCTCCGGCTTCAAATCGTACGTCGCCACCTTCGGCGAATTGATCAGAACGCGCGTTTCGCCCGGAAGCTCAACATCACGTCCGCCGCTGAAGAAGAACGTCACGTGCGGGTATTTCTCCGTTTCGGCGATGCGCAGTTGTTTCTTGCCATGCTGCACGAGTACTTCGCCCAGCGTGTTGTCCAAATCCTTCGGTTTATACGCAACGTAACCGCCAACCGTTTCGCTGAACAAGGTCAAGCATACAAAATGCAATCCGCGAGGGAACTTGTCGCCGCGGTCGAAACCGCGGAAATCTTCGTTCGTGAACACCTGCGACAGCTGAATCGCCCGGTCCGGACGGAAGTTGAAGAAGATGACCGCATCGCCGGATTCCACTTGCCCGACAGGCTTACCTTGCTCATCAACGATGACCGTCGGAACGACAAACTCGTCGAACACGGATTTTTCGTACGACTCTACGATTGCCTTGATCGGATCCGTGTATTGCGGGCCTTCGCCGTATACCATCGCGCGGTAGGACTTCTCCACCCGATCCCAGCGCTTGTCGCGGTCCATCGAGTAGTAACGTCCTTGCACCGTCGCGATTTTGCCTACGCCGATTTCGGCGATTTTTTTCTGCAGCTGCTCGATGTACCCTTTGGCGCTGTCCGGCGAAACGTCGCGGCCGTCCAGAAACGCATGAACGTATACGTCGGCCAGCCCTTCCTTCTTCGCAAGCTCCAGCAGCGCGAACAAGTGTCCAATGTGGCTATGCACGCCGCCGTCGGATACAAGGCCATACAGGTGAAGCTTCTTGCCGTTTTGCTTCGCGTGGCGAACCGCCGCAAGCAGTGTTTCGTTGTCGAAAAAATCGCCTTCGCGAATCGACTTCGTGATGCGGGTCAAATCCTGGTACACGATGCGGCCTGCGCCGATGTTCAAATGGCCCACTTCGGAGTTGCCCATTTGCCCTTCCGGCAAACCGACCGCTTCCCCGCACGCCGTCAACTGCGTGTGCGGATACGTCGCCATATAACGGTCATAGTTCGGCTTTTTCGCTTGCGCTACGGCATTTCCTACTACCGTGTCGCGCAGCCCGAAGCCGTCCATAATAATCAGTGCTACCGGTTTAGGAGCGGACATTTAGCGCGCCCCCTCGACCAATTGAATGTACGAAGCCGGCTCCAGACTTGCTCCGCCGACAAGCGCGCCGTCGATGTCGCTCGCCGCCATGTACTCGCGGATGTTGCCCGGCTTCACGCTGCCGCCGTATTGGATGCGGATCGCGTCCGCCGTTGCTTGACCGTACAGTCCAGAAATCAGGCTGCGGATATACGCGCATACTTCGTTTGCGTCTTCAGCCGTCGAAGATTTGCCAGTTCCGATCGCCCAGATCGGCTCATATGCGATAACGACTTGTGCCGCTTGCTCAGCGGACAGGCCTTGGAACGCGCCTTCGGTTTGCACCTTGCATACGTCCTTCGTTTGTCCTGCTTCGCGCTCTTCCAGCTTCTCGCCTACGCAAACGATCGGCGTAATGCCGTGCTTGAACGCCGCTTGGACCTTCTTGTTCACGATTTCGTCCGTCTCTGCGAAATAAGCTCTGCGCTCGGAATGGCCGATGATGACATAATCAACGCCGATGTCCTTCAGCATCACGCCGCTAATTTCGCCCGTAAACGCGCCGTTGTCTTCGAAATGAAGGTTTTGTGCGCCGATGCGGATCGATGTTCCTTTTGCTGCTTCGACAAGTGCCGGCAGCGCCGTGAACGGAGCGCATACAACACTCTCTACGCCGTCGATTTCCGCTTTGCCCTTCACGTCGTTCAAGAAAGCGGTCGCTTCGCCAATCGTTTTGAACATTTTCCAGTTGCCTGCGATGATCGGTTTTCTCAAGTGGAGTCCCTCTCTTTCGTCTTGTCTGATCGAAATTTTACTTATCGTTTAACGCTACAACGCCCGGCAGTGCTTTGCCTTCCATGAACTCGAGGGAAGCACCGCCGCCTGTGGAGATATGATCCATTTTGTCGCCCAGGCCGAATTTCTCAACCGCTGCAGCGGAGTCGCCGCCACCGATGACGGTGTAGCCGGAGGTTTCCGCGCAAGCCTGCGCTACCGCGCGAGTGCCGTGGGAGAACGGCTCGATTTCGAATACGCCCATCGGTCCGTTCCAGACGACAAGCTTCGAATTTTTGATCGTTTCCGCATAAATTTCGCGTGTTTTCGGTCCGATGTCGATACCTTCCCAGTCGGCCGGGATGCCGTCAACATCAACGATTTTCGTGTTGGCGCTAGCGCTGAAATCGTCGGATACGACGATATCGACAGGAATCAGGAAGTTTTTGCCGAGCTTCTTCGCTTTTTCCATGAACTCAAGGGCAAGATCCAGCTTGCTGTTATCGACGAGCGATTGGCCGATTTCATAGCCTTGCGCTTTGAAGAACGTATACGACAGGCCGCCGCCGATGATGATGTTGTCGGCGATCTCGATCATCTTGTTGATCACGTCGATTTTGTCCTTAACCTTCGATCCGCCTACGATCGCCGTGAACGGACGCTCTGGGTTATGAAGCGCTTTGCCGAGCACGTCCAGCTCTTTCTCCATCAGAAGTCCCGAAACGGCCGGCAAATAATGAGCGATGCCTTCCGTCGACGCATGAGCGCGGTGTGCAGCGCCAAACGCGTCGTTCACGTACAGGTCAGCCAGCTCGGCAAAAGCTTTTGCGAGTTCCGGATCGTTCTTCTCTTCGCCTTCATAGAAGCGGACGTTCTCGAGCAGCAATACGTCGCCGTTGTTCAGAGCGGCTACTTGCGCTTTCACGGCGTCGCCGATCGCTTCGTCGGCTTTGACAACCGGTTTGCCGAGCAGCTCGGACAGGCGGGTTGCCGCAGGCGTCAAACGCATTTCTTCGACGACTTGTCCTTTCGGACGTCCCAAGTGGCTCGCCAGGATCACTTTCGCGCCGCGCTCGGTCAAATACTGAATCGTCGGCAGCGTTTCGCGGATCCGCGTATCGTCGGTAATTTTGCCGTTTTCCAAAGGTACATTAAAATCAACGCGGACAAACACCTTTTTCCCCGTTACTTCTACATCGCGCACGCTTTTTTTGTTCATCGCTTGGACCTCCTAAGGTTCGGTAATGGGCATCTATACATCAAACACAAACTAGCTAAAGAGGAGTCACTTTGCAGCTTCTCCTCTTTATTTGGCGCTATATTATGCGGTTATTGCTAAGATTACAGACCTTTTTTCGCGATGAAAGCGGCAAGGTCAACGACACGGTTGGAGTAGCCCCACTCGTTGTCGTACCAGGAGATGACTTTAACCATGTTGCCGCCAACGACCATCGTCGACAGAGCGTCGATCGTGGAGGAAGCAGGGTCGCCGTTGTAGTCGCTCGATACAAGCGGCTCTTCGTTGTAGTTCAAGATGCCTTTCAGCGTGCTTTCGGAAGCGGCTTTCAACGCTGCGTTGACTTCTTCAACCGTAACGTCTTTCGACAGCTCGACAACCAGATCCGTAACGGATACGTTAGGCGTAGGCACGCGCATGGATCCGCCGTTCAGTTTGCCTTTCAGCTCAGGCAGTACCAAGCCAACCGCTTTGGCAGCGCCCGTCGTCGAAGGAATGATGTTCTCTGCAGCGGCGCGAGCACGGCGCAGGTCTTTGTGAGGCAGGTCAAGAACGGATTGATCGTTCGTGTAGGAGTGAACCGTCGTCATCATGCCTTTTACGATACCAAACGTGTCGTTCAGAACTTTCGCGAAAGGAGCAAGGCAGTTCGTCGTACAAGAAGCGTTCGAGATTACGGTATGTTGAGCTGGATCGTATTTGTCTTCGTTAACGCCCATAACGATCGTGATATCTTCGTTCGTAGCCGGTGCGGAGATGATAACTTTTTTCGCGCCGCCTTTCAGGTGAAGCTCGGCTTTTTCTTTCGCCGTGAAAATACCCGTCGATTCAACGACGATTTCCGCGCCTACGGAAGCCCAAGGCAGGTTTCCTGGGTCGCGCTCTGCGAATACTTTGATTGTTTTGCCGTTTACGATCAGCGCGCCTTCGCCCGCTTGAACCGTCGCGTTCAGTTTGCCATGCGTCGTGTCATATTTAAGAAGGTGAGCAAGCGTGTTAACGTCCGTCAAGTCGTTGACTGCAACGATTTCCACTTCCGGATTGTTCAGCGCAGCGCGGAATACGTTTCTGCCGATACGTCCAAAACCGTTAATACCTACTTTTACCATGATAATTCCTCCTGTTTTTTTGCTTTTTTATATTTCAAGACGAGCCAGAGGCACGTCAAGATCTCTTGATCTGTTACGTTCAATCTCGCGTCGGCGCATGCTTCAGCATTTCGTGTGCGGCCGCCTCGTCCGTGACGAGCAGGTCTTCGTGACCGAACCGCAGCACCGAAGCGATCGCTTCGCCTTTGCTTTTGCCGCCTGCTATCGCAATGACGGTTTCGATTTCTTGAATGTCCTCGATGCGGAGTCCAACCGTCGGCATCTTGTGGACGACTTTACCGCTTCGGTCAAAATAATACCCGAACGCCTCCGCCAAAGCTCCGTCGGCTGCGATGCTCTCGATCGTCTGTTCGTCGACCTTTCTCCTTCGGGCCATCACCATCGCGTCTCCTATGCCGTGAACGACGATGCGCGCTTGCCGGATGAACTGGACGACCTCTTGGATGTTCGGCTCCTGCATCAGCGATTGATACGCTTCATCGCTGAGATGATCCGGCACGTGCAGCAGTCGGTAGCGTGCGCCCGTCCGTTTCGCCATCATCGATGCGATCGTATTCGCTTGGTAGTCGAGGCTTTCGCCAAGTCCGCCGCGTGCAGGCACGAACCATATGCCCTTCAGTTGGGCCGGCAGCGATAGCTGCCCCGCGATCTCCGCCAGCGTCGAGCCGCCGGTTACCGCGATGATGTCGCCGCTTGCCGCGTATTTGCGAAGTGCCGCGCTACCCGCGCGTCCAAGCTCTTTCTTCGTGATCTCCGAGACATCGGAATCGCCGGGTACGATGAACACTTGCTTCAGGCCGAATCGGTCGCGAATCGCCTCTTCCATGTCGGACAAGCCGAACAGTTCCTTGGCGACCGGCTCCATGTCGTCGAGCAGCTTGCGTCCCGCTTCGCTGATCCGCATGCCGAGACCGTCGGTTTCGAGCAGCCCTTGCGCTTTCAGCACATCGACCTCCGTCCGCAGCACACGCTCCGTCATATCGAGGCTGGATGCCAGCATTCTGCGGCCGATTACGTCGGAAAGCATGATGTGTCGCAGGATGGTGTATCTTTTTTTCAATACGTCCATGATGTCCGGCACAAGCTGCTTCTGAATGTCTACAATATTCCTCATTGGATCCGCCCCAGCAAAAATTACGGTGACACATCGGCTAAGGTGTACGACTAATTCTGATGCGCCCTGCTTACATCAATAGCTGGTCGTAAAACGTCCCGCGTGTTCTTTTTAAGTCCCACTATCATTGTAACGAAAAAGATGTCGATTTTCAAGTATTCGACACAACATTCGGCATTTAAACTTTTATACTGTTTGTTATTTGATTTGTGGCGGAAATTCTCCAAAAGGAAGTGATGAGAACTAAGTGCTCGAAAGGGACTGCAGGCACCTTCACTTGGACCGCTCTTGGGACGCTCTACAAACTTAGATGCAAAAGTACATTTATTTAACCAACTTGATCACCTTAACAGACAAATAACTGCAACCGTGCAGTTATTGGCCGGAATGAACGTCTGAACCGATGATTTCGAGAATAATAGCTGCATTTTTGCAGTAACACTTGGCTTGTCCGACAGAGAGGAAATAATAGATGTACTTTTGCAGTTATCCCCGCGAGATTCCTCCCGTAACAGTAGACACAATCGGCTTCCAAAAAAATCTGAACAAACATGCTTGCTTTTCTCATCTATCTGTCATATAATAAATTTCGCTATCTCACATGCGCCCGTGGTCCAATGGATATGACGTAGGCCTCCGGAGCCTGAGATCGAGGTTCAATTCCTCGCGGGCGCGCCATTTTTCCTATAAAGAAGCTATCCGACATCGGGTGGCTTTTTTTCATTTTCCGTAAATCCCGGCGAATCGATGCATTCACATCTTCATCACCTAAGAGAAATAACCGCCGGACCCTGCATCCGCAGGTCCAACGGTTCATAAACTCAACATATAATCAATTTCCTCTCACCCCCGTATGACAATATGCCAGATGACCTATACTAGCAAAATGCGGTTTTGTTATTTCACTTTGATTCCGATGACGACCGACGTTTGGTTCGTAACGAATTGTTGGTCTTTCGTTAGCCAATCCGCCGAAATCGTGTAGTAGTATTCTCCGGCTTCTTCAGGCGCTTGGAACGAGCCGTTTTCTAACGCTATCGTTGCGGGTTTCCCTTGAGAATCGTCTTCCACGTTCACATTCATACGCATTGGATGCGGCTCATAGTCCCAGGTGATCCATATTTGCGTTCCAGGTTCTACAGCGGTAGGTGCATTGCCCCGAAGCTGCGCTTTGCCGCCGATAAAATCGGCACAGCCAAGCCGGTACCAGCAATAGCTGCTCTGGTAGGCAGGAATGTCTTGTGACGTTGTGCTAATCTTGGGCAAGGGTGGGGTTTTCAGCTCTTGCTTCGGCGGGTCGGCCGACTTCACAGCAGGTACTACGTTATACGAATAGCCGTTTGTCGCTAACATCATCAATAACAAGGACACTGCGATCAATTGTTTGATCACGATGAACCACCTCCTGCATCATTAGACGCACGAATTAACATTTTGTTCCACCGGAAATAAAGCAAGCGTCACCCCTTGACTCCGTTTTCTGGATAATTTATGGAATATGACGGAATATATCAATTTAAAATTTGATCAAAAAAGTTTGACTATCTTTGACTTTTGTATTTGTTTTTTGTATGATAGCGATGTAGCAATTATTTCACATGTCAGGAGGCAGATAAATATGAGTTTTGTCCCTATGGTTATCGAACAAAGCAATCGCGGCGAGCGCGCTTATGACATTTATTCCCGGCTATTGAAGGATCGCATCATTATCCTCGGCACCCCGGTGAACGATGTCGTCGCCAATTCCATCATAGCGCAAATGTTGTTCCTGGCAGCCGATGATCCGGATAAAGACATTCATTTGTACATTAACAGCCCGGGCGGATCGATCACATCCGGCATGGCGATTTTCGATACGATGCAATTCATCAAACCCGACGTATCTACGATCTGCGTAGGCATGGCCGCTTCGATGGGCGCATTCCTGCTTGCGGCGGGCGCCAAAGGCAAACGTTTCGCTTTGCCGAACAGCGAAGTGATGATCCATCAGCCGCTCGGCGGCGCCGAAGGGCAAGCGAGCGACATCGAAATTCGCGCGAAGCGCATCCTGAAAATGCGCGACAAGCTGAACACGATCCTGGCCGAGCGTACGGGCCAACCGCTCAGCCGCATCGAGAAGGATACGGACCGCGACTACTTCATGAGCGCGGAAGAAGCCGCAGCTTACGGTTTGATCGATAAAGTGATCGAGCGCGTATAAGGCGTAAGCCACAACGATAAAAGCCTTCCCCATCACGACCTCGCGTCGGGTCAGGGGAAAGGCTTTTTTTTACACGATATACATGCATTCGCATCGTTCTATTCGCTATTACGCATAGCCGCATCGCCAGGACTCTCCACTACATCCGCTCCCGGTACTCTTTCGGCGACATGCCCATTCGAGCGCGGAACGTGCGGTGAAAATAGCTGTAGCTGTGGAAGCCGGTCGTTTCGGCGACCTGCTCCAGCGTCATGCTGCTGAACCGGATGCGTTCGCATGCGAGACTAAGGCGCACCTCGATCGCGTAGTCGATAATCGATTGGCCGAACGTATCCTTGAACAGATGGCTGGCCCGGGAAACGCTCATATCGACGCTGCCTGCCGCCTCTTCCAGCGTGAACGGCTCGATCGCGTGCCGCTCCACATAATGCTTCAGCCGATACGCCACATAGGAACGGGAACTGGGCGAAGCCTGCGTCCGTTCGTTGATCGCCCTGTCGAGCGTCAGGCACAGCAGCCGTAGCAAATGCTCGGCGATCGAAGGGTCGGCGTCGCGGATGCGCCTTTTTTCGAGAATAATTTGGCGCCATAATGAGATCCAGCTTTCGTCCAGCCCGATATAGGTTTTGATAGCCCGGGCCTGCCCTCCGCTCCCTTTCCACCAAGCATCAAGCCACGGCCCCTGACACATGATAAAATAGTCGGTGCTGTGGATTTTCGCCGGCGGCGGGGCGGATGCGCCAACGCGCAGCTCATACGGCTCTCCGGGCCCGTACATCAGCAGATCGCCAGCAATGATCGGTTCGAAGCGGTCACGCACCCAAGCCTCGCAGCTGCCTTCCGTTTGCATGCGGAACAGGTACATCGGAAGCCCTTGGCGTTCGTTCATTATGAATGGCTTCGTATGCGTGGAATAACCGGAGATCAATATTTCGGACGGTGGGTCCGGTAGCATCGGCAAACTCACCTCTTGTCGATATGTAGCAAGATTGTTCATGTTTGATAAGATCATTCATGTTCATTATAGGCGAGCTGTGATATACATAAAAGTAGAATGTTACATACCTCTGGATGGATGGTGAAATCAATGTCACGTATGGGAATCGGAATTCAACTGTACACACTGCGCAATGAGACGGCGCAAGATTTCAAAGGAACGCTGCGGCAGGTCGCCGCGCTTGGCTATGAGGGTGTTGAGTTTGCGGGTTACGGCGGATTGGCTCCGCAAGAACTGAAAGAACTTCTGGGCGAATTGAAGCTGACTTCGGTAGGCAGTCATGTTAGCGTCGAGCGTTTGCGCGATCACCTGCAAGAAGAAATCGAGATGAACACGGCCATCGGCAGCCCATATGTCGTTTGCCCTTATTTGTCCGAGGAGATGCGCAAATCGCCGGAGAACATTACCGAGCTGATTGAGCTGTTCAAGCATGCCTCGCGTCAATTCGCGGCAAGCGGCATTCGGTTCGGATATCATAACCACGATTTTGAGCTGAAAGAAAAAATCGGCGAGCAGCTGCTTATGGACGTTCTATTCACTTCGACTACGCCGGAAGAAATGTTCTGCGAGCTTGACGCTTGCTGGGTTCATGCAGCCGGCTTCGATCCTGTTGCCTATATCGGCAAATACGAAGGCAGACTGCCGCTCCTTCACTTAAAAGATACGAAAAAGCATAGCGACGGCTCCATCGAAACCGTCGAGCTTGGCGCAGGCGACATCGACCTGCCGGGCGTTATTGCCTCCGCGGGTGCCGCCGGCACGCAATGGCTTATCGTGGAGCAAGACAACTGCAAAGGCAGCGCGCTGAACAGCATCGCGATCAGCATGAACTGGCTGAAGGACAATTACCTGTAAGAAGAAGCGAAGCATTTAATAAACGCCTGCCACCGGCTCCGGCCAAATACGAAAAACCGCCTCGACCGAAGCGCACATCGTGCAGCAAGGCAAGGCGGTTTCTTTTTTAAAGCTCCACGATAGATGTTGTTTACTTGTTCTCGAGGTCTTTCCACTTATTCTCGTAAACCGGTCTTTGGAACTGCTCCAGCTTCTGCAGCAGCGCTTCCGGATCTTCATCAACGACGAACAAACCGATTTGCGATTCGCGAATAAATCCGGCATCGATCGCATGCTTAACCATGTCGACCAACGGCGTGTAAAAACCTTTTGTATTGAGCAATCCGATCGGCTTCTGGTGAATGCCGAGCTGAGACCAGCTAAGCACTTCGAACAATTCTTCGAACGTTCCGTAACCACCCGGTATGGCGATAAAAGCGTCGGACAGCTCATACATTTTCGCCTTACGCTCGTGCATATTGGCCGTTTCATGAAATTTCGTCAGTCCCGTATGTATCATTTCGCCCCGGAACAAGCCCCTTGGCATGACGCCAACAACTTCGCCCTTCGCCTCCAGCACCGTATCCGCTAATTTTCCCATCAGACCGAACCGGGAACCGCCATAAATCAGACCTTTCCCGCGCGATACAAGCAGCTTCGCGAGCGTTTCCGCCGCTTCCATAAATTCCGGACCATTCCCCGGATTCGAACCCGAAAAAACACAAATGTTCTTCATCGTATTTTCCTACTCCCTGCTGAGATTACTCTATATTTGGTACACACCATTATTACATTATACAATATATAGAGAAAAGATACGATGCTCCGTTGGTCCGAATCGGCAATGATCTCATTCGAATACTTTATCTTTACGACTCAAAAAAGTCCTCAATACGACCACAACCTCACTCGAACCGGTGCTTCCCTCTATTACGAAACTTTTAAACCTGTCTTCTCAAAAATAACAGTCGCTACGGCATGCTGCTCATGGTGTACCGTAATTTCGTCGGCGACTTCCTTCAACTGCGGATGTGCATTGCTGACCGCGATGCCGCTATCGGCCCACTTCAGCATCTCAACGTCGTTCAAATAATCGCCAAGCGCGATTGTGCGAAGGCCGTCAATTTGCAGCATGCGCACGAGCTCCTTCAGCGCGTCGCCCTTCGAAGCCCCTTGCGGCAATATTTCGAGCAGAGTCGGCTCGGAATAGACTAGCGTGCAAGGCATGCCGCTTTCTTGGATCAATCGTTTCATCTCTTCCAACCGTTCGTGAGAGGCCGAAACCGCAACAAGCTTCGCAACGTTCTTCTCGCCGAACTCGAGTGCCGGTTTGTCGAATTTCCCTTCGGCAATACGTTTCGTCCAAGACTCCGCCGACAGCGGGAATACGTCGCGCCCGAGATAAACGAGCAGTTCCAGCCCGGAGTCAATACGCTCCAACAATTCGTTCCAAAGAGCCGGCGGCACTGTTAATTGCTTTTCGTACAAAATATCGAGCGTCTCGGGATGAACGATTCGCGCCCCATTGTACAAAATAAGCGGCAGCTGCACTCCCAGCTCCCGAACGTACGGCATTACGGATTTTTCCGCGCGGCCCGTCGCCAGCGTGAACAATCCTCCCGCCTCCATAAACGCTTTGATCGCCCGCAAGTTTTCTTCGCTAATGCGCTCCTGTCCGTTAAGCAATGTCCCATCCATATCGGTCACGATTAATGTCTTGTTCAATTGAGGTTCCTCCCCTTCGATGACTGCAACAGCAGCTTGGCTTCATGTCCCCGGTCATATGACGCAACACCGCGTGCATGGATTATACCGCACAACAAAATAGGGCATTGCTTAATCGCCATAATCATTCGTATGGTTAAGTGCTATAATCACCTGTTTTGCTTAACCTCTATAGTCACTCAACTTCGGCCAAATACGGTTAAGCGCTTTCCCTAATCCTTATGTTTATTATAGCATGAAGAGATAGGGCGTCAACTGGAGTTGGGCCCTACGAAGGAGTAGCTGCTTATTTCAAAACAATCAAAGATTGTTTTTCCGGTACTCTCGACTTCCACGAAACCGGCGATACCCCGGCCGCGTTGGCCGGGGTAATGGAATATCATTTCGATAAAACGGTGTAAGCATGAGAAACACTTATTCCGGTTCGACCCATTGCGGAGCGGTTTCATGGCGATAATCGCCGTTCCACACATCGAACTTATTTCCGTCCGGATCGTAAAATTTGAAGTTCCGTCCGCATAATCCTCGATCTTCGATATCTTCGACTTTCACGCCGTTTTGCTGTAAATACACATGGAAATCGTGCAATTGTTCGATCGTTTTCGTTTGGAAGGTTACGACAAACATCTCGTAGCCTTCTCTTTCCTTGAAATTGAAATGAGGTTTCGCGTGATCCTTGGTTTCACACAGAAATAAGGTCGGTCCAGAATCCAAAAGAAAACAGTGTCCTCCCCACTCTAACCCGAGAACAGACTCATACCACTTCTTCGATTTCCAAAAGTCCGAAACGGGAACGTAAATAGTCGCAATACTTCCTATAAACGATGGCCGGCTTGCCGTATTCGCAGCCAAAGCCTGAGCTTGCTCGACACTCGACATTCGATCACTCTCCCTTGTTTCATCTGATTACGGTCCTGCAAAAGCTATCGTTTATTTCCAATCGCTCAATCGAATGATGTTGCCGTCGGGGTCGTACACGTTAAACGCCCGCCCGCAGCCCCCGCTGTCACGATACTCGCCGACCTTGATGCCCATAGAGATTAGCTCTTGCCGCAGCTGTAACAGATCTTGATGCGGATCGATTTGCAGCAGCAAAAAATGATGCGGCTCTCCTTGGACAGTATATCCAAGGCCGCCGTTATCCGCTTTGACAAGCACGAGCCGCGGCCCGGCAGCGACCGGATCGACGAATGTAATGTCCCACTCGTCCTGAATCGGGTACGGGTTGCACTCGCGATTAATGAATAAACCGAGCTTATTAACGTAAAAATCAACCGCGCGAGGCACGTTCGTCACCGGAATTTCTACGCATAACGTAGATTGGATACGGCTTCGTTCACGGACCTCAGGACCGTTAAACGACAAGTCGACTTTATATACTCCGTCAACGTTACGCCTCCACGGCTCAGGCCAACCTCCCCAGACATGAAGCATATTCCCGTCAGGGTCGTAGGCATGAAAGCCGCGCCCGCAGCCGCCGGCGTCCTCCAGCTCGTCGGTCCGCACCCCGGCTTCCTTCATCGAACGGTATAGCTCGTCAAGATGCTCGACTTCGAGCGTCAAAGCCGACATCTCGTTGCCGTTCGCCTTGGTATAGTTCAAAGTCGTCCGCTCAGCCGTCCGGATTAGAAAGATCGTCTGATCGTCGCTGA
Source organism: Paenibacillus sp. sgz302148 (assembly GCF_056120465.1). Lineage (NCBI taxonomy): Bacteria > Bacillati > Bacillota > Bacilli > Caryophanales > Paenibacillaceae > Paenibacillus > Paenibacillus sp. sgz302148. The sequence continues at coordinate 305,560 of NZ_JBVYOJ010000003.1, forward strand.
TGCGAAGCTGCGCTTGGTCTGCCGATGCCGGACGGAGCAGTTCCATGCCGAAATACTCGATATACCAGTGTGCCGAATCTTCCGCATGGGTGACGGGAATATAGATGCATTCAATACGTTTCACTTTAGTCCGTCGATTCGACTGTTTGACTTGATCAACCTGATTCACGATGAAAGTACCTCCTTTTTTATCACTCTAATAAATAGATGCCCGCTAGGGGTGTTAAACTGACTTCGGATATAAAAAAGTTCAAACTTTTACCCCGACAACCCGGACCGGCGTTCCATCATAATCGACAAACGTAAAACCCGCGCCTAATTTTTCTCCGGATCCCACCTCGGTACCCGCACCTCCGCCGGGATCAATACTGGTATCGCCACTGGCAGCCGTACGGGCAACTGCACCCGTTACTGCACCGGTATCGACACTGGCACTGGCATTGGCATTGGCAACAGCACTGGCATCGGCACCGGCAACGGCACCCACAATGGCACCGGCATTGGCATTGGCATCGGCACGAGCAACCGTACCCGCTCCCGCTCCCTCCTCCGCTCGCAAACCGACTCCGTTGCTTGCGAGCGCTACTGAGCTAGTTCCGACTCGTCTATGTATGTTCCTAACTGATACCGCATTATAACTTGCTCTTGCGTCTGCAACTGCATCCGGGGCTGTTTCTTTACCTGCGCCGGATTTGTATTCGATATCTGTTCCTGACCTTGCCCATTCATCCGTGCCCGATCTTCCCCCTGCTGCCCACGCTTCCCGCTCCTTCTCGGCCAGGTGACGCACGATGCGAACGCCACTTTGCCGTACGACTCGATATGCGGCGACCACGTCCGGCACCTGCAGGCAAAGGCGCGGTTCGTCCGAGCCGCTGCGCAGCTTCTCGACGATCTCAGGTACAAGGCCCATGAACGCCGAATCGTATAGCTCAGCGGACCGCTGCGGGTTCCTCGCGGCAAGCCGAAACGGAATGGACGGTGGATACGAAGCCGCTGCGTCATTCAAGCCGGCATGCAAAGGAGGTTCCTCCCACCTCAGGCTGCCGTCATAAACAAGCAGCTGGTTATCGTCCGGATCGGCGCATACGAAAAATTGGCTGCGCGCGCCCTTCATAATGTCCGTCACGATCGCAAACTTGTGATCCACTAGTCTTTTCTTCGCCTTAAGAATATCTTCCGTCCAGATAAGGTACTGCGGACGCCAATCCGCGTGGACCAGGTCGAGCCGCGGATCCATCAACAGCAGGCTGATGCCGTCGTCCATCGGGATATCGTATATCGACCGGTTCAAGATGCCGTCATCGAGCTCCCGCTCCCTGCCGAACAAGGCGGCATACAATCGGATCGACCGCCTTAGACGGCGACTATGGACCACTTGGCCGCGATAGGCGAATCGTGCCGCGGGGAAATCCTCCCGATTATTCTCGAACGCGTGTCCGAAGCAGTATAGCGGATGAATCGGTACGAGCCCCGGCGCAGGGCCGTTCGTCCCTTTGCTGTGCAGCAGCTCCAGCAGCCGCTCGGCGCATTCAATCGCCTCGCTCTCCGCGTGACGGGCCTCTTCCAGCAGCGATACCGCATAAGCCGCTTGTTCCGGCTCGTTCGGCTGTCCGCCCGACGGGTAAGGAAACCTTTCGTGCAGCCGCATGAAGCATCCCGCAACGCAGTCGTAACGCTCGGCAATCCGGGATACAAAACCGGCAGCTCCCTCAATCCGCGCCCACTCCTGCGGAAGTCGATTCGCCCGCTGCCGCCAGAAATCGGCGCCGTACCTTCGCGCCTTTCCAACTGTCATCGCGTGGAAGGCATGGCCAAGCTCCTGGACCTCGCCGCGGCGAAGCGCGGATATCCAGGCTTCGTATGCGGCAAGCCCGTTGATGCAGCCGCCGAACGTCAGAACGTTGCCTCGCGCATGGTTGACCATCATGGCGAGCAGCCGGGTCAATGCTTTGTCCGGTGGTAGATCAAACTTGCCGTCGCACGCGAATAAATACAGCGAATTCGTTACGCCGGCAGCCAGCTTGATATAAGGAATTTTCTCGCGGCCGTCGGGATCAACCGAATACAAAACTTGCTCTTCGTCGTCGTAGCCATAGATCATCTGGCAGCCGTACCGGCTGCAGCTTGTCACCCACGCCGGAAAGCCTTGATCGACCGACTCGCGAATGACTTCCAGGGCGAACATCAGGTTGCGCGTGCGATGAGGGCTATGCGGCGCGGGCACAAAATGCTGATAATCGACGAATCGTGAATACATGCCGAAATTGAGAATGGCATTGCTCCAATACGTATCCCAGTCCCAATAAAACAAGCTTTCGATCGCGGCGTTGTGGGTCACCAACTGTAACAAAAAAGCGTACCCGCTGTAGCCCATCACGTCGGTCATCGTCATATCGGCGTGTCCGGCATAGGACACGGTATAATACAAGCAATCGATAAACGCCGCATCCGGATGCATATATGCTTGGCCCAGGATCGGCGGCTCGGCGATCATCGCCTGCCTTCGCCCATGCCTATCCAGGTGCATTCGAAGGCTCGCCCGAATGTCCAGCTCCATATGCTCGCGCTGCAGCTTCTGCCGAGCCCGTGATATCGTCTTATGCACGTTGTTCAATGACGTATTGAAGTGTTCGGCCAGTTCCGTCGGACTGATCTGCTCGTAAAAGTGCTTCTCGAAGATGAGCCTTTCCTTCGCCCCAAGGCGCGGCAGCAGCACGCTCATCAGCTCGGCCAACTCCGGCTCGACAACGCAATTCGCCGGATCGTCCGTCCAAACCCGCGTTTGGTGGGTTTGATTCCGGCGCATGAGCTCCGACAGCACCGTCTCCATATTGCTCCAGTCCGGCTCCTCAGCGGTTCCGGAACGGTCAAACGCCGAAAGCGGCTTCTCCCGCCCGTGGGGCCCGCCGCGCCGCAGCTTCATCCGCGCCGAATTGCGCACGATCGTCTGCAACCACGGCAAAAACCTGCGGACGTCGGTTAGCGTCGCCAGCTTCAGGAATGCACGCACAAGTGCTTCCTGTACGACATCCTCCGCCAGGTGCGCGTCTCGCGTAATGTTCCTCGCCCAACCGAACATCCGGTTCCGATGCCTCGTCAGCAGCGCGTTCATCGCTTCCTTATCGCCGCAGCGCGCGAGCTCGACCAGCTCTTCATCGGGCCGCTGTTCCAAACTTTCGATTAATTCGTCGTTGTACAACGCCATAGCTCCCCCAAGCGACCGTGATTATGCGAACGTATTTTCGCATTTATAATTCCATTATATCCTAACTTCTACAAGTTGCAACAACTTTTTGACAACGCTTACCTAAAATTAAAAAACCGCTGCAACTTAGGAGTACCTCCCATAGCTGCAGCGGCCCATGCCGCTCGAAACGTTATTTTTTATTCGCTTGATACCAATCGTTCGCGCCTTTGCCCGTCTCGTCCCGATGATCATCGTGTACGAAAATACCCGCATGAAATCCGACGAAGCAAACAGCTTCTCGAAATTTTTGAAGCCGAACCAAGGGCTCTTCGCCATGCCTTTAAAAATATTAAAATCTTTAAAAACGATAATAATGCCGTACATCGGCGTATATTTGAAATAACTGCCTCCTCCCGAGTCCCCATTATGCTAGCTGAACGGCCGCATCGCCGACGGGCGCAACCGTTGATCCTTCATGAAACGGGCTGAACAGACGAACCTGCTCGTACGGAGCCTGCGGATGCTCCATCCGCCATAACATGCTGTCGACCGCGCGGCTGCCGCATTCCTTGATCATGAACAAAGGGCGGGTTTCGTTGGCGACAAGCGGGAACGTAGACAACGTCATTAACGAGCAATCCTGTGGAATTTGCAATTGAAGCGTGCTGCAAGCGTAATAAATCCATTTCAAATCATAATAACCGGTCGAAATCAAGGCCGTCGGTTTGTAGCTTCGATATCGCTCCAAAAAATGCTCGGACAGCAGCTCCAGCCGTTCGGAACGTTCCAGCAGATGACGGCGGGGATCAATATCGATACCTGCTTCTCTCATTTCCAGCTCGAACGCTTCCCAGCGCAGCTTGCTGCCGCGATTTTCGCTCACGTCTCCGATATACATAATCCGCCGATGGCCTTGGCTTAGCAAATACTTTACGGCGACCCGGGTAACGTCCTGGACGTCCCAGATGACACTGTCCACCTTGTATTCCGGAAGCTTGAAGTTCAGCATGATCCGCGGCATATCAAGGCCAAGAAGCTTCTGTTCGATGAATAGCGGCGTATTCGGCGTAATAAAAATGCCGTCGGCTTCCATCACCCGGTTCTGCTCCAGCCAATCGCCGAACTGCCGATCGTTCTCGATCGTCGTCGGAACGAACAGCATGTTGACGAAATGGCCGGCTTCCGTCGCGCGTTCCTGCAAGCCCTGAAGCAATAAATAATGCGTATCCGAACCGGTCGCTTGGGTCGGGACGATAAACAAAAACCGGCGCGGCTTGACGGCGTCAGGCGCCGCGGTCCTCTCCAGCATCGCGTTCTGCTTCTGCTCCTTCGTATAATAACCGCGCTTTGCCGCATGCTCGCATACGGCAAGGCGCGTCTCCTCCGACATGCCGGGCAAACCGCGCAGCGCTTTGGACACGGTATGCTTGGTCAATCCTAACTCGCTGGCCAGCTCGTCCAATGTAATGGCTTTTTTACGCGACAAAACGCTCACTCCGAACTCAATTGAAATATGTAACCTAAGTGAAACAAAAGTGAAACTAAAATGGAGCTAGATTATTGTTTGATTTGATTATAAAATAATACACAAATGAATGTCAACTTGTCTAAGGGTGGGATCAGATGAAGGCTGAATGGAAAAGCGACGTTGTCATTATCGGAGGCAGCACAGGCGGATGCGCCGCCGCTCTTGCCGCCGCCAAGCTGGGGAAGAAGGTTATTATGACCGAGGAAACCGAATGGATCGGAGGTCAACTGACGAGCCAAGCCGTACCTCCCGATGAGCACAAATGGATCGAGCAATTCGGCTGTACCCGTACATACAGGCAATTCCGGGACGGCGTTCGTGAATACTACCGCCAGCATATGCCGTTAACGGCAGCCGCGCGGGCCAACCCGCACCTGAATCCCGGCAACGGCTACGTCAGCCGGATATGCCTCGAACCGCGCACCGCGCTGGCCGTCCTCCAGCAGATGCTGGCCCCTTACATCCATACGGGCAAAATCACCTTGCTGACGCGTTGCAAGCCGATCCACGCCGAAGCATCGGGTGACCGGGTTCAATCCGTCACCGTCCGCCGATTGGACGACGGAGAGGAACTGGTGCTGCGCGCGCCGTATTTCCTCGATGCGACCGATTGCGGCGACCTGCTGCCGATGGCCGGAGTCGAGTATGTCACGGGGGCCGAATCGAAGCAGGAAACCGGCGAGCCGCAGGCTTTGGCCGGCGACGCCGATCCGCAAGACATGCAGGCGATTACGCATTGCTTCGCCATGGATTATATCGAGGGCGAGGATCATACAATCGAGAAGCCGCGCGATTATGAATTTTGGCGCAACTATCAGGCCGACTTTTGGCCGGGCAAGCAGCTTGGCATGCTCGTTCCGCATTACATCACGCTGGAGCCGACCTTATATTCCATCTTCCCGCAAGACGGGCTAGTCGATTTCTGGCGTTACCGCCGCATTATCGATCAATCGAATTTTGTACCCGGCACTTATGAGAGCGACATTACGCTTTGCAACTGGATCATGCACGATTATTGGCTCGGCTCGATTATCGACGTTAGCGAGGAAGAGCGCCAGCGGCATCTGGAAGGCGCCAAGCAGCTCAGCCTCTCCTTCCTCTATTGGATGCAGACGGAAGCGCCTCGCCCCGACGGCGGCAAAGGGTATCCCGGCCTTCGGCTGCGCAAGGACGTCGTCGGCACGGCGGACGGACTCGCGATGGCGCCGTATATCCGGGAATCGCGCCGGATTCGGGCGGAATTCACCGTGTTGGAGCAGCACTTGAGCCCGCTCAGCCGGGGCGACCAAGGCGCGATGCCTTTCGCCGATTCCGTCGGCGTCGGCTGCTACCGGATCGACCTGCATCCGAGCACAGGCGGACGCAACTATATCGACAGCTCGGTATATCCGTTCCAAATTCCGCTCGGCAGCATGATCCCGGTGCGGGTCAACAACCTGCTGCCGGCCTGCAAAAATATCGGCACGACCCACATTACGAACGGCTGCTACCGCGTCCACCCCGCGGAATGGAACATCGGCGAATCGGCCGGCTTCCTGGCCGCATTTTGCCTCGAGCGCAACGTCACGCCGCGGCAAGTACGGAACACGGAATCGCTGCTTGCGGAATTCCAAAGCTTATTGCGATCGCAAGGCGTCGAGCTGGAGTGGCCGGCCACGCACGCGATTTAAACATAAAGAAGGTTCGAGTGATGAGCATCAAGATGCTCCCTCGAACCTTCTTTTCAATTCCGGTTCTAGACCGCTGCCGCGGCTTGAACGGCTTTTGCCGTTTGTTGCGGGTTATTTTGTTTCTTCGCGACGGCAACCGCGATTGTAATGACGAGACTGGCACCGATCACCGCAAGCAGCGTCCAAACATCCTGCGCCGTATTCGTACCGCCGAACTGCAAATTCATAATCCCTTCGACCGCGTAGGTCGCCGGCAAATATTGGCCTAGCCATTGATAGAAATCACTCAGCATTTCTCTTGGCACGATCGTTCCGGAAGTGACCAGCTGCAGCGAAAGCACGGCCATATTGAGGAACATTCCCGCCATCCCGAAGACAACCAGAAACATTTGCGCGAAGAACATAAAGGTGATTAGCGTCAGAAAATGAAACAGCCAAAACATACCGAAGCCACTCTCCATTTGTCCGCCTAACGCCGCGATGAGCGAAGACCCGGCAATCGAGATAAGAAACGCCGCAATGACAATAACGGCCGAGCGTACGGCAAGATGTTGCCCTTTCGAAAGCGCGGCTCCGATCGACTCCGAGGCTTGATGAATGTTCATCGCCATCAGCATCGCGCCGACATACGACGCCAATACGAGCATCATCGGTACCATCTGATTGTGCATGCCATGTACGGGATATAGCGATTGAACGTCCGCCCCCACTTTGTTCATTAAGCCTTGGGCGGTTTGCTCCGCTTGGTCCGCCGGCAGCTTCATCTGCGTAAGTACGATCTTGGTGCCTTGAAGCGCAGTATTTCGGTTCAGCTCCGCCGTCACGTTCGTTTCGACTGTTTGCATGACGTTTTTGGTCAGTTGCGGATTGGATTCATTCAGGACGTAAGACAGCTTCGCTTGCGTACCGGGCGTCGATAACGATTGGCCGAACTTCGCCGGAATCGTCAGAACGAGATGCACGTTCCGCCCTATCAGCTCATCCATCGCTTCATCCTTGGACGGCGTTACGATTTCGAAAGGAAGATTCCGCCGCAACTGCTGAATCATTTGTTTCCCCGATTCGCCGTCCTCATTGACGATGGCGATTTTCAGACGGTCGACCCGATCCAGCACGCCGTCATACGCCGTCATCCACACGACGCAAAATATGAGCTGGGCCATCAGCGCCACGACGACGGCCAGCGTCGTTTGCGGTTTTTTCAAATACGTTTTGAATGCATGTTTCATTTCATTGTCCTCTTTTCGTTATAAGTTATCATTGATATAGGTCAATATTAACCTATACACATTTATTGTGTCAACAAAAATATAAGTTAAATTTGACCTATATCATTTTGTTGTTATTGGAACGAATATAGATTAAAATGAACCTATGCGAAATGTTCATTGTTTACGTCGATAAGGAGTTGATTCCATGAGTTCCATTAGATTTGCGCTGCTGTCGTTATTGGCCCGTGAGCCTCTCAGTGGCTATGATATCAAGCAGCACATGAACAGCCGGATCGGCCCTTTCTGGAAGGTGGGCAGCAACCAGGTTTATCCGGAATTATCCAAAATGGAAGCCGAGGGTCTCGTCAAGCTGCAAGGGGTAGAACAGCATACGTACCGTCCTGCCCGCAAATTGTATGAACTGACGGACGCGGGGCGCGAGGCGTTAATCGAGTGGACAATCTCGCCGGGGGGCGCTGAAAATGTTCGTGACGATTTTCTGCTGAAAGCTTACAACGCCTGGCTTGTGGCGCCGGACCAAATGATCCGGCAAGTGGAGGAAATAAAGAAACAACACGAAGAACGTTTGGCGGTATACGAAGATAAAGTGGCTGAATTAAACGGATTGCTCGAATCGGCCCGAAGCGGCGATCCGCTCTCGTCCAGCATCTCCGTCGTGGAATTCGGGGTTGAATATGAGCGTTTGTATATTGAATGGTGCGATAAACTGGTCAAAAGGCTTCAGGGGTAACGAATGCACGTGAACGAAAAAAAAGAGGGCCGATGCCCTCTTTTCCTATGAAACCGCCGCTATTGCGCAATTCAGCTATGAACTTAAAACTCATATTGCACGCTGACGCTCGTATTGATCGTAATTTGCCCGGTTTGGATCGACGTGTCCGCCGCTTTTGCTTCGAATGCGACGCCGTTATAGCCGCCTCCGTACATGATCGGGTTGTAGCCTCCGCCGGATTGCTGCACACTAATGACGCCTTTCAGCTCCTTGCCTGTCGTCTTGGCGATCGCTTTCGCTTTCGTTTCGGCGTTTTTCATCGCTTTTTCGATCGCTTGCAGCTCGTATTGCTCTTGTTTCTCCGTGCTGAACTGAATGTTGTTCACGCGATTGACGCCGGCTGCCGATACCGTGTCGAGCAGCTGCCCGATTTTATCCAACGCCCGGTAGGTGACTTGAACTTGGTGGTAGGCAATATAACCGACCAGCTTCTGTCCGTCTTTCTCCGTGTACGTGTACTCCGGCTGCACGTTGAAGGAAGTTGACTTTACGTCCTTCTTATCCAGCTTGTAGTCTTCCAGCAACGTTTTGTTCAGCTTGGCGAACAGCTCGGCATTTGCCTTCTGTGCTTCGTTTGCCGTTTTGCCTTTCGTCTCGATGCCGAAATTCAGATAGGCTACGTCCGGCTCCACCGTCACTTCCCCGTTGCCGGACACGCTAATGACGCGTTTGTCCGCCGCCGTTCCTTCCGCCTTTGCCGGCACCGGCTTCATGAAGCCCCCCATCATGACCGATACGATCGCTACTGCCGCCAGCACGATGGCGATCATCGTTGCTTTTTTAACGCCGTTTGCTGCAAATTGCATTGTCGTCACCCTCCTCAAAATGGTTGAATCTGTATTTGCCATCATAGACGCAGCGCGATCTAAAATGTTGCAGCATATCCAAAAAAACGAAAAAGAGAACCCTGCAGGTTCCCCTTATTGTTCGTTCATTCCATTATAGCTTCCGGGAGGCGAATTTCCTCCCTACGGCAACAATTATTGGTTCTCCAGCTCTTCTTTGCTGACCAATACGACTAAAGCGTTTACAGCCTGTTCTGCGTCCGAACCTTCGGCGCTAATGTGAATTTCGGTGCCGGAGCTGATTGCGAGGCTCATAATGCCCATGATGCTCTTCGCGTTCACTTTCTTGTCGTCCTTCTCCACGAACACTTCGGAAGAAAACTTATTCGCTTCTTGTACGAATAATGCCGCAGGTCTTGCATGTAATCCCGTTTTTAACTTAACCACTACCGGGTGCCTTGTCATCCTATACGATACCCCCCTTACAAATTTACGCAAAAGTGTCGACGACCGAAAGCATGACTTGCTTTTGTCAGTCGCAACGTATTGAAAAACCTCATGTAACGCAGTTTTTAAATATTATAACATTTATGGCGCACAGAAACTACTAGTCACCCTGAACTGTTCCTGATTTTTTCCGCCAATTCGTCGATTTTGCGAAGCCGGTGGTTGACGCCGGATTTGCTGACCTTGCCTTTCAGCAATTCGCCGACTTCCTTCAGGTTCATGTCGGGATGCTTTAAGCGGATTTCCGCGACCTCGCGCAGCTTATCCGGCAAGTTTTCCAGCCCCATTTCCTTTTCCAGCAGCTTGATGTTATCGATTTGCCGGACGGAAGCGCCAATCGTTTTGTTCAGGTTGGCCGTTTCGCAGTTGACGATCCGGTTCACCGAGTTGCGCATGTCGCGCATGATGCGGACATCCTCGAACTTGAACAGCGCTTGGTGCGCGCCGATAATGTTCAGCAGCTCGATAATCTTCTCGCCTTCTTTGATGTAGAAAATAAAGCCTTTCTTCCGCTCGATACATCTTGCATTGAGTCCGAAACGGTTGGCGAGCTGCACGAGCGCCTGGCAATGCTCCTCGTACATGGAGGCGATCTCCAGATGATACGACGAACCCTCCGGGTTGTTCACGGAGCCGCCGGCCAGGAAAGCGCCGCGCAGATACGCTCTCTTGCAGCAGTTGTTCTTGATGATATGTTTATCGATACCGGTGGTGAACATAAAGCCTTCCGACACGATATGCAGATCGGACAATACATCCTCCACTTTGTTCGGGATTCGCACAATGTAGACGTTATTTTTTTTGAGCCGCATTTTTTTGCGCACGAGCAGCTCGGTATGCAGTTGGTACGTTTTTTTGATCAGCGAATAAATCCGCCGGGCAATCGCCGCATTCTCCGTCGAAATGTCCAGCACAACCTTGCGATTGCTCAGCTGCACCGAGCCATTCATCCGAATGAGCGCCGAAAGCTCCGCTTTCTCGCAGCACGCATCGGCTTCGACCAGCGTCAGTTCCTTTTTCGTTTGTGCCGCGAAAGACAACGGACTCACCTCTTCTTATTCATCCAGTCCTCCACCAATTGATAAATGTGGTGACTTAGTTTTTCCGCGTCATGCCGCAAATACGTCCGGAATAGCACCAGACTGTCGGCGATGACCTGGTAGCCGCGTTTTGTCACCTCATCCAAATCGAGATGCACGGCCTTGGCGCCTTTTTCGGCGTATTTATCCTGCACTTGCGGCGGGATTTCTCCGTCATTCACGATGACGTAGTCAAACAAATGATGCCCGATATGGCGGTAAACCGCCTTCAAATGATCGCTGACCGAATAATTGTCCGTTTCGCCCGGCTGGGTCATCACGTTGCAGACGAATATTTTGACCGCGTCCGATTCGACGATCGTTTGCGCCAGCTTCGGCACGATCAGGTTCGGAATAATGCTTGTATATAGGCTCCCCGGTCCGATCAAGATCGCATCCGCTTCACGCAGCGCTTCGACGGCTTCTTCAAGCGGTTCGACGTCAGCCGGCTCGATGAACACCCGTTTGATCGGCAGCCCGGCCTTCGGAATGCTCGATTCGCCGGAAATGACCGTACCGTCATCCAGCTCGGCTTTCAGCACAATGGCTTGACCTGCGGCGGGAAGCACGCGCCCGCGCACGGCAAATACCCGGCTTAGCTCGCGGATGCCGGTGACGAAATCGCCGGATATATCCGTCATTGCCGCCAATATCAGGTTTCCCAAACTATGCCCGGCTAATCCGGCGCCGCTGTTGAACCTGTATTGCAGCAGCTCGGTGAGCAGAGGCTCCACGTCGGCAAGCGACGTCAGCACGCTGCGAATATCACCCGGCGGCGGCATCTGCAGCTCGCTGCGCAAAATGCCGGAGCTGCCGCCGTCGTCGGCCACGGTGACGATCGCCGTAATGTCGAGCGGCTTTTCCTTGAGCCCCCGCAGCATGACGGACAGTCCCGTCCCCCCTCCGATCACGACGATGCGGGGACGTTTGATGCCTTCAGTTTTCGGCACAGTATCCTCACCTCTTAGTGTCGGTCTTTTTCCGCATCTCTATGGTGTACCCGCACTTGTTCCGTTTCGCTTGAGCCGATCATTTTGCCCAAATATTCGGCGATGGCGACGGAGCGATGCTTGCCGCCGGTACAGCCGATGCCGATGACGACCTGGCTCTTACCTTCCTTGCGATATTGCGGAATTAGGAAATTCAGCATATCGAGCAGCTTCACCAGAAACGTCTGCGTCTCCGGCCATTTCATGACATAATCGTACACTTCTTGGTCTTGGCCGGTATTCGGGCGCAAATGCTCAATGTAATGAGGATTCGGCAAAAAACGAACGTCATAAATCAAGTCCGCATCGATCGGGATGCCATACTTAAAACCAAACGAGGTGACGTTGATCGATAGGATATTCTGCTCCAGATCATTAAAACGCGAAATGATCTTTTCCTTCAGCTGCGCCGGCTTGATGCTGCTCGTATCGATAACCTGCGTCGCCCAGCCCTTCAGCTCCTCCAGCAAACGGCGTTCCATCATGATGCCGTCAAGCGGCATGCCGTCCGGAGCGAGCGGATGGCGGCGGCGGCTTTCCTTGTACCGCTGCACGAGCACCGAATCGGTTGCATCCAGAAACAAAATTTCGTAATTCAACGTATAGTTGTCTTTAATATAGTTCAAAGATTCCGAAAGCGCCGTGAAAAATTCCCGTCCACGCAAGTCGATCACGAGCGCGACTTTGCCGATTCTGCCTTTCGACTGCTCGATCAGCTCGGCGAATTTCGGTATGAGCACCGGAGGAAGGTTATCGACGCAGAAGAAGCCGAGGTCCTCCAAGCTTTGCACGGCGATCGTTTTGCCTGCCCCCGACATGCCCGTTATGATAACCAGCTTGGCCATGGCCATTCTGTCTTCCATGCAAATTCCCTCCCTGAATTGTGCGGGCAGCAAGCGCTCGCAGCAATCACGCTTATGGAACATGCCCTTTGGATGCCGAGAAAGGGCATATCTTTTTCAGCGATGTGAAAAAGATACTGCCCTCACCCTACGCGTATAAGCTACGAACGCAGCAGCAGTCCCGCCGCGCCAACGACGCCCGCGTCATTGCCGAGCTGCGCCGGCACGATTTCTACGCCTTCTTGCGCCACTTCCGGCGCGTAACGCTTGAATACCTCACGAATTTGCTCGAACAGGAATTCGCCCGCCTTCGACACGCCGCCGCCGATAATAAACCGCTGCGGATTGACGACAACGGCAATCGCCGCCATCGATTTGCCGAGATAGAACGCTGCGCGCGCGACGATGCGCGCGGCCACTTCGTCGCCGGCCTTCGCCGCGTCGAACACGTCCTTGGCCGTAATTTTCTCGACGGCCGACAGCGTCGTCCGGTCGCCGCGCTCCACGGCATCGTTCGCCATGCGGATAATGCCCGTCGCGGAAGATACCGACTCCAGGCAGCCCATCCGTCCGCAGCCGCATTGAATCGCTTCCAAGTCGGGCACGACCGACATATGGCCGAGCTCGCCGGCCATGCCGGAGAAGCCTTGATAGATTTTGCCGTGAATGATGATGCCGCCGCCTACGCCGGTGCCGAGCGTATAACATACGCAGTTCGGCACGCCTTTGCCTGCGCCCGCCCATGCTTCGCCAAGCGCCGCAACGTTGGCGTCGTTGTCGATCTTCACCGTCTTGCCCAGCTTTTCTTCCAATATCTTCTTCACCGGCACGTTGCGGAATCCAAGATTCGGCGAAAACTTCACGAATCCTTCCGGAATGTCCATAAAGCCGGCAATCCCCGCGCCGATTCCTTCTACTTGCTCCCATGTATATTGCGATTGCTCCACAATCTTGCGTACATATGTGCAGATGTTGTCCAAAATTGCATCCGGACCGTTCTCCGTGCCCGTCGGGCCTTCGTACGTTTGGATCAGCTCTCCGTCTTCGTTGCAGATCCCGACCTTAATCGCCGTACCGCCCAAGTCGACGCCAATATAGATTTTACTCGACATCTAAATGACACCTCTACAAATCTAGAATAATCACTCCAGTAACACTATAAGCTATGCCTAGAACAAGGTCAAGTAAGAGGCGCCTACGCTCCCAGGAATTGCTGCAAGCTACACAAACTTCCCGATTTTGCCGAGCAGCCTTTCCAGGTCGACCGGCTTCGTGTCGAAGTCGTCGCATCCTGCCGCAAGCGCCTGTTCCCGATCGCTGTCCATGGCATGCGCCGTCAGCGCGATCACGGGAATCGCCTTCGTCCTGTCATCCGCCTTAATCCGCCGCGTCGCCTCCCAGCCGTCCAGCAAGGGAAGGCTCATATCCATCAGGATGAGATCCGGCTGTCCCGACCCCGCCATCGCGACGCCTTGCTCGCCGTCCACGGCGATCATCACTTCATACCCTTTCCGGGCGAGCCGCCGGGACAGCATATCCCGGTTCATTTCGTTGTCTTCCACGAGCAGTATCGTTTTCATGTCGCACTCCGTTCTACCGATCTGGCGATCCAGACCCGGATTTCCTGCAGCAGCGATTCGCGGTTAAACGATCCCTTCTGTACGATCTTCTCCACATAACCGTTCAACCTCGCGCGATCCTCGCCCGTCATATGCTTCGCCGTTACGACGATGACCGGAATGGATCTCCACGCCTCCTGCTTGCGCAGCTCCTCGACGAATTGGAAGCCGTCCATCTCCGGCATCATCAAATCGAGCAGTATGATTTCCGGCTGTTCTTTCGCCATGCTATCCAAGGCAATTCGACCGTTGCTTGCCCGCCTGACCCGATAGCCCTCCTTCACCAGCACCTTGGTCATCATCTCGCTGGTGGTGACATCGTCCTCGATCACAAGGATGCTGTTCGCCTGGCGGTTCGGTACGTACTTGTCAAGCATGGACACAAGCCGCTCCCGCCCGACAGGCTTGGTCATAAATTCCGAAGCGCCGAGTGCGTAGCCCAAGTTTTTGTCGTTCATCATCGTTACGATAATGACCGGAATGCGGGCCAATTCGGGTGTATTCTTAAGCGTCGTCAAGACGGTCCAACCGTCCATGCTCGGCATCAGCACGTCGAGACAGATCACATCCGGCTTCAGCTCCATGGCAAGGCGCAACCCTTCTTGCCCGCTCTGGGCAAGAACGACACGCCAGCCTTCCTTGCTGAGATAGCGCTGGATGAGCTGAAGTGATGACGGCTCGTCGTCGATGACGAGCACCGTGCAGACGCCTTCGGCTGCTGACGCCGGCGGCTGGGCCGGTAAATCAAGCTCCTCGCTCGAGACCTTCTGCGAGGGCAGCCAGAACGAAAACTCGCTGCCCGCCCCATACTCGCTCCCAACCGCAATTTCACCGCCGAGCATGCGGCAGAACCGCTGGCTGATCGCAAGTCCAAGGCCGGTGCCGCCGTATTTGCGCGTCGTCGAGGAATCGGCCTGCATGAACGCTTGGAACAGGTTGCCCAGCTGTTCCGCCGTCATCCCGATGCCGGTATCCTTGACGCGGAACAGCAGGCCGTTCCGGCCTTCCCGCTGCTCGTACGCAGCCGTTAGCGCGATTTTGCCGTTCGACGTGAACTTGCTCGCGTTGCTCAGCAAATTAAACAAAATTTGCCGCAGCTTCGTCACGTCGGTGTTGATTTCCCCTTGCGGATAATCTACCTCGAGCGTATTGCCGTTAGCCTCTACCAGAGGAGCAACGGTCGCGAGCACGTCTTCGACAAGACCTGACACATCGCAGGATTCGAAATATAGATCCATTTTGCCGGCTTCGATTTTGGACAGGTCGAGGATGTCGTTGATGAGCGACAGCAAATGCTTGCCTGCCTTATTGATCTTGGACGCATCGTCAGCGAACATCGTTTCGCCAAGCTCCTCGGCCTCCTCCTGGAGCATTTCGCTATAGCCGATGATGGCATTGAGCGGCGTCCGCAGCTCGTGACTCATATTGGCCAGGAACTGGCTCTTGATCAGGTTCGCTTCGACCGCCTCGTCCCGCGCTCTGGCAAGCTCCGAAGTACGCTCCTTGACCATTTCCTCCAAATGCTCGTTCAGTAGATGCAGCTCCCGGTTCATTTCATAAATTTCGCGCGTTTTTTCTTCGGCGATATTCTCCGCTTCCTTGCGCGCTTTGCGTTCTTGTTCCAACTGTTTGCGCAGCAGCTCGATTTCCGTCATCTTCTTACACCTGCCGATCTAGCGTAAATCGGGCAGCCGTGCCATCGCCCGTTCCGTCCGGACATGCACTCTACCCTTTCCAAAAAAGCCGTAAAAACGATGTCTTTCATCAACAATCCCTGCTTCCTTCGCGTTAGCGCGAAAATATGTAGTAGACTCGTTTTACGTCCGATTCCCCAGCACAACCCGCTTAAACGCGTCCACGACACGCGGATCGAAATGCTTTCCGCACTGCCGGTCTACTTCCTCCAATGCCTCCTCCGGCGTCCAAGCCCGTTTGTACGGCCGCTCGTGCGTCAAGGCGTCGTAGAAATCGGCAAGCGCCACGATGCGCGCTGCAAGCGGGATTTCCTCCCCCTGCAGGCCATTCGGATAACCGCTGCCGTCCCACTTCTCATGATGCGACAGCGCGATCGCTTCGGCAACCTCCAATACCTCAAACTGGCTGCCCGACAAAATGGAGGCGCCGATCGAAGTGTGAGACTTCATTTGATCGAATTCCTCCGGCGTAAATCGGCCCGGCTTTAACAAGATGTCATCCGGAATGCCGATTTTGCCCAAATCGTGCAGCGGCGCGGCAAGCCGGATCAATTCGGTCTCCCGCTTGGATAATCCGAGCAGCCTTGCGATTTCCCCCGACATGCGGCCGACGCGCTGCGTATGCTGGCCCGTCATGTCGTCGCGGAACTCGGATGCGCGCGCAAGCAGGTGGAGGATTTCGTGCTTCGCTTCCTCCAATTGCACCGTCCGCTGCTTGACCTTGCGGTCGAGCATGGTGTTCTGCCCATGCAGCTCCAAATAAAGATAACGGGTTTTGAGCAAATTTTGGATCCGCAAAATCACTTCTGTCTTATCGAACGGCTTCGTCAAAAAGTCGTTAGCGCCTTCGTGCAGCGCCTTCTGCCGAGCTTCCGGTGTGACGTCCGCCGTGAGCACGAGAATCGGCAGGAACGTATCATCCTCCATCAGCTCACGCAATCGGCGAATCGCTTCGAAGCCGTCGACCTCCGGCATATGCAAATCGAGCAATACAATATCCGGCTGCACATCACTGAACAGCCGAACAAGCTCCTGCGGTTTCGTGGTTGCGTGCAGATGAACGAACCCGGCACGCCTTAATATCCGGTCAAGCAAGCCGATATTGTATTCCTGATCGTCCACAATCAAAAATTTCGCCTCTGACAGCCATTCCTTGTCCATGATGTCGTGCTCCTCTACCCGAAACATTATTCCTTCTAACGAGATTCTATCGATTGATGTCGTTTATTGTCAATTGACTTTTCCAATATGTTTCTGAATAATCGCAGGCAACTTGGTTAAGATGAGAACGTTTTTAGTTCGCAATGGTGCATAGGAAACCAATCAACTTTACCGGCAGAGGAATGGAGGAAATCTAATGATGAGCAATGAACATAGACTGCAAAATCTAGTGTGCCTGGTGACCGGCGGCGCATCCGGGATCGGCCGCGGGGCGGCAATCCGGCTTGCGCAGCACGGCGCCAAGGTTGGGATCGTCGATCGACACTCAAGCGATGCAAGCCTTGTCATGGAGCACATTGTCAGATCAGGGGGCGAGGCTATGGCGGTTGGCGCGGATGTGGCTTCCGCAGCCGATATGGAGCGAGCCGTGAAGGAAATTGTCGAAAGATGGGGACGGCTCGACATCGTTTTCGCCAACGCGGGCATCAACGGGACGATGGCGCCGATCGAGGATATGCCGCCGGAAGACTGGGACGAGACGCTTGGCGTCAATCTGCGCGGCACGTTTCTTACTGTCAAATACGCCATACCTTATTTGAAGAAACAAGGCGGCAGCATCATCATCACGAGTTCCATCAACGGGAACAGGGTGTTTTCCGGCTTCGGATTTTGTGCCTACAGCACAAGCAAAGCCGGTCAGGTCGCGTTCATGCAAATGGCGGCGCTGGAGCTGGCGCAATATAAAATCCGCGTCAACGCGATTTGCCCCGGCGCGATCCAAACGAACATCGGCCAGAGCACGCATCCTACGCCGGAGCTGAAGGAAATCGAAATCCCGATCCAATTCCCGGAGGGAGACCAGCCGCTGGAAGAAGGACCGGGCAAACCGGAGCAGGTGGCCGACCTTGTCCTGTTCTTGGCTTCCAAGGAATCGTCGCACATTACGGGAACATCGATTTATATCGACGGGGCGGAGTCGTTGTTGCGGGGGTAAGAGGCTGTCATTGCGAATGCATTCGGTTGTAAGGGGGCTGGACTAGTAGCAGCTGTAGCCTGGTTTAGCTTTAGCACTACACTGGCTCCGGCTCCTGCTGCTCCTGCTGCTCTTGCTGCTCCTGCTGCTCTTGCTCTTGCTCTTGCTCTTGCTCTTGCTCTTGCTCTTGCTCTTGCTCTTGCTCTTGCGTGGCTTTAGCTTTACGTTTGGCTAGCTCCGGTACTGGCTCCGGCTTCCTCTCCCCCTTCTAATCACAGCATTGGCGAAAAATAAATGGATTATATGTAGTTATTTTTAGCGTTTTGCACTGGGACCGACCAATTAACTGGATTTCATGTATTTAATTTGCAGGCATTCCGCCTAATCCAGTCCCTAGCTAAATATTAACTACATGTTTTCCAGTTATTTAGTATTTTTGTAGTAATACAAATAAAATTAACTACATGTTTTCCAGTTATTTTCTCTTGAGTGGAGCGGTCAAACATAGCATCGCAAAAAAAAGAGACCGCCCTCATCGAGAAACGGCCTATACCCGAACTCATATTGCCATACTGGACTCCCTAGCTTCACTTGTGCTGATTCATCCTTCTGGACTCCTTAGCCTGACCTGTGCTGATTCATCCTTCTGGACTCCTTAGCCTGACCTGCGCTGATTCATCCTTCCGGACTCCCTAGCCTGACCTGACCTGATTCATCCTTCTGAACTCCCTAGCCTGACCTGTGCTGATTCATCCTTCAACTCCCTAGCTTCACTTGCGCTGATTCATCCTTCTGGACTCCCTAGCTTCACTTGCGCTGATTCATCCTTCTGGACTCCCTAGCTTCACTTGTGCTGATTCATCCTTCTGGACTCCTTAGCCTGACCTGTGCTGATTCATCCTTCTGGACTCCCTAGCCTCACCTGTGCTAATTCATCCTTCTGGACTCCCTAGCCTCACTTGTGCTGATTCCTTCTGGACTCCACTAGCCTGACATGAACTGATTCATCCTTCTGGACTCTCTAGCCTGACCTGTGCTGATTCATCCTTCTGAACTCCCTAGCCTGACCTGCGCTGATTCATCCTTCTGGACTCCGCTAGCCTCACCTGAGCTGACTCCTCCATCTGGACTCCACTAGCCTGACATGAACTGATTCATCGTCACTGGACTCAATCAACCTAATGTGAATTAATCTAGCCACGCTGGATTCCATTTGCCGAAATTAATCCATCTTCGCTGGACTCCAATGTCTTAACCTGAACTGAACTCGCCTGGCCCAAATCCTTCTTATACCAAACTTATACCTTACCTAACTAACCCCTTCTCCCCAACAAATTCATTACTTTTCATTGTTGCTTATACATTCGCATCAAGCGCGCGGCACAAAACCGACAAGGCCCCCTCACTTCCTCTACGCCAGCTTAAAGCGTAAGGCTCCAGTCATGCACCGCGTTATGCTCCAGAAACTTCTCGCAATCGAGCGCGGCCATGCAGCCCGATCCCGCCGCCGTAATGGCCTGGCGGTATTTGTGGTCCTGCACGTCGCCGCAGGCGAATACGCCAGCCACGTTCGTTTCGGTCGTGCCCGGCTTCACCGCGATATAGCCTAGCTCGTCGGTATCGATTTGCCCGCCCAGAAACTTCGTGTTCGGCGTATGGCCGATCGCCACGAACAAACCGTCCGTTTCGATCACTTCATCTGCGCCGGTATCATTGTTATGAACCTTGAGCCCGGTGACCCCTTTGTCACCGGCGATCACCTCAAGCGGCGTCCGGTTCAGGCTCCATTTGATCTTGCCGTTCTCGCGGGCGCGATCCTGCATAATCTTGGAGGCCCGCAGCTCGGCGCGGCGATGGACTAGTTCGACTTCGGACGCGAAGCGCGTCAAGAAGTTCGCCTCCTCCATGGCCGAGTCGCCGCCGCCGACCACGATGATCTTTTTGCCCCGGAAGAAGAAGCCGTCACACGTCGCGCAGGTGCTGACCCCGCGTCCGACATTGTCCTTCTCTCCCGGAATGCCGAGATATTTGGCCGATGCGCCCGTCGAAATGATGAGCGATTCCGCCTCCAGCTCGCCGATCCCTTCCACCGAAAGTTTGAAAGGCCGCTTCGACAGATCGACCGAGTTCACCCACCCGGATCGGAAGGCGGCGCCGAACCGCTCGGCCTGCTTGCGCATATGGCCCATGAGCTCCGGCCCCATGATGCCGTCCGGAAATCCCGGGAAATTCTCCACCTCGGTCGTCGTCGTTAATTGGCCCCCGGGCTCCGGCCCTTCGATGACGAGCGGGCTCAAATTGGCGCGCGCCAAATAAATCGCTGCCGTCAGTCCCGCCGGACCCGTGCCGATGACAATCGTTTTGTGCATAAGGCTTACCCCCTGTTGAAAATAAGAAAAACTTCTATCGAAGACCTTCAAGGATGAGCGACCGTTACTCAACCCACAAAGTGAAGATCTGCTTCGGAGCTTATTCCGATTACTAAAAA
Source organism: Paenibacillus sp. sgz302148 (assembly GCF_056120465.1). Taxonomy (NCBI): domain Bacteria; kingdom Bacillati; phylum Bacillota; class Bacilli; order Caryophanales; family Paenibacillaceae; genus Paenibacillus; species Paenibacillus sp. sgz302148. Next base: position 326,089 of record NZ_JBVYOJ010000003.1, read on the forward strand.
GTTTGCGTAGCAAACTTGCATCGGAAGCGATACTGCGGGGACCCCAAAATTGCGGAAGTTTGTTCTTGGTAAAGAAAGTTCACTTTCGCTTTAAGCTTCAGCGAACTCACATCCCTTAACGGTAAAAAAAAGGGACAACATTTGATAAAGATCAATGTTATCCCTTTTACTATTTACAACTTCAGTTCTCCGTAAACTTCGGAAAAATCGCCTTCATTTTTTCCTTGATGCCGCACGTTTCGTCGATCCATTTGGCATATTTGCTGACCGTCGTAATCGAAGTCCCGTATTGCAGCGCGACCTCGTGATACGATATCGCCCGTCGGTGCATTTTGGCGGTCAAATATTCAAGCGCCGCAGCCCAGCCTTCAACTTTGTTGATCTTCGGCACTTCAGGGTACAAGCGGGTCAGAAACTCCACCCACAGCGTTTGCAGATCATGCTGCTGGATCATGTCGTACCGCTTGTTCATTTTGCGAAGCGCGGTTTCCATCACGGACTGCCACTTTTCTTCCCAGACGGGCAGGCTGGGCGATAACAGCGCAGGATCCACTTCCGTTTCCTTGCCGTTCAGGTGAGCCCGGATCGGCTGTTTCACGCCCATCGTCCGCAGCACGAAGACAGCTACTTTCTTCAGGTAATCGTCCTCGTCAGGCTCCAGCAGAAATGCCCGCAGCGTCTCCTCCACCTCGTCGTCGGCAATCATGCCGAGCGCCTGGATGACCTGCAGCTTCGTGTGCGGGTCGCCGTGGCGCAACGCCCAGAAAAAGGACGAGCGAACGAGCGGATCGCGCTTCAGATGATCGGGGATGCCGGTCTCCGATTGCTCCCACATCCGGAACTGCTCGTCGAACGGCAGATGGTAATGGTAGCTGAGCGGGACTTCCCGGCGTCCAGCGATGCCGCTTGCTTTCAGCTCCGGCAGACGGTCCAGGTAAAAATGCGAAATCTCCGAGCCCGGATCAAGCTTCGCCGCTTGCAGCCAATACCGTTCCGCTTCGGTGAATTTCCCGATATTGCAAGCCGCAACCGCGGTATAATGATACAAGCAAGGATCGTACCCCGCTTCGGGATCCTTCAGCAGCGACCGGAACAGCCGATACGCCGTTTCGTGCTCCCCCAGAATGCCCATCGTCGTCGCCAGCTTGAAGCTGATCTCCGAATGGAACGGGTACGTTTTTTTCAGCAGCTCCACGAGCGGAGCCAGCTGTTCGCGGTCGCCCGCATGCTGATAGAAGATCGCCAGGTTGCATAGCGCATGCATATTGCCGTGCTCATGCTCCAGCACTTCCCCGATCGTCTCCATCGCTTTATCGAAATAACCCATGTAATAATAGGCCAAGGCCAAATTGTTGCGAGATGCCGTGAAGTCGGGAAAATTAACCGCAAGCTTCTCCAGAATGCGGACCGCTTCCGCGAACCGGCCCTCCTCGAGCATCGAGCGCGCTTTGTCATGCTCGAACAACGCTTCCCGGCTTTTGATCGTCTTAAGCTTCGTCGGACGGGACAGCTCGATACCGAACATCTCCATCATTTCTTCGGACTCTTCCAAGTAGTGTCCGACCGGATCGTTCTCCAAATACGTGACGAGCGATTGCTCCGCTTCCGCAAAATTTTCCATGTTGGCGTAATTATTGGCCATATAATAGTGGCATTCGGTCATGCTTGGATCAATATGGTCCAGAACGTGCCGCAAAATGTCGTTGGACTGCTCGAAATTGCCCATCTCGGAAAGAATACCCGCCATATTGCAATGGTTGACCGGATTTTCCGGCTCGTATTCGACAGCACGGCGAAAGTACTTCAATGCCTTGTCGTAATGGTATCGATCCAGATTGCGGACGGCTCGTTCGAAAAAGAACGTGGCATCGAGCTGCAGCGGGATGACGTTCTGTGGTTGTATGTGCGCAGCGACACGCTTTTTCTTCTCCATGGCAAGGCACCTCCGGTAGATCATAATGGGCGAATAAGAAAAGTTTCAATTCGAAGCCTACTCCACGACGAATGACCCTGCGTAAGAGGAAGCTTTTCTTGCCAAATAGAATTTAGAGCACCGAGTTATCTGCGGAAAACTTATAAATTCTATTACGGTCAAGATAAACGGCTTGCGCCGTCGACATTGGGCGCGGTGAATCTTATAAAGTCTATGTTTTAAGAAGAGTATACCACGACCCGACTCGCGAACGAACCGGAAACGGGCTGTCGAATTATAGTCCTTTATCCTTGAACAACGTGCTGATCGAACCGCCTTGCAAAATAATGCGGATCGTTTCCGACAGCAGCGGCGCGACGGAAAGAACTTTGAATTTATCGGAATGATTGTCCGCAAGCGCAATCGTATCGGTGACGACGACTTCCTTAATATTCGGATGATCCAGGCGCTGCAGCGCCGGTCCCGAGAACAGCGGATGCGTCGCGCAGACGAATACGTCCTCCGAGCCTCGTTCCTTCAAGCCTTCAACGACGTTGACGATCGTTGTTCCCGTGTCGATCATATCCTCGATAATGATCGGCGTCCGGCCTTCCACGTCGCCGATGACGTGCGTGATGACGGCTTCGTTATGAGCCGGGCGATTCTTGATCATGATCGCGAACGGCGAATTCAAGTAGCTCGCCAGCTTCTCCGCGGTCGAGGCGCGTCCGGCATCCGGGGATACGATAACCGGATTCGGTATGTTCTTCGACTTCAAGTAATCGCTGATTAGATCCAGCGCGGTCAGGTGGTCCACCATGATGTTGAAGAAGCCTTGGATCGCCGGCGCGTGCAAGTCGATCGTAATGACGCGGTTCGCGCCTACGGTTGTCAGGACGTCGGCAACCATCTTGGCCGAGATCGGCTCGCGCGGCTTCGCCTTCCGTTCTTGGCGGGCGTAGCCGTAATACGGGATCACGACATTTACCGTGCGCGCAGCCGCACGTTTGGCTGCGTCGATCATGACGAGCAGCTCGACGAAATGATCGTTAACCGGGTTGGAAAACGTCTGAACGAGAAATACGTCGCAGTTCCGGATTCCTTCCTCGTAATGGACATAAATTTCCCCGCTTTTGAAACGGGACAACTTGATTTTCCCTAGCGGCTGTCCTAGCTCGTGGCAGATACGCTCCGCCAGCTTTGGATTCGAGGAACCGGAAAAGATGCGCAACTTGTCGGAAATCATGATACCCTCCTAAATATTTGTGAAGCTTTCGCTAATTTATACCGAGCAAAAACCGATACAGCTACATTATACATGGATTCGGCCAATTTTCAAAAAGTAATCATCTGGCGTTTGCGCTCGGAAAATGTCGCCAGCTGCCGAAATCCAATGTCTTTCAGCATCTCGCGCGCCTGATCCAAATATTGGCCGAGTCTCTCCGGCTGATGGGCGTCGGAGCCGATCGTCACCGGAATGCCTTGCGCGAAGCAATATTCCAGCATGCGGCGGCTCGGGAACATTTCCTGCGCGGGCATCCGCAAGCCGGACGCGTTCAGCTCGATGGCCAGATCGTGACGTTTGACGGCGTCTAACGCCGCATGCTCAAGCGCGATTACGTCGGCAAGCCGATCCTCGGGCGGCTTAAAGCCGAACCGTTTGATGACGTCGATATGGCCGATGTAGTCGTAAAAGCCGGTCGCGGCCGCTTTGATCACGGCATCGTAATATCGGGCATAGACATCGAAGACGTCACGGCCTTCCCAGCCATGAGTTTGGCGGAAGTCGGTGACGTCCCATTCCCCGAGAAAATGAACGGAGCCTATGACGTAATCCCAGTCATAGGCGCGGACAAGCCGTTCGATCTCTTTCTCGTAGCCTTCGATGTAGTCGCCCTCCATGCCGATGCGAATATCGATCTGGCCTGCATATTTTTGTTTGAGAGCAAAGCACTCCTCAACATAACGCGGCAGCTCGTTCATCGGCATCGCCATTTCCGGATAATACGAAGCCGGATCCACATGAATAAGCGGCATATGATCCGACAGTCCGAGCTGCGACAGCCCGATGGCGATGCCTTGACGCACGTAATCTTCCAGCTCGCCGACGGCGTGGCCGCAGCGGGCGTGGTGCGTATGATAATCGATCAGCATGAATGCGTTCCTCCGTTTGTCCGTTCTTTCGTATCCGTTCGGTTTACTTCTTCGCCTTCACATGCCGGCGGTCCAGCTCGCTCAGCAGCTGATCGAACGGCAGCTTACGCTCGCGCAGCAGTACCATCAGATGGAAGATTAAATCACTCGCTTCGTAACGCAGCTCATCGTTATCTTTATTCTTCGCGGCGATAATGACTTCCGCCGTTTCTTCGCCGACTTTTTTCAAAATTTTGTCGACGCCCTTCTCGAACAAATACGTCGTATAAGCGCCTTCCGGACGCTCCGCGTCGCGCTGCGCGATGACCGACTCCAGCTTGGACAAAATCGCGAAGCGATCCGCTGCGGGCTCGGCTGCACCAGGAATTGCACATCCTTCAGGAGTGCAAACCTCCACGCCTTCGGCACCGGACATCACGAGCAATCCAGGTGCTGCGCCATCGCCTTCTGCTGCCGGAGCGGCAGCAGCCGACAACGGAATGTCGTTGTAGAAGCAGCTGTAACGCCCTGTATGGCAAGCGGGGCCTTGCTGCACAACGCGTACGAGCAGCGTGTCGCCGTCGCAGTCGTAGCTCATCGACACGATTTTTTGCTTATGGCCGGACGTTGCGCCTTTATTCCAGAGCTCCGAGCGCGAACGGCTCCAAAACCAGGTTTCTCCCGATTCTACAGACAGCTTCAGCGATTCCTTGCTCATGTACGCCATCATTAGGACGTCTTTGCTGACATCGTCTTGGACGATTGCAGGCACGAGTCCTGCCTCATCCCACTTGATCGCGTCGATAACTTGTTCAAGCGATCCCGCTATATATTGTTCCGTCACCGGACTTCAACCCCTTTGTGTCTCAGGTCGGCTTTGACCTGATCGATCGTCATTTCCTTATAATGAAAAATCGTAGCGGCGAGCCCCGCGTCCGCGTTTCCTTGCTGGAACACCTCGGCGAAATGCTCGACGCGTCCCGCGCCGCCGGAAGCGATAACCGGAATCGTCACGAGATCGGATACGGCTCGCGTGAGCGGAATATCGAAGCCGTCCTTCGTGCCGTCGGCATCCATGCTCGTCAGCAAAATTTCGCCGGCTCCAAGCTTCTCCACCGTCTTCACCCACTCCAGCACCTTGATGCCCGTGCCGTTGCGGCCGCCGTGCGTGAACACTTCCCATTCGCCCCATGTCTCATTATACTTGGCGTCCACCGCCACGACAATGCACTGGGAGCCGAATTTACGGGCGCCATCCGAGACGAGCTGCGGATTTTTGACCGCCGCGGTATTGATGCCGATTTTGTCGGCGCCTGCGCGCAGCAGACGCTTCATGTCATCGACATGTGAGATACCGCCACCCACCGTGAAAGGAATCGTGATCTCGCCGGCGGTCTTCTTAACGACCTCGATCATCGTCGCCCGGCCTTCGACCGAAGCCGATATATCGAGGAATACAAGCTCGTCCGCGCCTTCGCGGTCATACGTCGCCGCAAGCTCGACCGGATCGCCCGCATCGCGCAAGTTGACGAAATTGACGCCTTTGACGACACGCCCGTCCTTCACGTCAAGGCAAGGGATTATTCGTTTCGCTAACATGTCCGTCCTCCTCCTCCCTGGGCTCATCCGAGCCCATTAGCCGCCGCCCAACAGGTTCAGGAGCGGCAATAATCGATGACATCGCGGTAAGCTAGCTGACCGCCGAATATATCAAGCGCGCTGCCGATCGTGATGTCCAGCTTGCCGTTCGTAATTTGGCGGAAACGCTCCAAATCGGCAATCGACCTGGCGCCTCCGGCGTACGTCGTCGGAATCGTTGTCCATTCCGCCAATTGTGACGCCAGCCGTTCCTGTACGCCTTCGCGTTTGCCTTCAACGTCCACCGCGTGAATCAAGAACTCGCTGCAGTACTCCTCCAGCATCGCAATGCCCGCTGCATTGACTTCAAAATCGCTGAACGTCCGCCACTGATTCGTGACGACGAAGTACTTTCCGTCCCGCTCCTTGCAGCTCAGGTCGATCACGAGCCGATCTTTGCCAACTTTTCCGACAATGGCGTTCAGATGATCCATATTGAGCTTTCCGTCTTGGAAAATATACGAAGTCACAATCACATGCGACGCGCCCATGTCCAAATAACGCGCCGCATTCCCTTCATGAATGCCGCCGCCGATTTGCATGCCGCCCGGATAAGCGCGAAGCGCTTGCTCGGCAGCCTCTTCGTTGCCGCCGCCCAGCATGATGATATGGCCGCCGGTCAACCGGTCATCGCGGTACATCGCCGCATAATAATCGGCCGTATGGCCGGATACGAAGTTTTCGACGACGCGGCTTGCATCCTGCTGCAGCGTTTCGCCGACGATCTGCTTGACCTTGCCTTGATGAAGATCGATACATGGCCTGAATTTCACGATACATTCCCTTTTTCTATCGAAGTTTGTAGTGCCGTTCCCGCTCCGCACAAGTTCAAAAAGTTGCCCAGCAGCTTCATGCCGAGCTCGCCGCTTTTCTCCGGATGGAACTGCATGCCGTATACGTTGCCGCGGCCGACGATCGCCGTCACTTGCTGGTAGTAGTCCGTCGTCGCGAGCAGATCCGATGCGACCTCCGGCTTCACGTGGTAGGAATGGACGAAATAAACGTGCCCTTCCGCAAGTCCCGCGAACAACGGGCTATTCTGCCCGAAGGCGAGCCGGTTCCAGCCCATATGCGGCACCTTATAGCTGCCTTGGAAGCGGACGACGCGCCCCGGCAGCAAATCTAACCCCTTGTGCTGCCCATGCTCTACGCTTTCGCTGAACAGCAGCTGCATACCTAGACAAATGCCGAGCAGCGGTTTGCCGGAAGCCGCGTAACGCTTCACGACGCCATCAAGCCCAGTAGCCGCCAGCTCCTCCATTGCGTCGCCGAACGCGCCGACGCCAGGAAGAATCGCGCCGTCCGCCGCCATGATTTCCGCTTCGTCCGAGGTCACGACCGCTTCATAGCCAAGGCGTTCAACCGCTTTGCTCACGCTATGCAAGTTGCCCATTCCATAATCGATGATCGCAATCATGGCTTACAGCACTCCTTTCGTCGAAGGAACCCCCTGTACGCGCGGATCGATGCTCGTCGCTTCGTCGAGCGCCCGTCCAAGCGCCTTGAACACCGCTTCGATCATATGGTGCGTATTGACCCCGTAATGAACGATGACATGCAATGTCATGCGGGCTTCCAGCGCAAGCTTCCATAGGAACTCATGCACCAGCTCCACCTGGAAGCTGCCCACCTGCGTGGATGGGTACGATGCACGGTATTCAAAATGCGGACGGTTGCTCAAATCGACGACAACTTGAGCAAGCGCCTCGTCCATCGGCACGAAAACGCTCGCGTAGCGCTTGATGCCTCGTTTGTCGCCGAGCGCGTCCTTCAGCGCTTGCCCTAAGCAAATTCCGATATCCTCCACCGTATGATGATCGTCGATGTCGACGTCCCCGATCGCTTCAACCTTCAGATCGAATTGTCCATGCTTCGTGAACAAATCGAGCATATGGTTCAGAAACGGCACATCCGTTTCGAGTTCCGATACGCCCGTGCCATCCACCGCAAACGAAAGCTTAATGTCGGTTTCGTTCGTCTTGCGCGCGACGCTGCCTTCGCGTTTCATGTTTTGCTCCGCCATCTTGATCTACCGCCCTTCTTTATCCAATCGAACTTGTATTGCCCTTGCGTGGGCTTCCAGCCCTTCATGCCGCGCCAAGGTGATGATCTTCTCGCCGTTCGCGAGCAGCGCGTCCTTGCTATAATGAATCAGACTCGATTTTTTGATAAAATCGTCCACGCTGACCGGCGACGCAAACCGCGCCGTGCCGTTCGTCGGGATAATATGGTTCGGACCGGCAAAATAATCGCCGACCGGCTCCGAGCTGTATGCGCCGATGAAGATCGCTCCGGCGTTTTCCACTTTGCCCAGCACATCCAGCGGCTCGGCGACCATCAGCTCCAAATGCTCGGGAGCCATCCGGTTGATCACGTCTAGCCCTTCCGCCAGCGTATCAACGGTCAGGATCGCGCCGTAGTCGTCGATCGAGCGCTGCGCGATGTCCTTGCGCGGAAGCTCGGCGAGCTGCCGCTCGACTTCGCGCTGCACCGCTTCGGCCAGCCGCTGCGATGTCGTGACGAGAATGGCCGACGCCATTTCGTCATGCTCCGCCTGCGACAGCAGATCGGCGGCGACATAAGCCGCATCGGCCGAATCGTCGGCGAGTACGGCGATTTCCGACGGACCCGCGATGCTGTCGATGTCGACGACGCCGTAAACGCCGCGCTTGGCCAGCGCCACATAGATGTTGCCCGGGCCGCAAATTTTGTCCACCGGCGGAATCGTCGCCGTGCCGTACGCAAGCGCCGCGATCGCCTGAGCGCCGCCAACCCGGTACATTTCCTTGACCCCCGCTTCCGCGGCGGCGACAAGAATGTACGGGTTGATGCCCTCTTGGCCCGCGGTAGCCGGCGGCGTCACCATGACGATTTCCGGCACGCCGGCGACCTGCGCCGGAATGACGTTCATCAGCACCGAAGACGGATAAGCCGCTTTGCCGCCGGGCACATATACGCCGACCCGCTTCAGCGGGCGAATAATCTGCCCGAGCATCGTGCCGTCCGGCTGCAAGTCCATCCACGACCGGCGCAGCTGCTTTTCATGAAAAGCGCGAATATTGGCCGCGGCCTCGCGGATCGCTTCCAAGAACGGCGCTTCCACCTGCGCATAAGCGGCCTGGATTTCATCGTCGGTCACCCGAAGGTTCGTCGTGTCGAGCTTGACCTTGTCGAATTGCTCGGTGTAGCGGAGCAGCGCGGCGTCACCTTCTTGACGCACTGCGCTCAGCACGCGTGATACCGTTTCATTTTGCTCGGGCGATCCGTATTCGACCTCCCGGTTGATTGCAAATTGTGCCGCAGGCATGATCCGCATCGTTGTCGCTTCCCCTCTCATAGGCGCATGCCCCTATCGTTGGAACGTACCCCTATCATTTTAACCGATAAATAATTAATGCCGTGCATGTTGTATATCGTTTATGTTATACGCTATTGATGTTATACGGCCCTTATGTTGTACAACCCTTATGATATACGACCCTTACATTGAATGTCATTCATGTCGGACGCATTCACGTTGAATATCATTCATCTACGAATTGTCTGCCACAATCGTCTGCTGCAGCAAGTCGCACAGCTTCTGGATCGGCTCGTTCTTCATTCGATAGCTGACGCGGTTCGCGATCAGCCGGCTCGTAATGCTGAATATTTGCTCCTGCTCGACGAGCCCGTTCTCGCGGAGCGTCTGTCCGGTTTCGACCATGTCGACGATCCGGTCGGCCAATCCGATCAGCGGCGCCAGCTCGATCGAGCCGTTCAGCTTGATCACTTCAACCTGCTGCCCTTGCTCGCGAAAATATTGCGAAGCCACTCGCGGATATTTCGTAGCGACCCGCGGATGAATGGCCGGCTTCGCGCCAGGCAGCCCGATCACCGACATCCGGCACCGCGCGATGCCCAGATCGAGCAGCTCGTAGACATCCTTATTTTCCTCCATCAGCACGTCTTTGCCGACGATGCCGATATCGGCGACGCCGTATTCGACGAACGTCGGAACGTCCACCGGCTTCGCCATAATGAATTCCATATGGGCATCCTCTACGGGAATAATCAATTTTCGCGAATCGTCAAAATCGGTTGGAATCGGCAGCCCCGCTTTGCGGAACAGCGCCGATGCCTGTTTGTAAATCCGTCCTTTTGGCATGGCTACCTTCAACGTTTGCTGCACCGTGCTGCCTCCTTAAGCTTCAGTTTGAAAAAATGCGAGGATCTCGCCGTATTCGACTCCGAGATAGCGTGTGACGGAGCCTGCTTTCAGCTCGTTCAGCTTCGCTTTCTCCGCTTCGTCGTCAACTCGCGCCGTGACGACCTTAGCGCCTTGCTGGCGCAAGCTTTGCGCCACGCCCAGCGCCTCCGCGCGGTGTTCCGCCGTATAAGCGACAAGCACCGGCAGGATGAACTCGCCCTCCGCATCGCTTGCTACTTCCAGAATGCGCGTCGTCTTGAGCGCAAACCCCGTCGCCGGTGCCGGGCGGCCGAACTGCTCCAGCAGCTTGTCGTAACGGCCGCCGCTGCATACCGGAAAGCCGAGATCGGACGCATATCCTTCGAACGTCATACCCGTATAATAGGTAAAATCGCCGATCATCGTCAAATCGATCAAAACATGCTCGCAAACGCCGTATGCGTCCAGCACGTCCCACACGTCGCACAAGTGGCGAATCGCCGCTTGCGCCGTAGCATGGCTCGTCAGGCTGAGTGCCTGGTCGCATATTTCTTGTCCGCCGCGCAGACGCAGGATGCCTTCCAGTTCCTTGCGCACATGCTCGTCAAGCTGAAGCTCGCCGATTTGCTGACGGTAACCGACATAGTCGCGGTTCAGCAGGCAAGCTTTTAACCCTTCCTGCTCTTCCTCGCGCCCTTGCAGCGTCTCCTCGAACAACCCGTTCAAAAATCCGACGTGTCCGATCGCGATTTTGAACTTGTCTACACCCGCCGCCCGCAGCGTGGCAATCGCAAGCGCCACAACTTCCGCATCCGCTTCGGCCGACGCATCGCCAACAAGCTCAACGCCCGTCTGGAAAAATTCCGCCTCTCGCCCGGCTTCCTCTTCAATCGCCCGGAACACGTTGGCGTGGTACGACAACCGCAGCGGGAAAGACTCTTCCTTTAATAAGGAAGCAACAACGCGTGCGATCGGTCCCGTGACATCGGAACGGAGAACCAACGTTTGCCCTCGATTGTTCAGCAGCTTGAACAGCTTATGGTCCGAAGTCGAGCTCGCCACCCCGACCGTATCGTAAAACTCGATCGTTGGCGTAATCATTTGCCGATATCCCCAACGCTGCATGCAATCCAGCACCTTCGTTTCAATTGCGCGAAGTTTATCCACCGCCACCGGCAAATAATCTTTGAAACCGGCCGGTTTTTCGAACACTTTTGGCTTTGCCACAACATCACCCCGTCAAACACTTTAGTTCATTGCAGTGTTACCATATTACCATACTGCCAAAGTAAAGATATTATTGGTATACTATCACGTTACCAACACCGCGTCAATCCCGACAAGAAACCTTTTCTTCGGTAAAAACGCTTGCTTTATTTGGGATTTTTCTGCCCCTTTTGTCGGTATCCCCTTCACTCAGAAACGGATTCATGCAGCGCCCGTCCTTCAAACATCATCTAAACCATCTTCAATAGTACAGCCATCTTCCAATCATAATTCAAAACGACATATTCCACTATCCATTTGCTTCAGGAAGAGGCACGCTGAGAATTTGCTTCAGGATGAGATCACGCCAGAGAAGATGCCTCTTAGGTTCGGTCGAGCTGCCCGACTTGGGAAATGGCCTCTTGCGAAGTTTCGTTCAAGTTACCTGAGCGAACGGGATATCGACGAAAAGGCCGGAATAATGGAAGCAACGTTGGAAACCAGCCCTTCCCGGGTATGAACATTTTTTCCACAAAGCTTGAAACCTTCTCACATAACAATTCGTCTAATTTTTGTAAATTCCCATATAGAAAAAGGAGAGAACCCCTCGTGAAAAAAGCTATCCCTCTCGTCATTGGCGTCACCCTGTTGGCGACGGCACCCTCGGCGTATGCCGCCGGCCATGCATCACCAGCAGCGGCAGTTGAATCGTCCGCTTCTTCCAAGAAGGAGTCCGTCCCAGACAACGACCGTTCTCCTCAATTTGCCTTCACATACCCTAGCTTCTCAGCAGACGAACCAGTCACGGTCGAGATAACGTCAAATTCGGATGCCGACCGTGCATCCGTAGAGGCTGCGATTCGCAAGTCGATCGTTAGCAGCGATACGTCGCGGACAAAAGTTGATTTTCAATTGGTTTGGAAAAGCGACCGGGAATTTACGGTGTTATTGCCGAAGCTGGCTGACCGCGAAGTGGTACGGTTGGATTTTACCGGAGCTAAAAATAAACGGGGAGTTGCCTTCATTGATCCGACGCAGGTGAACCCGCCGCACGTCACGGTTAAACGTTCATCGTCCGATAAGCCTAATATCGTCACCAAGAACGTTCGAACCGGCCAAGTGAAGCGTTCTGACGCCATGCTCGCCGAGCGGCAATACGGTTCGGATTATAAAGTGAAATCGGTGCTGAAAACAGCCACTAAAGGAGCTGCCGCTACATATGCGCTGCTTTACGGCGCCAAGGGGCACCAGCTTGTCGATCCCGTCAAAGGAACTTCCGTAACCCTACCGCTAGTTTCGGTCAAAGGAAAATCTCCGTTTGCCGATTGGATGTTATATCAAGACGAGTTGTACAGCGATCGATTCTATGAAGGCCATACGTTCATGGTCAAGGGCCATACGGATGTGTACAAGATCGACCTCAAATCCAAAAAGCCGACTCCATTGTGGAGCTCGAAGGACAAACCGATCTATGACATCGCATCCTCCCCGGACGGAACGAAGGTTGCCGTCTTGGTCAGCCACGATACGGCAGCCGGCCCATGGGCAGACCTGCTCGTCTTGGATACGAAGGGCAAAACGGTATACAAACGCTCGAAGGTGTCGTTTACTTCCAAAAGCGACGGCGTGCTCGGCAGCTACCCGATCGCTTGGACGGACAATCGCACGGTTGTAGCGAAGACGGAAATCTCGGTCAAAGACTCGATGAAGCTAGGCTCCCGCTCCGTCGATATCAAGGCGAACAAGGTAAAAGAGCTCGCGGATCAACAAAATGCCGCGGAGAAAAAGGCGCTCTCGAAGGAGCAAACAAACTGGCTTACGTTTTATTGGTCCCCCGACCGGAGCAAGGTTGCCTATGCGGTCCGCAACCAGCTTCTGACGGAGATATGGGTGTATGATACCGCCAAGGGCAAATTCCAGCTTGCGGGGGCGGGGACGTGGATCGGTTGGCTGAACAACGACACGATCGCCATGTATGAACGCGACAGCAACGAAATGCCACAGGTATAACGACGATTCAGATCGCCGTAACTTCGAACCTCATCATCCGATACCGCAGGCTCGAACATGTTACGGACGAATCGCAGGTTCGGACAGCTCAGCCAAGCAACCGTTTCAAACGCCAATCGCCCCGCTCCGGCTCATCGAACCGGAACAGGGCGATTGTTGCTTTGTTTTACTTCATGGCTTCTGGTATGGTTCTGTAAGTTGCGTTTATAAATGATAAACTAGGCCGTCATAAGCCACTTCGATGCCATGCGGCTCAAAAATCTCGGCCAAATCGTCATACTGCAAGCCGATATTATGCGAAAAATGCGTTGCGATCGCCCGGCTGCCTTCATGGAAAATGCCTTTGTCCCGGAACCGCTGCTGCGTCTCGATGACCGCTTCCACATTCATATGGTTCGTGCGGTAAGGCAGATTGCCGTTCGTGCAGTCCAAGATGGCGAGGTCGATCTTCTTGTCTTCGAGCCATGCCCACGTCCGCTCCGGGAACCAGCCCGTATCGTGACCGTACAAAATGTTCTTGCCGTTACGCTGAATGTAGAAGATGTAACACGTTTCCCGCTTGTCATGATCGGCGAGCAGCGGCGTAATCGTTGCCGTCTCCGCTTCGACGGTGACGTACGGCTGCAGCAGCTTGAATTCAAAATGCCGTTCCACCCGCTCGATTCGTTCGCTGCATACGCGAAGCGCCGCGTCATTGCCGTAAATCTTCAGCGGATATTCGATGCCGTGCGCATAAACGGGAAGCCGCATGCTTAAATCTTCGGCATGCAAATGATCGAGGTGCGTATGGGTAAAAAATAACTCCTTCACTTTGCCCAAGTCGATGCCGTCGCGAAGTACGTGATGGTTCGTGTCCGCCGGAAAATCGATTTTAAGCACGTCGTCAATGATTGCGGACGTACGCGTGCGAATGTTCTTCCCGCCAAGCGCCCGCGCTTTGGCACAGTGCTCGCAGCGGCAAAATATAGCCGGAAACCCTTCGGCGGCGGCGGTGCCAAGGAAATGAACCTTGACTGTCGGCTGCTGACTCATAACGGCAATCCCCCTTCATCAATCGAGAAAATATTCTCCAATAAAATTGATTATAGATGAATATACCGCTATTTTATCATCTGCCTATGCCCCCGCCAATGCTTAATATGCAATTCGATATCGGATATTTGTATCGAATTTTTGCATCGATTGTTCGCTTCGCCATACTGTCCTACTGCTTGTTGTGGTCAAGCAATCCCCAGTCCAACACATCCAAGCCGCCGAAGCCCAGCTTTGCTGCAATCTCCGTCCCAAACTCCGTCTGGACCTTTTTCTTCTTGAAGAAGCCTCCATGCTCCTCTACCGGCGAAATGCCCGGTGGGAGCAGCAAATCGACGCCGCCGAAGCCGCACTGGACCTGAATCCGCTCGGAGCCCCGCAGCTCCGTCCAACCGAGCGTTGCACTGCCCAGCGTGATGTGAACATCCGCTTCGCCGGACAGCTCGTTCAAGGAAACGTCCCCGCCTTGCAGCCTGATGTCGACTTTTCGGGAATGGCTCACTCCCGCGACTTCGCCGAATTTGCCGCGGATCGTAACCTCCCCGAAACCTCCGTTCAGAATGACGACGCCTGCCGTAAACGCGATATCTACCTTCACTTCTGCCGGAACATGCACTTCCGTCACGATTTTCCGCGTTTGCCCGTGGCGAAGATACGCCCGCATGTTGCGAGCTTCGATAAGCAACGTATCGTCGACGCGCGCGATCCGATTCGGCAGCAGGTAAGCATCGCCTGAGGAAGCGACCTTGGCTTCCGATACGGCATCAAAATGAATCATCAGGTTTCCGATCGCATGCGCATCTACGCGCAGCACCCCGATTCCATCGGCGTCAACGCTTTGCTCCATATCCGGTTTGGCGAGCGCCTCCGACGGAAAAGTACGTAATGTATTCGGCAAAAGCAAGGTCATTGCTTGTTCCTCCTTCGTATTGTTATTTTTAGCATAAGCCGGATCGCCTTCGGCAGCCATTGTCCTCGGATTGATTTTGCGATACGTCCACAGACGGATATTGATTCCTCCCTAGCGCACTCGCCGCCTTGTTGGTCATTCTGCTCGGAAATGCTAAAATGATAAAAGGAGACAAGCAAGCAACGGGATAAGAGGTGAATGACATGTCAATCAAGCTCGCCATTCTCGGCCTGCTGATGGAGGGCGACAGCTACCCTTACGAGATTGTGCAGATGATGAAGGAGCGGCAAATGCACAACTATGTCAAAATCCAATACGGCACGTTTTATTACGCGATCGATCAATTAAGGAAAGACGAGTATATCGAGCCGGTAGAAGTCGTCAGCGGAGGCACTCGGCCGGACAAAACGATTTACCGCATTACCGAGGACGGAAAGGCATTATTCCACAAGCTGCTGCTGGAACATATGGATGAGGAGCCTAAGATGAACCACCCGATGTTCGTGGCGCTCATCTTCGCTTCGTATGGCGACCAGAAGAAGATCGCGGACATTCTGGAACGCAAAATCGCGGCGCTCGGGAAGCAAGTCATCAAGATGCGGGAATTATACGAGGAGCATGTTGAAATCGCCTCGCGGGCCACGCTGCATACGCTATGGGTCGGCTACGAGCATTCGCTGACGGAGCTGAACTGGCTGAAGCGGCTGTACCAAGAAGCGAAAGCCGGGCGCTTGAACGAAAAGGGCAAGCCGCTTGGCCTGACGCCGTATGAACCGGCCGGTTCGGGGACCTGAACGCGAAGGTTCATTATAGAGGGAGAGAAATGTAAATGATACAGGGCTAAGTTCAACCGAACTTAGCCCTGTATCGGCTTAACGCAAGCAGCGGCCATACGGACGAATAGCTGTGGTAATCCACGTAGAAGCTGCCGGGCAGCGCCGCGCCGGTCGGGTAATGCACCTGCGCCGCCGACCAGCCGCCATCGGCGAGCCGCCGCACGCCGCGCTCAAGCTCCGGCGTCGGCTCGGGCAGCGCCGAGNCGAATAGCTGTGGTAATCCACGTAGAAGCTGCCGGGCAGCGCCGCGCCGGTCGGGTAATGCACCTGCGCCGCCGACCAGCCGCCATCGGCGAGCCGCCGCACGCCGCGCTCAAGCTCCGGCGTCGGCTCGGGCAGCGCCGAGACGAGCGCGTCGACGGCCCAGGCGGTTTGCGACGGCGTGCTGAAGCCGAGCGGCACGTAGCGCCCCGCGGCGTCGCTGCGGCACGACTCGCCCCAGCCGCCGTCGGGGAGCTGGCGCTGTTGCAGCCACTGCGCCGCTTTGCGCACGGCGGGATGCTCCGGCGGGACGCCGACGGCGCATAGGCCGGTTAGCGCGGCCCACGTGCCGTAGAGGTACGCGACGCCCCAGCGGCCGAACCATGAGCCGTCGTCCCGCTGACGGCTCAGCAGCCAGTTCACGCCGCGGCTGACGATCGGGTGGCTCATGCGGAGGCCCGCCGCGCTGCCGAGCATCTCGAGCGTGCGGCCGGTCAAGTCGGCGGTGGACGGGTCGATCGCCGCCCACTCGCCGCCCGGCACAGGCAGCCACGTCAGCACTTGCTTGTCGCTGTTCCGCTCGAAGGCGGCCCAGCCGCCGTCGTCGTTCTGCATCGACAGCACCCAGTTGAGACCGCGGCTCCAGACGGCGTCATACTCCGGTGTGCTGCCGCGCAGCCGGTTGATCACGCGCAGCGCCGCGGTCGAGTCATCGACGTCCGGCTGCATCGTGTTGACGTCGGAGAACCCCCAGCCGCCGGGCAACACGCGCGGGTTGCGCCAGCTCCAGTCGCCGTACCGCTGCTGCTGCCGCGCCAGCAGGTACGCGCCGGTCCGCCGCACAGGCTCGCGCTTCGGATCGACGCCTGCGGCAAGCAGCGCGTGTCCGATCTGCGCCGTATCCCATACGGTCGACGTCGAATTCTGGATGTGGCCGTTCCGGCACGCCATCGTCTTCATGCTGCCGATCGCCTTGACGATCATCGGATCGTCCTGTGGGCGGCCAAGCGCCAGCAGCGCCCAGATCATCCAGACGGACGCTGTGACATAGCTGTAGAGCAGCCCGTTCGGCTCCACCCGCTCCAGCATGTACCGTTCCGCCTTGGCGAGCGCTTCGGCGTGCAGCTTCTCCGGCATATGCCACAACGCTTTGATGCCTTCCTCCAGCTTGCCGAACAAGGAATGGGCGCGCAGCGGAGGCGTCCATCTACGCCCGCCGTGAAGCCCATGGTCCCCGAAACCGGGCGTTTCGCCGGCCTCATCTCCCGCTGCCCACTCGTTTGCGTTTCGCTCACGGCTCCTTGCAGCATAACCGTCTGATTCGCCTGCATCCCCTTCACTTGCATTCCAGCCATATTCCGCTCTTCGTTCCGCGAGCTCCGACAAATCCGGGCCGTCCGGCGTCCGCAGCGTAAACCGCTTATTCGATAAAATAAAGAAAGGCGCCATATAGACGCGCGCGTAAGCGCTAAAATCCTGAAATTTGATCGGCGACAGCTCGGGCAGCAGCAGAACCTCTACAGGCACTGTGAAATGATTGCGCCAAGGGTACTCGCCGCCAACCGCCAGCAGCACCTTGGTCAAAATATCCGTTTCGCGGAGACCTCCTTGGGCCATAATGAAATCCCGGGCCAGCCGCATTTGCGGATCCTCTTTCCGGTAACGCCCCGCATACAGCAAGGCGTAGTACGCCAGCACGGTCGCGGACAAATTGCCGCCCGCCGCCTCATCCTCGTACAGCCGCCATGCGCCGTTCGGCTGCTGCATGTTCGCGACCCGCTCCGCCAGTTTTTCGACAAGATCCTTCTCACTTGCAAGCCCTAGCATCCGCATCAATATGATCATATACGCATCCGTTACGAGACTGCCTTCAAAGCAAAACCGCCACGTCCCGTCGGGCTTCTGCTCCCGCAGCAGCGCCTGCGACAACCGTTCGATTCTCCGTCCGACCGCGGAATGCAGCGTCTCGCGTTCGCGTTCCTCCATCGTCCATCATCCTTATTCGCCCAGGTGGGGTTTTTCCCATTGTATTCAGGCGATCGGAGATCGGTTAAGCGCAGCTTGCGGGAGTTCTACGCGAATGTTCATTAAAAATAAGGTACATAAAACTCAATTCGCCTTCCATTCGTCAAAGGTATAGAGGCTTGCATTTATTTTCCTGATGATTTTTACTAGTACTAATGAAGTTCCGCTACGCCATTTATTTTGTACATAATAAGGAGGCTTCGCGCTGCTCATGTTTCAGCGATTTTCTGCCATTACCCGTTCCAATGCTTTATACGGACTTCTCGCGATTTTTACTTTAGCCCTGATGCTGCGCATTTATTTCGTATTTTACGGCGGACAAAATTTTCTCGAGGGCGACGGAAAAAATTATTTTGCAATGGTAAATCAACTGCTGGACGACAACGTTTACGCTTACAACTCGGAGCAGTCCAACGCACGGGTCACGCCTACGTTCCCGCTATTATTCGCCGCTCTGTTCCAGTTATTCGGAGTTAGCCTCACGCTGGCCAAATGGGTTCACATTCTGCTTGGCGCCCTGACGGTATTTCCCGTCTATTATACGATCAAACCTCGTACCGGCCCGGTTTGGGGGTTGATTGCCGCTGCCGTTGTCGCTGTATACCCTCCGTTCATTTACGGGGCGGGTTTGTTTTTGACGGAAACGGTATTTTTGCTGCTGCTTGCCTGTATTTTTTGGATTTGGACGAAAGTGGAACAAAATGCATCGCATTTGCGTCTAATTGGATGTGCGTTCTTGCTTGTTGCGGCGATCCTGGCTCGCCCCGGCGCGCTGCCGATCGCGGCGGTGATGGTGCTGTTCCTGCTGTGGAACCGGGCTACGCGCCTGAAGGCCGTTTTTTTCGTCCTTTACGTATTCGCCTGGTTCGCGCCATGGACAATTCGCAACATCGTCGTTCTGCATGAATTTACTTTACTCGCCTCCGACAGCGGCAATGCCCTGCTTAGCGGCGCGTATCCTTTTTTCAAAGATCAGGCAAACTGGAAAGAGATGTATGCGCTCGGATTGGACCAAACTTCGTACGGCCTGCGCGTGATTACGAGCGGTTTCAAGAGCGACTTCTGGAACTACGCCGCCTGGTTCACGTACGGCAAGCTCGTTTACCTGTTCAAGCATATGTGGATTAGCGAAACGATGCATTTCCCGCGTATATACCGAATGGGGGCCGTATTGCTTCATTATGGACTGATTTGCTCGGCTCTCGTCACCGTGCCCTGGAAAATGTGGCGCAAGGACATGATCGCTTGGAGTTTTGCCGGCATGCTGGCATTCCAGCTGCTCTTCATCCCTACCGCGCGTTATGCGGTGCCGTTCATGATGATGGCCGCCATGCTTCTTGTCATCGCAGCTTCGGATATGACCCGCCGATATACGCTAGGCAAAACGCCCCAAGTGCCAAGAAAACCGGAAATTAACGCTTGATTTCTTCAACTTAATACAGTTAACTATATCTATGGATAGTGCGCGGACCTTGAAAGCAACTTCCCGAGATTATCGCGAAAGGAAACGACAATGAATTTTAACGATTTGAAAGTGGCCATTATTATTCCGGCATATAATGAAGAAAAAAGTATCGGCGCCGTCGTTCGCACGATTCATTCGCTGCATCCGAACTTTACCGTGCTCGTCATTAATGACGGCTCGGCAGACCGTACGGCAGCCGTCGCAACCGCCGCCGGAGCAAATGTCATTACTTTGCCACAAAATTTGGGCATCGGCGGGGCCGTGCAAACCGGCTATATTTATGCCCACCGCCATGGATACGATATTGCGGTGCAGGTCGATGCGGACGGACAACATAAGCCGGAGGAGCTGGAAAAAGTTCTCGCTCCGCTCGTGCGGGACGAAGCCGATCTAGTTCTCGGCTCCCGATTCGTGGAGAAGACGAGCTACCAGTCTTCGCTTAGCCGCCGGACAGGCATCGTTATTTTGTCCGGACTCGTCAGTTTTTTTGCAAGACAGCCGCTTAAGGACGTAACATCCGGATTCCGCGCCATCAACCGCCGGACGATCGAAATGTTCGCCAAAGATTATTCCACCGATTACCCTGAGGTTGATTCTCTTGTCCTCGTGAAGAAAAAAGGGTTCCGCATCAAGGAAGTTTCGGTCGAAATGGAGCAGCGGGTCGCCGGCACCTCATCGATTACGATGATCAAATCCGGTTATTATATGATCAAAGTGACGTTGTCCATTTTGATGAAGAGCTTTCGCTAGGTAGAGGAGAAACAACATGGAAATCGTTCAAATGCTTTCGATGGTGCTCAGCATCATTTTTGTTCTGGTCGTTCTGCACCTCATCCGCAAAAAATATTTACGCGAGCAATATTCCCTATTGTGGCTGCTGTTCGGATTAAGCATGATCGTCTTATCGATCGGCACGTCCTGGCTGGAATGGCTTGCGCATCTTGTCGACGTCAAATACGCGCCGGCGCTGCTTTTCTTGGTCGGCATTATTTTTTGCCTAGTTCTGATCCTGCATTTGACGGTGGTCGTCTCGAAACTGACGGAGCGGGTCGTTCGGCTCACGCAGGAAATGGCGATATTGAAAAACGAGCAGGAACGGGAACGGCTCCGCAAGAAGGAGAACTGATTCATGTTCGTTTATATTTTGTTAATCATTAACGTATTGCTGCTGCTGACAGGCCAGACAGTTTGGAAAATCGGGCTGGACAAGCTGGGCGGATTGCGGATGGACAACCTGATGCAAGTGTTGTTCTCTCCGCTTATTTTGCTGGGCATCGTCATCTATGGCATAGCCACCGTGCTCTGGCTCGCCGTGCTGTCGCGTCTGCCTCTTAGCATCGCTTATCCGCTGCAAAGCCTTGCGTTCGTGCTCGGCCTTGCGGTCGCCTTCTTCCTGTTCCATGAAGTCGTGCCGCTGAACCGCTGGATCGGCGCGTTGATCATCATTTGCGGCATCGCCGTGCTTAGCTGGAAGTAGCCGCTTTTTTTTTTAGTTTAGGAGGACATGCTTTGAACATCCAAACCATACTCCGCTCCCAAAAAACGATATGGATTTTGTTCGTTCTGATTATGCTGCTGGGGGCATTTTTACGATTCGATTTCGTGAACAACGTAACGCAGAAGGATTCGCACGATACGATCAATTACGATGTCATGGTCAAACAAATCATCGAAAAAGGCATCTACGCCTACAAGGACGAAGTTTCGAACGCCCAAGTCATGCCGGGATTCCCGTTATTTTTGGCGACGATCTACAAAATCGTGGATTACACGGTTCGCGACCCGTTTCCCTACGTCCGTAATGCCCAAGTACTGCTCAGCCTGGTCAGTCTCGCGTTGATCTTCCTTATTGCGCGCAAAGTGGCCGGGGGCTGGGTCGGTCTCGCCGCCATGATGGCTTCCGCCATCTATCCGCCGTTCGTATGGGCTAACGGGGCGATTCTGACGGAAGTGCTGGCGCTGTTCTTCTTCTTGCTGTACATTTATTGGCAGCTTCGCGCCTTGGAAACGGCAACGTGGTACGACTCGCTTATCGCCGGGGCGTTTCTCGGCTGCACCGGGCTTGTCCGCGCCGAATTTCTGCCGGTTATCGTGCCGATTTATTTGTTTTATTGGTTCTGGAAGAAAAAACGCGACTTCTGGAAGCTGCTGCTGATCGGTTGCATCGGCATCGGGGTCGTCATGTCGCCTTGGTGGATTCGCAATCTGGTGACGATGGACAAAATCATCCTGACCGCCACGCAAACAAATCCGTTCACGGCGGGCACATATCCGAACAAAAACTACGAGGACGGCCTCGTCGACCGCCACGGCAAAACGCAGGACGAAGTGGCGCGAGAGCGGCTGCGCATCGGCTTTACGCAGCACACGTGGACGTTCGTGAAGTGGTATACGATCGGCAAGCTGGATTATACGTATTCGCGCATGTATTTCGGCAGCATTCACGGTTCATACAATATCATTCCGAAACCGGACTTATACCATAAAGCGATCATTTGGGTCGGCGTACTCGGACTGATCTTGACGGCCATCCGCTGGCGTCAGCTCATGACGCCGCTCGCCATTATTATCGTCGTTATGTCGCTGCTCCGTCTGCTGTTCGTGCCGGAATACAGGTACAACTACCTGATGATGCCGCTGTTCATTATTATCGACAGCGTTGTCGTGTGCGCCGGCATCAAGCTGCTGTATGGCAAGCTGCGCGGCGGCGCTCGTGCGGCTGTATAACAAGCACGAAGCCGGAACGTGCCGGCCAGGCTGCACAATTAAAGCAGCTCATCGCCGAACGGGACCGGGTTCCAGGTGCGACGTTGGCTCTTGAGGTTGTTTGCTTCATGCAGTTGGTAGCTTCATGCACCTGTTTGCTTCATGCACCTGATTTATACCTCCTGACGGTTGTTGCAGGACTCGGGATGGCTGCTTTAGCGGGTACTCAGAAGTTTCTGGCTGAAATTCAGTAATTATTTTCTGATTTGCTTACGGTAACGTCTGTTAATCATCATATTCAGAACTTATTTTCTGAAATTAAGAAATTTTTAGCTGAAATTCAGAATTAACTTTCTGAATTCGCCCTACAACTCTTCTTTCGCCCATAAAGTAAGAAAAAAGTTTCTGAATTTCAGAAACTTTTTTCTTATTTAGGGACTGAAGCTCTCCAACTTTATTTCATACCAATGAAACATTCAAAGCGGACATTAAAAAATCCAAAATTGACTTTTGGGACAGCCCCTTAAGGGCAAATAACGAATTATACAGATAGCTTAACCTCATAGCCCGGCGCGTTTTTCGGATGGTTCTGGTTCAGGAAAACCGAGCGGTCGTTCTTCAGTGCAATCGTTTCGAAGAACGGCTTAAAGCGCTCTTCCGAAATGCCGAATGCGCTAAGGAATTGCGCGAACATTTGCTGCTCTTCTTTTTCCGGCTGGCCGTCTGCGAGAGAGGAGTCGACCAGATTGATCAGGATGCAAATTTTTTGCGCATCCGTCAGAATTGGAGCGGCTTCGCTCAGGAACTCGCTAAGCGAATGCTTCCGTATGTATTTGAACGCGCGGTCAAGCAAGTGGCGGTTGTTGGCGCCTACGCTGATGACGCCGTTGCTTTCCTCGCCGCCGAGAACGGCCAGCAGCTGTCCGATTTCCTCTTGATCCATTTCGCCGTCGGAGCCCATCATGTACAGCAATGATGTCGCAAACGCAAAATGCGGCGTCATTTCCTCGCTCTTATCCCCTTTGAACATATCGAACAACCCCATACCGAAAACCTCCCATAAATGATTGTCGTTGCCACCCATTTTCTACGCAGAGGAGCGTAGGCCCGTTTCAAAATCCGAGTAAATTTTACAAAATACGCGCAAAAAAAAGACAGCACCGAACGGGCACTGTCCTTCTCGATTTATTGGCATCGCTTGCATACTTTGATCGACTTTCCGTCCTCAAGCGCTTTGTTGTACAGCAGCTTGATCCGGGTAGCGTTGCAGATCGGGCAAGTGCCCCGCCCGCGGGACGGCAGGCTCCATAACACGCGGCCTCGCTTTGTTTTTGGCATCGGTATCCCTCCTTTCCTGAATGGTTAGCGCAACCCGATATCGCCGTACCGGTTGCTTATTTTCTCGCGAAGCAGCCGATACGCGGCCCGTATCGCTTGCTCCTCGGTCTCCTGGGCGCAGACGACCGCTTCCAGGAGCTCCTTGTCCGGCGCGTAAACGCCGGATTCATGCGTAGTCGCGCCTTTGGACGCAAGGCTTGCGATTCGCGTCCACGCCTCGCGGAGATCGCCGTAATGTTCGGCTGCGATCGATACATCGGGCCAGACGGTCTGAATTTCGGCCAGATAAACCGCAATGTCCCTTTTGTGGGCGGCGTAAACGGACAGCGTGTTGGCGGCCTCAACAGCGTCGTAATCGCCGCTTGCAAGGGCAGCCGCGATCACCTCGTACGCCTGCTTACCGCAACCGTAATCGGCGGCCGGCAGCACGCTGTCATGCGTCTCCCACTTGAACACGGCCTGGATCAGCGATTCGCGGTACACCTCGATCGGATCGAGCGGGATCGCCTGCTCGAACGTTTGGTAGTACCAATACGGCGTACCGTTCATACCAAACGAGTCATAAGGCAGCAGCAAATCCCCGGACGATCGGCCGTCCGTGTACAGGAGGGCCCGCTCCGCATCGTCGTAGCCTTTAACCGCAACGAAGCCGTTATGCCAGATGACGGCGCCGATGCCGCGGTCGATCGATTGCTTCAGCACGGCGACAGCATGCTCGCGGTATAGCGGGAACGTCCGCGCGAAGACGGAGCCCGCATCCCCGCTGGGGGCAACACCGATGAAGTCGGCGGCGAGGAAGTTCTCCGCTTTCCAGTTGTAGGCGGTCGGCGACTCGGCGAGCAGCCTGCGGTGCACCTGGAACCGGAACGAGCTTACCGTCATGCCGGCGAGCACCGCCCTGGGCGCGTCCGTCCAGCCGGCTTCCGTCAGGACGGCGTGCATCGCCTCGGGATAAGCTCCCGTCTCGGCCGTATATTGAATCGCGTCGATACATCTTCTCGCGATCGTTTCCACCCCTTCTCTTGCGGTTTGATTCCACTTGGTTTCTTGCGGTCCCCCACTTTGCTTATCGCGGAGAACAAGTTCCCCAGCGCGGGACGATCGTTCGCTCCGTCTCGCGGCTAGCCAGGAACGCTTCGGCTTCTTGGGCGAACCGTTCTTCCACGGCCAACGCCTGGCGAAGCGCTTGCTGCAGCTCGGCCAGCTTGCCGCGGTCGAGCTTCGGGCCTTTACCGCGATGATCGATGCAGCGCGCGGCTTCGTCCGCCGC
This sequence comes from Paenibacillus sp. sgz302148, assembly GCF_056120465.1. Taxonomy (NCBI): domain Bacteria; kingdom Bacillati; phylum Bacillota; class Bacilli; order Caryophanales; family Paenibacillaceae; genus Paenibacillus; species Paenibacillus sp. sgz302148. The sequence goes on from NZ_JBVYOJ010000003.1 coordinate 350,936, forward strand.
ATCCGCGATGCGTGCGCTCAGCTCGGCGATTCCGCCCAATTCGGCAATCGAAGCCGCGGCTTCGTGCATGTAATCGCGAATTTCACTTTTGGCCGTCGCGTAAGATTGCAAAATATATACGGCACCGAACTCGTCGTAATCTCCCGCTTCCAGCGCATCGAGCCAATAGCGATACGCCAGTCTGCCCGAGCCGATATCGCGGTCCGGCAGCGTCTTATAGGGCGTATTCCACTCCTGCACGGAGGCGCGCAGCGACTCCGCGATTTGTTCGTGCAGCGGAACGTGGACTTGGCCGCCGACGGTCTGGATATACCAGAACGGGGTCACGTTCAGCCCGAAATTATCATATAATACGATTTCGCTTGCCTCCGACCAACCATTCCGGATGTAGAACACTTCATCCTCATCATCATAGCCGTGAATGACGCCGAATTCGGGAATCCAATAGATGACGCCGCGGCCCTGATCCAGCTCTCGCTTTACTTGACGCACCCCCGCCTGCTGATAACACCGAAACGTCGGATGCCTTGTACGTCCGCCGTCAAATTGCGTGAATATGCCGAGGCGGTCGACGGCGGGGCAATGCTCGTCTCCCCATTGCCCGTACGCCGTTACCGACAATGGGAGCAATTGGCGATGAACCGACAGCTTAAACGCCATGCCGCTAAGCCCCGACAACCGGTATTTCGGGCCGTCGAACAAATTCGCCGCCGTCAGCACGGCATGTAGACTGTCCGTAAACGATTTGGATTCGCGCTTCATGCGAATATGGTCCAGCATGACCGATGCCATCCGTTCCCCTCCCTTGCATGTCTATCATAAAACAAATGGTACGACATAAAATGTCGTACCACTTGGAACGTTCCGCTATATCTATTTGTTCCGGCCTGTTAATCGAGATCCAGCTTCATCAAGACCGTCCGCGCCGCCTCGGCTAGCTTCATCTTCAGCCACTTCGGCGACAGCAGCTCGTCCCATTCCGAGCACAGAAGCTGCTTCACGAACAGCGGGATGTCGTAAAAATCGACGTCATATACGCATGGCTCCACCCGGTCCAGCGGGTAGCCGTACCAAATCGCGCTGCCCGGCTCCTCGGCAAAACGCAGCCGCGCCCGGAACGGCTTAGGCTGATTGCCAGGCGCACCCGCCATCTGAGATGCGGCCGGTTCACCCGCTAGGGCGTCATATCGGTCATCCATGACGATCACGTCACGGATGCGGTCCAGCCGGAACATTCTGCGTTCCAGCAGCTTCTCGCAATAGGCCGCCAAATAATCGGCGTCGAACTCGCAGATCCATTCGTACGGATGGACGACAAGGCCGGTTTCGCCCGCGTCGTCGCCGTAACGGATCGTTGCTTTGCGCTTCTGCTCTATCGCATTCTGCAGCAAGACGAACGACTGCATCCGTTCCGGATCAAAGCCGAAGGCCGGCATCCGCTTCTTCTCCGGCGAGCTGCCGCGCCCGTCTTCGGTGATACGGCGGAGCAGATGCGCGAAACGGTTCATCTCCGTCGCATTCTCGTAATTGTATTGCTCGTAGCGGTAAGCGAGAAACTTGAGCATGCTCCGCTCCTGCTCCGTCATGACCAGGCTCGGCAGCATATAGGTCGCGTCCTCGTACGTGTAGCCCCGCTGCTTGGCGACATACAGCAGCGGCGCCCCAAGCGAGCTCGCCATGTAATCGATATCGCGCTGAGCTTGCCGCTGCGAAATTTCGAACTGCTCGGCCAGCTTGCCGCTGTTCGGATGCTTGCCGGCACGCACTTGGGCGTCGAACCAGCGGACCCGATGCAGGTTGCTCATTCGCGTCTTCCTCGCTCACGAGTGCCGTTTGCCGCCTTCACGCGGCTTGCTTCACCGCTATCTATGCCGGCCGCAGCAACCTTCGCTTGTCCGCCGCCTGTGGTGACCGCGCGAGCACTCGCTTCCCCATCGCCGTTATCCGCACGCTCGCGATGGCGCAAAGCTTCGGCATCCTGCGGCAGCACGCCTCCGACCATGTCCCACGCATCCGCGCCGCCTGCCGGCTCTGTCACCCGCTGAGCTACTCCGGCGGCAGTGCTTGCAGCCCCGGCGGACGCGGCGGATGCGGCGGACGGCTTCAGCTCCCGCAGCGGATTACCGCCAACGAAGGCGCCGGCCGCCACATCCTTATGCACGATGGAGCCAGCCGCAACGACGGCGTTGTCTCCGATCGTCACGCCGGGCAATATCGTCGTATTCGCGCCGATCATCACATTCGAGCCGATCCTGACATCGCCAAGCCGGTATTCCCGGATCAAATATTCATGGGCCAGAATCGTCGTATTATAGCCGATGATCGTATTATTGCCGACATGAATCCGCTCGGGGAAGAAGACGTCGACCATGACCATAAGCGCAAACGCCGTATCGTCGCCGACTTTCATGCCGAGCACGTTCCGGTAGATCCAGCGCTTCACGCGCAGCGAAGGCGAATAACGCGAGATTTGGATACAAATAAAATTACGCACCGCCTTCCACTTGCTGACGGTGCGATAAATTTGCGATAACGCATTCGGTCCTTCGACCGGGTAACGTTCCGTTTGTCTCAAAGCGAATCCCGCTCCAATCCAACCATGCTTTCTAATATTCATTACGAACGGCTTCCGCCCTGATAATACGCTACTCCCCAAGCATGTCCAACAAATCGTACATATCGTCAATGACATAAGCCGCACCATACCCGCGAAGCACCTCGGCGCCCTTCAGCGACCAGGCCACGCCAACGGAAATCACGCCTGCGTTGTTCGCCGCCTGAATGTCCGCCGGGCTGTCGCCGATCATCATCGTCCGCTTCGGGTCGGCTCCAAGCCGTTCGATCGCCAGCAGCACCGGCTGCGGATGCGGCTTCGGAAACTCGATGTCGTCGAACGTGACGATCGTGTCGAAATAACCCTGCATCCCGTACAGCTTGAGTCCCATCTCGGTTGTATGGCGCACCTTCGTCGTCACGACTCCCAGCTTGGTGCCTCTGTCGCGAAGCTTCGCCAGTACTTCGCGTACGTGCGGAAACTCCCGCACCAGGTCATCGTGCATCCTGATGTTCACTTCACGGTACGCTTGGACAAGATGCTGAACATCCTCCAGCCCGGTAAACAACCGCAGCTGATCCAAAAGCGGCTGCCCCATCGAAGGGATGATGTGCTCGCGGCCGAAGTCTTCAGGCACAAGTCCCTTTAATATGTTCAAGAACGTTTGGATGATCAATTCGTTCGTATCCAGAATGGTACCATCCAGATCGAACAGCATCGTATCGATTGTTGTTTCGTTAAGACGACTCTGCTTCGCCGTCTTGACCTCGTTCATTTCCTCCATCGTTCGCACGCTGCGCTCCCTTCGTTGTTTCCCGATCGCCGGACGATCCGTTCGCCGGATGACCTGCCGGGCTCACCACGCGGGTCGATACAATCGGATCGTTGTATTTGGCATTCGCGTATCCTTTGGCCCGGCGCACCCAGATCAGCACAATCCCCGCAACGACGGTCAGGATCGCAACCAACTGCGAAATTCGAACATTACCATAGTTCGGATCCAGATAACCCGGTTCGAATACAATCGTCATCGGCGACCAAATTCCGTTCACGAACGCCGCCAGCCAATCCGGACCTGCAAAGGCCAAGCTGTCCGTCCGCAGCCCTTCGACATAAAATCGCCCGATCGAATACCACATTAAATACGTAATGAACAATTCGCCCGCACGCAATGCGACGCGGCGGCGCAAGACAAACAAAAGGATCAGCCCGACTAAATTCCATAACGACTCGTACAGGAACGTTGGGTGATGGTATGTGCCGTTCACGTTCATCTGATCGACGATAAAGTTCGGCAAATGCAGCGTGTTCCGCAGAAAGCTTTCGCTGATCGGCCCGCCATAGGCTTCTTGGTTCATAAAGTTGCCCCAACGCCCGATCATTTGCCCCGCAAGCAGCGAAGGCGCGCATATATCGACCATCCGCCAGAACGGATATCCTTTATATCGAAAATAAATAATGCCGCAAATAATCGCGCCGATCAAGGCACCATATATCGCTATGCCACCCTCCCAAATCTGATACACTTCGTTCAGGTGGCTCTGATAATAATCCCATTTAAAGGCGACATAATAGATTCTTGCTCCGATAATCGCCGACGGCACGCCAAGCAGCAGCAGATCCATGAAGAAATCCGGCGTAATGCCGAACCGTTTCCCTTCGCGCACGGCCAAATACAACCCGACCAAAGCGGCGGTCCCCAATATGATGCCGTACCAATGCACAGGTAACGATCCGATGTAAAAAGCGACCGGATTCACCAGCAAATATCCCATCGTGCGCATCCTCCTCAACAATTAAAACACGTTCTGCCTCTTTCTTCCTTCGACGGTCCATTAGAGATGTAAATTCGTATACATAGGTAACATTATCGGCAACCCGCAGCACGGCTAATCCTTTTTTTACGCATTTGTTCTCATCTTACGTACGGTTTAATCGATATCGTCCATATCGTCTTGAATCGTCTCGGTGAGCTTGTTCGTGAACTGCAGCGCCGCGTTATAGCCCATGCGCTTCAAGCGGAAGTTCATCGCCGCGACCTCGATTATAACGGCCAAGTTCCGTCCAGGACGTACCGGAATCGTGACAAGCGGCACATCGGTGTCCAGAATGCGCGTCGTCTCCTCGTCGAGGCCGAGCCGGTCGTATTGCTTGTCTTGCTGCCACGTCTCGAGCTTGACGACAACGGATATTTTCTTATGATTGCGGATCGCGCCAGCTCCGAACAGCGTCATCGCGTTAATGATGCCGACGCCGCGAATTTCGAGCAAATGCTTAATCAGCTCCGGCGCCGTGCCGTGCAGCTGCAAATCCGCCGTCTGGCGAATTTCGACCGCGTCGTCGGCGATCAGCCGGTGGCCGCGCTTGACGAGCTCCAGCGCCGTTTCGCTTTTGCCGATGCCGCTGCTGCCCGTAATGAGAATGCCGATGCCGTATACTTCGACCAATACGCCGTGAATGGTCGCCGTTGGCGCCAGCTTATTTTCCAAGAAACCGGTAATCCGGCTCGCGATGATCGTTGTCGCCATCGGGCTCCGCAGCAGCGGTACGCCGTTGTGCTCGGCCGCATCGACCAGCTCCTCCGGAATCGTAAGACCGCGCGTGATGATGATGCACGGCGTCTCGTCGTGGCAAAGCCGCTCCGAACGCTCCCGGCGCTCCGCAGGCGACAATGTCTCGAAGAAGGCCAGCTCCGTACGGCCTAATATTTGGACCCGTTCGGGTGGGTAATAATTAAAATATCCGGCGACCGCTAGTCCCGGACGGTTCAAATCGGCAACCGTGATCGTCCGCTTGAGGCCGGACTCGCCAACGACAATTTCGAGGTGAAACTGCTGCACCAGGTCGGCAACCTTTACTTTTTTCGCCATCGTATTCTCTCCTCGCCTGTCTGTATACATCTTTTTCCCATATCTATCATCGTAAAGGAATTGACGCGACAAATCAACGTTTACCATGAAAACCGCTGAAAAAAGCAAAATATCAAAAAAACCGCCCGAATCGATTCGGACGGTTTCTTATGCTATCGCCACATGGAGGCGAATTGGATTAGTTGTTTTCGAATACGTTCAGTTCGGTTTCTTTGTCGAAGATATGAATTTTGTTCATATCAAGCGCCAATTTCACGTTGCTGCCTTCTTTCAGTCCAGCGCGTCCGTCTACGCGAGCGATAACGGTATCTTTGCCAAGACCGTTCAGGTACAGGTACATTTCGTGACCCAAGTTCTCAGCAACCTCAATGTGTGCGCTAACGATGCTGTTCGGGGAGGCTTCCAGGAATACCGGCTCTTCGTGAAGCTCTTCCGGACGAATGCCCAGAATCACTTCTTTGCCGATCAGCCCTTTACCGCGCAGAGCTTGTGCTTTGCCTTCTGGAACAACGACGTCGATACCAGTCGCTCTGAAGCGAACGGCTCCGCCTTGATCAGACAGCGTACCTGTGATGAAGTTCATCGAAGGAGCGCCGATAAAGCCGGCAACGAAAATGTTGACTGGGTGGTTGTAAAGCTCTTCCGGAGAAGCAGCTTGTTGGATGATGCCGTCTTTCATAACGACGATCCGGTCACCCATCGTCATAGCCTCGATTTGGTCATGCGTTACGTAGATAACGGTTGTTTCGAGACGTTTAGCCAGTTTGCTGATTTCCGCGCGCATTTGTCCGCGAAGTTTCGCGTCCAAGTTGGAAAGCGGTTCGTCCATCAAGAATACTTGCGGTTCGCGAACGATCGCGCGGCCCAAGGCGACACGCTGACGTTGACCACCGGAGAGAGCCTTCGGTTTACGATCCAGCAAATGTTCGATATCGAGAATTTTAGCAGCTTCACGAACGCGTTTGTCGATGTCTGCTTTTTTGAATTTACGCAATTTCAGACCAAAAGCCATGTTTTGGTAAACGTTCATATGTGGGTACAAAGCATAGGATTGGAAAACCATCGCGATGTCGCGGTCTTTTGGTGCAACGTCGTTTACAAGACGGTCGCCGATATACAGGCTGCCTTCGGAAATTTCTTCAAGGCCCGCGATCATACGGAGTGTCGTCGATTTGCCGCAACCGGAAGGTCCGACGAGTACGAGGAACTCTTTGTCCTTGATGTCAAGATTGAAGTCTTTAACCGAAGCTGCATCGCTACCTTGGTAGCGCTTGTAAATGTGCTCTAAGCGTACGCCTGCCATGTACATTTCCCCCTACACGATTTTGATTTAGATTTTCTATTACCTATCTTATCTCACAGGCTACCATATGACTATGCACAAACTTCACAAAAATAACTACTTTCTTTTCGTTACTTTATACAATAGCAAAATGATGTTCACTAGTACTGCGTCGCTGAACGTGCGGACATCAAGCCCGGTTTCCTGTTTTAACCGGTCTAGACGGTATAGCAGCGTATTGCGATGAATATATAGGCGCTTGGCGGTTTCGCTGACACTGCAATCCAGCTGAAAGAACGTTTCCAGCGTCGTTAACGTTTCCGGCTCCAGCACATGGTCGGCGCGTTTCAGCACCTGCTCCATGAACCGTTCCTTCTGCGCATCGGGAATGCCGTTCAGCAGCCGTTCCAGACGGAGCATCCACGGCAGATGGATATTGGCGCCTACATGGTACTTGCGCCCGAGCGAGATCGTCTCTCGGAGCAGCATGACGGCGGAAACGATCGATTTGGCAGGAACAATCGGATGGTGAACGGCAAGATGGCATTCTCCCACCCATTCGCTAGCCAGCATCTCATAGAGTCCCGATACAAGCGATTGCAGCGCTTCCTCCGCCGTTTCCTCTTCGCCGTCTTTGCCCGCTTCGCTATCCGTGAGCAGCGACTCCGCGCCAAGGATAAGCCACTCCTTGTCCATCAGCGGGATGAGCGTTACATCCTCGTCGAAGAACGACTCGAGCAGCTTCTTCAGCTCGCCGTAAGACACCCGCTTCGTCTCCGGATAATCGCCGTAGAGCAACAGCGGGATTTTAGCCGTGTACATGGACGATTGCGTGGCAAGCGTATCGGGCATTTCCGCGCCGGTGACGCCATTCTCCAACTGCTGCTGAAGCCATGTGCGAATTTGCAGCGCCCGCCGTTCTTCTTCGGTCCCGGCCGGCCGTCTTGGGGGCGTATGAAACGCCTCCAGCAGCATGTCGATCAGCTGTCTCTCGGATGCGGTTATGAGCTCTTCCGATACGGCTAGCGCCTCGATGGTCAAGCCGTCGCGGCGAAGCGGAAATAGCACCGTATGATCCTGAACGATGCTTTTGTTCTCTTCTTTGCCGGCCGTACCGGACAAGACCCCAGCCTGTCCCCAATGCTCCGCATCGACTTTCACGATCGTCAGCGGCGCATCCAAAATTTGCTCCAGCTGCCTTTTCACCCGTTCCCAATCCATCCCCATGGCTCCCACTCCGCTCTTGTTGATGTCTCTAGTTCGTGCTTTTCTCGTACTTTTTATGTATTGTACCATGCTTTCGCTTCAATATAAAAAGCCGAAATCCCTATCCGAATACAAGGGTTCGGCCATTGTCGTTAACTGATGACGAGCAGGATGATGATCGATAACAAGCAGAACAAGGCGCCGATCAGATATAAAAAGGAAACCGTTTGCGTCTGCGTTAATCCCCACTTCATCAGGCTATGGTGCGTATGCAGCTTGTCCGCCCGGTGCAGGCCTTTGCCTTCAATCAGCCTGCGAACGAAAACGATAGCCGTATCCAGGATTGGCACACCTAGCGCCAACAGCGGTACCGAGATCGACACGAACGTGGCGCTTTTGAAGGCGCCGTCGATGGCAATGACGGATAACGTATAACCGAGGAAGGTTGCTCCGGCGTCGCCCATGAAAATTTTGGCGGGATGAAAATTGTAGGTCAGAAAAGCAAGGCATACGCCTACGATGACTACGGCAAGCAGTGCCGTGCCGTTCTCGCCTTTAAGCAGCGCCGCAACGAACAAGGTCAAAGCCGACAACGTTGCAATGCCTGCAGCGAGTCCGTCGACGCCGTCGATGAAATTGATCATGTTCGTGATGGCGAATACCCAAACGATCGTACCGAGCCAGACAAGCCATTCCGGAAAAAAGATCATGCCGTGATGCTGCAAATCCGTAACGCCGATGATCCGTATCCCGAACCAGAGCGGAACGGTCGCCGCGATGAGGTAGATGATAAGGCGCGGCCATACGGCAAAATCTTTGCCGCGCGACTTGTACCAATCGTCCACGAGCCCTGTAGCCACGAGCAGCGTTCCGCCGATCGCAACGGTCAACGTCAGCGGGGACACGCCCTCGAACGCAAGAATCGTGCCGAGACAGCCGGCATATATCGCCGCGCCCCCCAGCAGCGGAATGGGAGATGCATGAATTTTGCGCTGCGACGGGCGGTCGACGAACCCGCTCCATAACGCCACGCGCCGAACGGCCGGGACTAGGGCGAACACCAGCCCGAAGCTGGTTATCAAGGCGATGAAATAAGCGATGGCGGTTCCCTCCCTTACGATGCCGTTCGTTGATTCGCCGCCTGGACGAATCAATTTTATCGTTGCCGAATTGCATTGCGGATAAACGACGCAAAAAGTGGAAAAATATAGGGCGAGGAAAGCGCGACAAGTTGTTTCCGAAGGCGAATTTAAAGGAGTTGGGTACATGTACTGGAACGGTTGGCCGCTCGAGCGGATCGTCATTTTGTTCGCTAGCGCCGCTTTTTTGCTAGTTGGCGTGCAGGTAACGATGTTTCATTACCGGCAAAATTTCCACCATAAAGCGATGTGGGCGCCGGTATACGAGCTTCCGGTTTTTTTTATCGTCGGGTTGTTGTACTCGTTCTATGCGGCAAATTGGCTCGGCATTGTATTCGTCGTCTGTATGTGGGTCGGCATTTTCAGCGGGCTGCTGGGTTTTTATTACCACATTCGAGGCGTTGGCATACGTGTCGGGGGTTATGCATTACGAAATTTCCTTATCGGTCCGCCGGTGATTTTGCCTCTGCTTATTTCGGCACTGAGCGTGCTTGCTTTGTTCGGCTATTACTGGAGATGAACTGAAGGAGGTGTTATGAACGATGGCACAACAAAGCCGATACCCCGCTTACAATGTAATGGATGAAGTTTCGGCATGGGACGACCACACGCAAAGCATCGTTTCAGCTCGGCTCGTCCGGGAGCACGGCTGGCGGTATTTGAACGACGTCGAAGCGGAAATACTGCGTGCCGCTTGCTCCGTAATCGTCGACGACCTGCGCAGCGATATCGTTGATTTCGTCGTGGGGCATATCGACGACAAGCTGCACGCCGACAAAGGCGAGGGCCAGCGCAAAGCGGGCGTTCCGCCGATTCGCAAGCTGCTGAGCGGCGGGCTGAAAGCGCTGGATGACGTTGCCCGGACCCGGTATAAGTTGCCGTTTATTTCACTGGATGATGCCTCCCAATTGCAATTGCTTGAGGAGCTGTCCGCTAGCCGGCTGACGCCCGCAGATGCATGGGACGGCAGCCGCTTAGTCGACACCGGCGTCGGTGGCGGCGATAACAGCCAAGTCAGAGCCTCTGTACCGCAGCATGATTTTTTCCAGAAGCTTCTTACGTTAACGGTAGAAGCTTATTATTCGCACCCGAAAGTATGGTCCGAGCTCGGCTACGGCGGACCGGCTTATCCGCGGGGGTATGTCCGTACCCAGCTTGGGCAGCTTGATCCTTGGGAGGCGAAGCCGGAATGAGCCTAACGAAACCTTCACCGTTTACGGAACGAAAATATGCGAATGAAGAAGCCGACGTTGTCATCGTTGGCGCCGGCGCCGCGGGAGGCGTACTTGCCAAGGAGCTGGCCGAAGCCGGAATGCGCGTCGTCGTACTGGACGCGGGGCCGTTCCGCGACCCGCAGCGGGATTTCGCGAGCGACGAGCTCAGCATGCAAAATCTCGGCTGGCAGGATACCCGCATCGTCGACGGCCATCACCCGCTGCAGATGGGCCATAACAACTCGGGGCGCGGTGTCGGTGGAGGAACGACGCATTTCACGGGCGTGTTCCTCCGGTTTCACGAAAGCGACTTTCGCGTAAGTACGCTGGACGGCGTAGCCGAAGACTGGCCGATCTCCTACGCGGATCTTGAGCCGTATTACCTCCGAACCGAGCAAGATATCGCCGTATCCGGCCCGAAGCATTTTCCGTGGGGCAGCTTTCACGGACCGTACCCGTACCCGGAACGCGAGCCGCTCAGCCCGAACGCCTATATGTTCATGAACGGCTGCGAGAAGCTTGGCATCCGTTCCGTCGTAGCGCCGCTTGCGATCCTGTCGGCGCCCTTCGAAGGCCGCCCGCCGTGCATCAATCGCGGCTTCTGCAACCAAGGGTGCATGCCGAACGCCAAGTTCAGCACGCTGATCTCCCATATTCCGAAGGCGATGAGCGCCGGCGCCGATGTTCTGGCCGACTGCATGGTGACGCAAGTATTAATGGGCGCGGACGGAAGGGCGACCGGCGTCGAATTCGTGCACGAGGGGCAGACGTACCGGCAGAAGGCCAGGCTCGTCATCCTCTCCGCTTTTGTCGTCGAGACGCCGCGGCTGCTGCTCAATTCGGCCAACGCCGCGTTCCCCGACGGACTCGCGAACAGCAGCGGTTGGGTTGGCCGGGCCATTATGCCGCATAGCAGTCACGACGTATACGCGAAGTTCGATGAGGAGATCCGTTTGTATAAAGGAACGCCGGTGCTTGCCACAACGCAGGAGTTTTACGGTACGGATCCGCAAAAAGGTTTCGTTCGCGGCTACACGCTGCACGCCCATGGCGCGCGGCCTGTCGAATTTGCCAAAGGCTTGGCCAAATCGACGGACGGACCGATCTGGGGGCGCCGTCTGCGCGAGGCGACGCTGGACTACAATCACTATGGCCGTATCACCCTCGTAGGCGAAGTGCTGCCGGACGAGCGCAATCGCGTTACGCTCTCGGATGAGAAGGACGAACACGGGTTGCCTCGCGCCAAGGTCACGTTCAGCTACGGCGATAACGACTTGCGGCTGATCGACGATGCCGTATCGAACATGAAAGCGATTCTGAGCGCGGCCGGCGGAATTCCCGAGTTCGTCGTGCCCGACTCGGCGCATCTGATGGGCGGCTGCCGGATGGGCAACGACCCGTCGCGGTCGGTCGTCAATTCGTACGGGCAGACGCACGACATCCCGAACTTGTTCGTCTGCGACGCGAGCGTGTTCGTGACGTCCGGCGGCGGCAATCCGACGAACACCGTCATGGCACTCGCATTGCGGACGGCGGATTATATTAAAGAGAAGGCCGCAAAGCATGAGCTGTAACATCCTTTTTGGGTGAAATTCCTCTTTCCTAATCACAACTAAGGAGCTGATCAGATGACTGATAGAGCAAAACGGGGCGAACGAAACCAATCATCCCCCGCTTCCGCTCCCGCGACCGAACAGCATGAGCCGACCATCGCGGCCGGCATCGAAAACGACGCATTGGACGTGAATGCCACGTCCGAAGAAATCGAACGCGGCGATTCGACTCCGGTTACTCGACTTGCCGTAGACTGGTCGCCTGACGAATAGCGTAGAAAGCAGTAAGAGGAAACGCATCGTCGAGCAACCTTACGAATCCATCAAAAAACGAGCCCCGATTTTCGAGGCTCGTTTTTTTCCCACCATCACCCAAACTGCCAACAGGCCAAACTCAGCGATCCCATTTGATAGCTTCGATACAGCAGCTTCGATTGACGATGGTTGTCCGCCGCCCCCATCGCGTAAAACAACGGCACAAAATGCTCCTTGCCGTTCGGAGGCACAGCCATCAGCGCATTCGGTGCTTGCGCCACATAATCGAATAAAGCTTCCGTGTCCCACCGGGCAATGCGTTCCTCCAGCCAATTCTCGAACGGCAGCGCCCAATCGCCGCCGGGTACTTGCCTCGCCCGCAGTTCTGCAAACAACAATGGCAGGTTATGTACCGTACCCCCGCTGCCGATGATCAGCACATCTTTCTCCCGCAGCGCAGCCAGTGCTTTGCCGATCGCATACTGTTCCTTTGGCTCGAGGTCCGGATTTACGGACATCGCAATCACCGGCACATCCGCTTCCGGATACAGCAAGCGCAGCACGACCCATGACCCGTGATCCAACCCTCGCCGTTGATCGACCTGATATGGAATGCCGCACTCCGCGAACATAGCTTGAATCTCTGCCGTAATATCGGCATCTCCGCGAGCCGAATATACGATCCGGTACATTTCTTCCGGGAAGCCTGCGAAATCGTATATCATCGAATGCTGCTCCACGCCGGATACTTGCTGCACCCGACTCTCCCAATGGGCCGAAAATAGGACAACGGCACGAGGCTTCGGCAAATTCTGTGCAAACCTGATCAAATAATCGGTATAATCGTTCGACTCGATCGCCAGCGTCGGCGCGCCGTGCGAAATGAACAAAGATGGCATCATCGTTGGCATCCCCCTTATGCTGCCATTATATCAGAAAGCAGCAAGGGCAACCCGCTCAAAACTTTTTACCCATAACATGATCTAAGGGAATAAACCCAATCTCTCTACTGTCGAGGCTATGATTGCGATTGTCACCCATCACGAAAATATGATTTTCCGGTACAATCCATTTCATACTCGAAGATATATACATGGTTTCTTTAATATACGGTTCCTCCAGCTTTTCCCCGTTCTTATACAAAGACTGATCCTTGATCTCTATCGTATCCCCGGGCCTTCCAATGACACGTTTAACCAAAAAAGTATGCTCGTCATTGTTTGAATAAAAAAGCTGCGACAACGGATTCTCCATTATTTCGTCCGTCCACGAGCGTTTTCTTTCTACTCGGCTGTCAACGATGACAATATCACCATAACCCGGCAGATAAGAAAAGGTATGCGAAAGCTTCGAAACATATATACGTTCTTTATCCGTCAAGGTAGGCTCCATTGAAGATCCTGAGACCTGATACGGTTGGACGACAAATATCCCTATTAAAAAGGCAAGAACAAATGCGATTCCAAAAGAACCGACCCAACCTAAAATATTTCTTATCGTTTTCATCATGAACCACCCTTCAACATGTATCGCTCCTACGCCGTCATCCCTTCCGCCAGCGGAATGCGGATATGCACCTTCAGGCCCTGTCCCATAGCGGTTTTCAAATCCATATGCCCGTTCATAAAAGCGACGCGGCTGCGAAGCTGCCCGAGCCCCATGCCGGACTTCTCGGACGGGTCGAAATCTTTGGGCTCATACTCAAAGCCCTTGCCGTTGTCTTCATACCATAAATATAAATCGCTATTTCCCGCCGAAATTTTTAACGTCACTTCTTTGGCCTGTGAATGCTTCTTCGCGTTATTGAGCAGTTCCTGGATGATACGGAACAAATGCCTTTTCGTATCCATCGCCATCGTCTCGATCCGGCCGCTGCCGTCCGTCACGAAGTTAAAGACGAAGTTCACATTATCTTTCTCCATCTCGATCAGATTGCGGATCGTATTGACGAGTCCGATCGTCTTGATGAGCGACGGATTCAACTCAAAGCAGCACTGCCGCAAATTCGAATTGATCAGCTCGAGATGGTTGAGTACCTCGGTGAGCTGTTTTTTGCCCTCCTGGCTTGAAACCTCCTGATGCAGCGACTGCATCTTCCGTCCGACGAAAAAGATATCCTGCATCGTAATATCGTGCAAATCCGTTGCGATCCGCGTCCTTTCTTTCTCTTGCAAATCAAACAGCGACTTGCGAATCCATGTAAAATACTCGCTTTCGTTCTCCTCCGGCATTTGCGTGGCGAGCTCGTGCAGCCGCAGATTCAGCTTGTTGATCAAATACAAGTTCTCCATGCTAACCGAAAGATACGAGATAATAAGCTGCAGCCACTGGATTTCTTCCTTGTTCAGCATTGTATTCGTTTTTTTATTGGTCATGACGAGGTAACTAGTATACTCCTCATGCTTGTTCATTTCGAACCACGTATAAAGAGAGCTCTGAATCGCACCTTCCACCACTGCGTGTTCAACAGCATCTTTATCAATCGTTCCTTCGATTACCGTTTCCACATCATCAATATACTTGATGACAATGGCCCCTCCTGCAACCTGCAGCGTATGTACAATGTCTACGAGCACGATATCGCGCATTTCGCGGAAGCTCTGGATCGCACCCAGGCTCTTTGCAATCTTCTTGAGCGCCAATTGAAGCACATGCTTGCGCGGAAAAATGACCGCTTCCAGCTTCGTCGTTATATATTCCAACGAATACAAGACCGCTGAGAGAAGGATAACTGTAAAAACAAACACAAGCGATAACCGTCCGATCGATTCTTCTTGGCCGGATAGCAAGAAAAACATGACGATAAGCAGAATGCTAGGACCAACAGCGAGCACGGTCATGAACAACAATCTCTTAAGAATAATATCGATATCGTAAAGCCGCTTTGCCGCGATCAAATAGGCGAACGATAGAGGGAATAGCAGAATAAACCAACTAGTATAAATTGAGCTGACCCATTGGTACCCCAAGATGAGTTGCGGTAAATAAGAAAGCGTACAAAACGGTGCGAATGAAATTAGGAGGCTAACTCCCATCGTCTTCACCAATATTGATAAATATGGATTTTGCTTGCGGTATTTGAAGAAGACGTAAGACAGTAAAGCTAAATCAAGAATAAAACCGGCAGTAAAAAAAATAATAATCAGTTTATAATTTCCTTCGAACATTGCATAAGCAACATCTGGTGGAAAAGATTCAAACAATACAATTCGGAACACGGCTTCGCCAATAATAAAGCCATATAAATACTTCACAAAGCTGAAGGACAGCACGATGCCCCCCTTCTCTTTTATGAAATGGATTAAAAAATAGAAAAAAAAGATAGGCAGAAGCATCATGAGCGCACCAATTAAAGCTTTGGCCAGTTCGTCTCCTCGGCTAGAAGCACCTAAGCTAACATAAATTAATCCGATCGTGAGAAAAACAAGCGACAAATATTGAACCGATTTGATCCCGGGTAACGACCGGTACAACAAGTACGCGATCAAAGAACTTACCAATGCACCAGTGAGTGAAAAAATCAAAATGGTATCGATACTCATTTGGTGAACGGAAATTTGAGCCTCAACCCCATTTCGTAAAATGTCAACATTATCCGCCTGTTCGATTTCCCTATGGTTTAGGAGTCTTGAATATTCATTTGGATCTTTTCCATCAACCCGAGTAACAATATCTCCGACGTTAAACCCCAGTTCTTCTCCGATGCCTTCCCATTCGATATTTTTAATTTCCCACTGATTCATTTCGTTCTGCTCTACGTAGAGCCCTAGAAACGGATACTTTACAGAAACATAGATGAACCATATCATCACCAATAGTAGAATAACCGAACCATAATGGGATAATTTTATCTTTTTCACCATAATACCTCTTTATTATACAATTTTTTTGTTATATCATAATATATGTAATTAAAATTTGGATAAAAGGGGAATATGTCTATGGGAGTTGTATGGTCGCCAGAACTCAGAAACACAGTTCAAGTAATAAAGAAGTCTAAAGACGTTAACGATGATAGCTTTATCAAAAATCTGACCGAAGTAGAACAACGTACAGTAGCCCGTGTTTTCTCAGAGAATAAACAAAAAGATACTGAGCCTTATCCTTATTGGACTTAATTACATTGAACTTAACTACATACGAATAACCATTTCTTAGAAAATATTGTATATTAACCTCGCGTTAATATGCAATATTTTTTTTGCGCATTTTCGATAGGTTTTGCGCAAATATGAAAAAAACGCTCGGATCATAGGATCCAAGCGGTTCGCTTTTTGTAGATATTTAGTTATTAGGCTCCGTGCGGAGCCAGCGCAATTTCGTGAAATTGCTCTTTTCCCGGCGAAACACCCGGGATTTCCCCGAACAGTTTCTCCGCCTCATAGTAGTACAAATATCGAATCGTATTTACGTATTCGACACAGCCTGAGTCTTCGATGTAGCGGATGCACTCGATTTTGTGCTGCAAAAACTCATCGCGCGACAAGCTGCCCTCGTAATAATCCCGTACTACCCGGAACGGGCTTTCCGTATCCGACAGCAGGAACAGGATCGGCAGCGTTTTTTTCTTGTGCAGCAAATCGTTTTTCACATCGTAGCGCAGAACATCGCGCAAATCATTGCGCAATTGCGCCATCATGCCCATCTGATCGGCCAAAGCATCGAACCGCGCCGCCACTGACTCGTCCTGCTCAGGAGCGAAGGCGTATCCCATCCGCAGCGCCAACCGAATTAAAGAACCGGACTTGCCCATGACCGATGCGACGCAATCTTCTTCTGTTGCTATCGTGCCGTTCAGGTCGAGCTGTTGACCGTTCACGGCCTGCGTCAGCAATACGCCGATTTCCCCGCTAAGCCTCGCTGCAGCCGGGTTGGTTCCTCCTGAGGCAGCATAACTCCCCTGCAGCATCGCCGTTTCTGCCGTCGCCGCGGCGAACAATGCCAGTATCGAATTAACGGCATACTCCTTCGGGCAAGACATCCACGGCTTGTCCAGGTTGTCGTTATCCTGGATGTCGTCAGCGATGTCCAGCGCCAGCAAAATCAGCTCAGTAACCGCACCGGCGCGAATAATGCCCTCAAAGGTCCCCTCTAGCATCCGGTGAACCGAAATCGTCAGCTTCGCCCAGACACTCTTTTCATTCTCTTTCTCTAGTACGCACGCATGCAGCAATTCCCGCAAATCGGGTACATGAACATACCTGTCGACGATTTCGATCATTTCATCGCGAACGTTACGCTCCATGGCGGTCACCGCGCTGACGGTATTCGATAAACTTCTCCACCGCTTGCGGCCGTGAAGTGACGCCCAGCTTTTCATAAATTTTGCGCACATAGTTGTCCACGGAACGTTTGCTCATATGGATTTCTTCGGCGATCTGTTCATTGGTCGTCCCTTTGACAATTTGCGTCATAATCCATACTTCTTCGTCCGTTAAAAGCTGCGGCTGAATGCCCTTCTTCTGAAGCCTAAACTGATGGAACAAGGCAATTGGAATCACGGTCTGCCCCGAAGCAACGGCTGCTACCATGTTCCGAATTTGATCGTCGGTCGCTTCCTTCGACAGAACGCCGCTCACTTTCAATTCCAGCAGCTCGTTCAGCATCGGCATATAATCGACGCCCGTAAAAATAACGATATGAATCAAAGGAAATTCACTGCGAATTTGCGCTGCCAAATCGTAGCCGGCGATGTCCGGCAAGTTATAGTCTAGGAAGATAAGGTGCGGCTGATGCTTCCGGGTCAACTCCATGCAAGCGTCCCCGGATTGCGCAATGCCAACAACCGTGGCAAATTCGACCTGCTCTACGATCATTTTTGTACCGTAGCCCAGCGCGGGATGATCATCCACGATCAACACGTGAAAAGAATTCATTAGGCCGTCATTCCTTCCGAATAAGGTATTTTGATCTGTACGCGGACGCCCATGCCGGCGGAAGAGCTAATGTCGATCGTGCCGTTCAAATGATGGACGCGTCCTTTCATTTGCTCAAGTCCGAGCCCCGCTTTCTCCGGCTTCTTGGCCGGCGCGGCATCCGTCAGCAGTCCCACGCCATCGTCTTCATACAGGATGAACATGAGTCCGCCCGTCATCGTCAGCTTTAGATGAACGTGCTTCGCTTGCGAATGCTTCTTCGCGTTGTTGACGAGCTCCTGGATGATGCGGAAAATATGACGCTTCACATCCATATCAACCAGCTCGATTCGCGCGCTGCCGTCCGTCATGAACGTGAGCTCGAACGGACAAATTTCTTTTTCGATTTCAACGAGGTTATGTATTGTGTTAACCAGTCCGATCGTCTTGAGCAATGACGGGTTCAGCTCAAAACAGCATTGGCGCAGGTTCATGTTGATGAGTTCCAAGTGGTTGGAAATGTCCTTCAGCTGTTTCAGTTCCTCCGGACCGTTCATCTGCTTATTCAACGCTTGCAGCTTGCGGCTCACGAAGAAAATATCCTGCATCGTCGTATCATGAAGATCGTTGGCGATCCGCACCCGCTCCTTCTCCTGCAGGTCGAACATCATTTTACGGAACCAGGACACGTCGTCCCCGCCTTCACCCGGGCCTTGCGCCGCCAATTCGCTGAGCTTCAAGTTCAGCTTGCGGATCAGGTACAGATTTTCCAAGCTTACGGCCAGGTAGGTGATGATCAGAGTTAGCCACTGCTTCTCTTCTTGGTTGAGCGGCGTATTCGTCTTCTTGGCCGACAAAATGAGATAGCTCGTATATTCTTCATGCGAATTGATCTCAAATCGTACAAACGAATCCTCATCCGTCACGATCCGAGCCTGGGCGACACGCTCGACTTCCTTGTGATCGATGCTGCCTTCGCAGATCGACTCTACGTTGTCCGGGTAACGATACACAATCGCCCCGCCGTACACCTGCAGCGTGTTGACGATGTCGACCAGAATAATATCCTTCATATCCCGGAAACTTTGAATGGCGCCGAGGTTCTTGGAAATCTTCTTCAAAGCTACCTGAAGCACATGCTTCCGCGGAAAAATCACCTTCTCGAGCCGCATCGCAAAATATTCGAATGAATACAAGACAAGCGACAACACGACCGTAATCGACAGCAGGCTCGAAATGAGCCGTCCGATCGAAGTCCCCCCTCTGAATATCACGGCAATGATCCCCACAATGGCCGCACTCGGCACAACCGCAAGCAGAGTTGTATACAGCAGCCGGCGTATGACGATGTCGATGTCGTACAGCCGCTTGGCAGCGATGAGGTATGTGAATGCAAGCGGGAAGATCAGGATGAACCAGCCTGTGTAGGAGCCAGTAAGGATTGCTTTTCCAGTAAATAAATATGGCACAATAAATAATAGGACTAAAGGCATGAAAGAAATGATCAGTGCGGTCCAGACTGTTTTGATAACAGTTGAAACATAAGATTTTTCTTTGCGATGTTTAAAGTAAAGAGAACCTAATACATAAAAAACTAGTATTAAACCAACCAAGAATAATATAAGGGTAGATTTTACATTAAAACGATACAAAAGATATTCTGCAGGGTTCGGGAAAAGGTAACTCACTTTTATTAGCCATATTCCAATTATGATTAGAAATACTCTTTTATAAAAATTCGAAAATAAATTAATATTGCACTTTTCCTTGAAAAACACGACGAGGAAGTATAAAAATACAAATGGTACGGCTATTACCCAAGATTCAATAAAAAATTTACCTAGTAGATCTCCTCTAACAGAGGCACCAAGACTTATAAAGGTCCCTCCGATCGCAACGAATAACAAAGATAAATATTTAATAGATTTAGATTTTTTAATTTTCAAATATAATAACAAAGCAAAAACTTGGCAGAGTGCTCCCCCACATATAGGTATCAAATTATACGCGATTGAGTCACTTAACCCTTCTAAATTAATAGTTTTTAGTTCTCCATCTCGAGAAATCAAAAGATGGTTGACTTGTTCAAGCCCCTTCCATTTTCGAACTGTAAAATGGTCGGTTGGTTGTCCGCCATTTACATTAAGTAATACATCGCCAACATGCAGATCTACTTCTCTTGTATTCGTTTCATCAAAAGAAGAAATTGTCCATTCGTCCTTTTCGTTCTGGCGTACACCTATTCCAATGAAAGGGAAAGTAAATGTGATATATATGAACCACACCTGGATTAAAAAAATGGAAATCGCGAAAGTGAATATTAAATTGTTTTTTTTCACATTTTTTCCCCTTTTTCCGACAAATTTTGATATAATATTAGTAGATTTTACCCAATAGGCAAAGGTGAGTGATTAAGATGTCAGAGGTACTTTGGTCGGATAATTTAAAAAAAGTTGTTAAAGAATTACAAAAACTAAAGCCAGAAGAAATTGAAAGTCGATTAAACGACGAACAATACCTTGCTTCTAATTCAATAACGCAACAAGAAGCAGCATCTTTGCAAGACTTATACATAAAATCCAAATCAACGGACAGCCCGAATGATGTAGAAGGCAATTGGAGCTAACATCTTCCACCGTTCGCCAAAATTTCCTAAAGAGATTGTATATTAGGCATTAGCCGATATGCAATCTCTTTTTTCGTCTTTGCATGAACTGTCCGTAATACTACTCTACACTTATGAATAAGATAATGAAGTACGACTTCGTTGGATTAGCAATGTCCTGGTGGAAGTTGTACAACATTTTTAATAGAGAGTGAGTGATTTATAAATGAACACAGTTACTTGGTCTCCGAATTTGTTTAACCTGATTCAGTCTCTTAAAAAGCTGGATCCGAGCGAAATCGCTTCCAAATTGAAAGATCACAACTTCTTAAACTCGTGGGATTTGTCATCAGCTGAATTGAATGCTGTATCAACTTTGTATAGTTCTGAAGCATCTAAAACAGAAGGACCAGAAAATACTTGGAATTAGTAAAGAATTGGAGTAAAAGCAACAATTCAATTAGAGAGCGAGTGATTCTATGAACGCAGTGACTTGGTCTCCAAATTTATTCAACCTGATCCAATCTCTGAAGCAATTTTCGCCAACCGAAATTGCCGCGAAACTCAAGGATAAATCTTTTATTAATTCTTGGTCGCTTTCTGCTGCTGAATTAAATGCCGTTTCTTCTATGTTTATTTCGAAATCCAGAAACCAAATTGAAGAAGTAGGAACCTGGCAATAATTTTATCAAAACAAGAGATTGCGCCTCGGCCCCAGCCGATATGCAATCTCTTTTTTCGTCTTTATGCAGGAACCCCCACCTCCACTCCACCACAGATACACAGCGACGAAGGTAAGTTTACGCAGATATTTACAATGAATAACTATAAAATATAGGAAAGAGATACAAATTACATCATGAATATAGGAGAATGCTCCATGACAAAAGAAGAGTTCGATGAGTTGTTCGAAGCGATTTTCGAAGATGCCGTCAAGCAAAGCTATCATGTCACCGCAGCAGCCTATGATCAAGAATATCCTTACAGCCAAGAAGCCGCTGAGCTGCGAATGGACACAGAGCGAAAGAAGAGACTCTGGAATCCATGGATCGAGTTGCCTCGTACGCATTCCCGGTTATGGTAATGGACCACCTACCGCTGTCGAAGGCCAAACAAGCCACCGATCTGTCTGAGCGCACGAAGTGCCAGGCATACCGATGGCTTATTTTCATTTTATTTGCTGTTGATCTTCAGAGCGAAGAAGATTTCCTAACTCCTGCGAGTCCCCCTCAATCACCCGCTACGATCCAATCGAGCGTAAACGTCGTAAATTTCACCCGAACCGGAATCACATCCGTAAACTCACTTTCGTACAGCAATCCGATCATGCCGTCAGACAGTATGGTTAAGCAGGAATACGAATAGGCTTCTGCTTCGATTTGCCTGGAGTACGCCCAGGATAATCCACCGTCCTCGCTTAATCTTACCGTGCCGTTCCGGCGCAGCTGCGGATCTGCCGGGTTGGCGAACAACAAACGGGTTTTGCCGTCTCCGAGATCCGGATAAGTGATCACCGTCGATTGGCAGGTTGAATCGAGCAGCGTTTCGTCGTAGGTCACGTCGCCCCACGTCATGCCGCCATCCCGACTGACGGCTACAGCCGTACGCTGCCGCCCCGAATGATTTCGCATATACAACCGGATATCTCCATTCGGAAGCTCGATCGCTTGGGATTCGGTCAACTGCGCTTCATCGACGCTCAGCGTCTCGGCATTCAGCTCTCCTCCATCCCACTTCCGCCCGTCGTTCGGGGATTGGCCGCGATGCCAAGTCATCCCGTGATCGTCGCTATAGATGACGGCACAAGACATTTTGACGTTAGGGTTCGTGAAATAGACCGGAAAAATCAATCTTCCGCGATAACGCCCATGCTTCAATTGCAGTCCGCGCCCCGGACCTGTGCCGATAAACCCCATCCATGTCGCCTTCACCTGCAAATTCAGCTCGATCGGTTTCGACCACGTTAATCCGTCGTCATCGCTGCGAATCAGCTGCAAGAACGACGTTCTCGCTTCCAACAAGCTTTCCCGCGGATCGATTCCGCGCTTCAAATAGATATTTCCGCGTGGCTCGCCTGCGAGCGATACTTCGCCTTCGTCGTTCACGGTATATCCCGTTGCTGCTCCTTCGGCGTTCATTACATCCCCGTCGCCTTGAAGCTTGAACGTATTCCCTTCGGCATCGTACAACAACCGGCAGCCGGTTTCGTCGAAACCGACGTTTTGCTCCGACGACCATAACCCGATCCCGCCGGGCGTATGCGAGAACAGCATCCAGATCGTTCCGGTTTCATCATCCTGCAGCAGAGACGTATCGATAGCCGCGGAACCGTCCGTGCCCTCACCGGGGTAATCGACCAGCTTCTGCGGTTCCCCCCACGTCTTGCCGCCGTCCGTGCTTCGCCGGATGACCGTATCGATATTGTTCGGATTGTCCGACATCCCGCTAATTCTTGCATCTATACCTGCGATCAGCGTACCTTCCCGCGTCGTAATCAAGGAAGGTATGCGATAGGCGCCCGATCCGCCCAAATGAGGGTAGAACACTTCAATTGGAGTGCTTTTCAGTGGGTACATGAGTCTGTTCAGCTCCTACTTCTTGATACTATGCTCTAAGACGCCATTTCCCTTTCTATCTAAACCACTTGCTCGACAAGCTTCGAAATTTGCTCGTAAATCTGCCGTACTTTTAATCTATGTACATCCTCCAGCTGTCCGAGCGGCAATCGCGGGACGCCGCAATCCAATCCCTGCAACCGTAATATTTCTTTGCAAGCCGCATAAAAAGGCAATTCAAGCAGCTGCGTAATGATTTCGTTAATGCGGAATTGCCAGGTTTGGGCTTCAGCCCACTGTCCAGCAGCGCAGCAGCGTTCTAGTACCAAGAACAGCTGCGGCATGACGCCGTACGAACCGCCGATTCCGCCGTCCGCCCCCATCATGCGACCCGCGGCATATTGTTCGTCAGGCCCGTTGAATACGACAAACGATTCCCCTCCGATCTGCTTGAACTGCTGCAGCTCGTAGCTGTTCATCGTGGTGATCTTCACCCCGGCGACCTGCTCATAGCCGATCATTTTCCTTAAAAATTGCGGCGTTACATGAAATCCCGTCGTCGATGGAATATGATACAGGATAAAAGGCAAGGAAACGCTGTCCATCATCGCCTTCCAATGACGCTCAACCGCATCCTCGGACAAAGTGTAATAGATGCACGGTACAGCGGATATCGCATCTACGCCTGCCGACTTTGCATGCTTCGCCAGCTCCACGCTTTCACGAGTCGACGGTGCTCCGATATGCGCGATGACCGCCACCCGCCCGCCAACTTCCTCCATTACGGCGTCCAGCGTTATTTTACGCTCTGCGGGAGTTTGCAGTACCCCTTCGCCCGTACTGCCGCCCACGTACAGCCCTTGCACGCCAACATCCGCATAATAACGCGCCAACCGCCTTACGGCGTACGCATCAACCTCCCCGCGATTGTTATAACAAGCGTTCATTGCAACGTTTATGCCTTTGCAGCGAGATAAATCAAAAGTCATCTTGTTTGCCCTCCATCTCTTCTGCCTGCTCATTTTTAAGCTGTATGATGGTCTGACCACTTTAAAAATAGTACTTTCCCGAGCTGTTGTCAATATCATTTTCTAGTTCATGCCTAAAAAGAGCCTTGCCACCGCCCGGCCCTTGCTACGAAATAAATTACGGGTGCATACCCTTCATGGGATTTGACAAACGGGTCAAAAGCATATAGATTCTTCTACATGGCCTGATCGTCTATCCTTCAATCCAGAGTTGCAGCGGCTCTCCCAGTATATTTAACTCGTCCGGAGATTTTATTCAAATATCGATCCCCTATGCGTAAGGAGTTATCCCCGTGAAACCTATTCAAAAAGTCGAACGTTCCACCCTATACGATATTGTCAGCCAAAAATTGAAAGCCTATATCGCCGACCATAACCTTGGTCCAGGAGACAAACTACCGGCGGAACGAGAGCTTGCCGTCCAATTCGGTGTAAGCCGGTCCGTCCTCCGTGAAGCGCTGCGAACACTTGCGTCCACCGGCGTTGTAACCATACGTCATGGAGAGGGAACATTCGTGCAGGCTTCAAGTCTGACCCCTACGATGGAAAATCTGTTGCTCCAATGGCAATCGGCGAACAAGCCGTTATCCGAGCTGCTGGAGCTGCGTTCCATCGTCGAACAAGCCGCGGCCGAGCAAGCGGTGCTTCACGCGACTGAAGAAGATGTTGCGATATTAGAGCGACTGGCTTCGGCTATTGCGGAATGTGGTGAAGATCCGCAACAAATCAAGAACAGCGACAGCGCCTTTCATCAAGCCCTCGTCCAAGCAACGCACAATGAATTGTTCGCACAGATGAGTGGAATCATCATCGACTATTTCACGAAATTGTCTCCCCCCGCGATGGCCGACGCCGAGATTGCGCAAGCTGCGTACGATCACCGGCAAATCGCCTCCGCCGTGAAGACCAAAGATAGCTTGCTGGCCAAAGAACTGCTGCGCAGGCATTTCGAGACGGCGCGCCGATCCCTGTAGCTTTTCGTATGATAACACCCTTCGAAGCTTGCGTTCGCTTCCTGGTCTCTTCCTCCCTCGGTCGTCCGGCACGGGGCATTGCGCTCACTTTCTTTTCTTCCGGTTGCGATTCTTCGCCTGCTCAGCTTCTCCATCTCCTTGCTTTTGCACGCGGAGCAATTGATACACCTTCACGATCGAAGCAGCTACGTCAGTCAGCTTCCTGCGTTCGTTCATCGCCAGCTTCCTCATGAACTCATAGGCTTCCGTCTCGCTGATTTTTTTCATATCGGCAATAATTTCTTTCGCTTGGTCAATCCACTTTCGTTCCTCCAGCCGATAGATCACTTTTTGCAGTTCGCGTTGAAGATAATTCCTCCACCTCGATTGCATGGAGCTGAGATGAAAGACGCAATAGATCGCCGTACTTGTCATTCCAGAGCTAAGAATGCCGTCAACCAGCATGGACTGCCGCTCGATTCCATTCATGACATTTCGTATATCGTCCTGCTTATCCCTTGAATTCGACGCCTCTTCCCGTATATATTCCGCAAAAGCCTCCACATCCATTCCTTCGTCGTACCACCACAATAAAGGCAGCTCACGGTCGGATGCTTGGATATCTACAATGTTGTTCAACACCCGTATGCTTGCTGCAAGCTCGGTTATCGGTATGGCGAATACGACCGCATCCACTTCATGATTCCGAATGATGCGCTGTGTTTCTAATGACGACGATGCCCGAACAACCGCACAACCACAATGTGTCAAATGCTCGGAAGCCTTGGCGGCGATTCGCCCAGATTGCATTGTGTCATTCTCCGTCTGTCGCTCCTCATTGGACTCGGAGTGCGGATCGATTGTCGATAATTCCTCAAGAAGTAAAATTACCCTCATCCTTTAGCACCTCCACATCGCACATATACATCACACTTTATTGTATATTATATAACACAAAATCAATACATTATCGATAATTAACTAAATAAATTTTAAAAACGATAATTATATGTTACTTTCCTTGACATAAAGATTAGGTCGATATATAATTCCGTTATAAGCTTCCCGCGATACAATGGCGTATCACCACAAGGCAATGGAGCCTAATCGGATCTTATACACCCGACTAGGCTCTTTGTGTTTTCTGCAATGATGTCGATGTCTGTCTTGATCGGAATGATGACAATCTGGAGGTGTTTTGGGATGAAAGTCGTATTGATTGCCCATGACCGGAAGAAGGAAGAAATGATGAACTTCGTCACAGCGTATCAGCCCGTATTTGAACATCATCAATTGTACGCAACCGGTACAACAGGTTCCCGCATCATGGGAAGGACCGAGCTTGATGTGCATTTGTTCAAATCAGGACCGCTCGGGGGAGATCAGCAGATTGGCGCCATGGTCGCAACTAATGAAGTCGACCTCGTTATTTTCTTGCGAGATCCGCTCATGGTTCAGCCCCACGAACCGGATATTATGGCTTTGCTTCGCCTGTGCGACGTACAGTGCATACCGGTAGCCACGAACATTGCAACGGCCGAACTGTTGATCCGATCGCTCAATCGCGGTGATTTTGCTTGGCGGGATTATTTGCACAAGTACAAAATCTTGTCGGCTGCAGCCGAGCATATTGCTTAGTCAACTGCCGTTTATCGTTCCTTGATTCACCTTGAATTCTTGCTTATCCCTCCTTAATGTATACTTCTTTGGGGCCTTCGCCGTTAGTCCGGCGAGAGCCCCGCTTTTTTTTATTTCGTTCTTGAACCAAAAAAAATAAGCTCCTAATCAACGATTAGAAGCTTACGATTTGTTAACATGGTGAGCCATGAAGGACTCGAACCTTCGACACCCTGATTAAAAGTCAGGTGCTCTACCAACTGAGCTAATGGCTCATAAATGAGCAAATGGTGGAGGATGATGGATTCGAACCACCGAACTCGTCAGAGAACAGATTTACAGTCTGCTGCGTTTGGCCACTTCGCTAATCCTCCATGATATACATGGTGGCTCGGGACGGAATCGAACCGCCGACACGAGGATTTTCAGTCCTCTGCTCTACCAACTGAGCTACCGAGCCATATACAAATAAAAAATGAACCCCCAAGGGTTCTTGTCCCTAAATAGGAAAATAAATGGCGGAGCTGACGGGATTCGAACCCGCGGTCTCCTGCGTGACAGGCAGGCATGTTAGGCCTCTACACCACAGCTCCGCATTGGTAAAGATGGTGCCGCCGAGAGGACTTGAACCCCCAACCTACTGATTACAAGTCAGTTGCTCTACCAGTTGAGCTACAGCGGCATAATAGATTTTCAAAGTTAAATGGTGGAGGCTGAGGGGATCGAACCCCCGACCCTCTGCTTGTAAGGCAGATGCTCTCCCAGCTGAGCTAAGCCTCCATATGGTAGCGGCAGAGGGGATCGAACCCCCGACCTCACGGGTATGAACCGTACGCTCTAGCCAGCTGAGCTACGCCGCCATAATGGTATTATTCATTTCCTCAGATATCCGTGGCGGAGAGAGAGGGATTCGAACCCTCGCGGCTGTTACACCCTAACGCTTTAGCAAAGCGCCCCCTTCGGCCTCTTGGGTACCTCTCCTGAGGTATGAACAATTCAGGTATTATTCCCTGAAAACTGAATGCGAAAGTAAGTGTGCTTCGATATCCTTAGCTTCCCGGTGGGTAACCGGGGATTGTTTAGTTAAGCCCTCGACCGATTAGTA